>DATJXG010000116.1:0-15901 GCA_035500455.1 Terriglobales bacterium | reverse complement strand
CCGCGCAATCGTTGGGAAGAGTGATGAGGATCATTCTGGATGCCGATGTGGTCATTCGGGGGGAGAGAGAGCAGTTCGATCTAAAGGGATGGATCCTTCAGCGCAGCCAAGATCGATTCGAGCTTGCTGCAATTACACTGGCTGAACTGTTCCACGGGCTGGAGCGCGCAACTAGTGGTCATCGAAGGCACCGCGATATGTTTCTACGCTCGATTCTTGACGAGCTGCCCATTCTCCCTTACACCGAATTCACTGCTTCGGAGCACGCCCGCATCTGGGCGGACTTGGAGTCATCCGGCAAAATGATCGGTTACTACGACCTGATTGTCGCGGCTACAGCATTGGAGCACGACAGCGCCGTGGCGACCTTCAACCATAAGCACTTCAGCCAGGTGCGAGGGCTGAAGATCATCAAGCCTGCATAAGCTCGCGCCAAAGAAGACTGTCATTCCGAGCGCCGTTCCTTGGCGCGATAAATCTGCAGTTTTCTGCGCTCCGGACTACTGCAGATTCCTCGCTTCGCTCGGAATGACAATCCCGCAGTAGCCAAAGCACCATCGGCCTGTTCGCTTCTGCTAATCTTTGTTCTGCCTCAGAGTCAGCCGCTTGAAGAAACTTCTTCTTATCGTTGTCGGAATCCCGCTCGCCGCCGCTCTCGGCTGGTGGTATTTCCGGCCGCCCGGCCTGCCCGACTATGGCCCCGCTTACCGCGAGTACGCCTACGTCACCAACGGCAAGAGCAACACTGTAAGCATCATCGACCTGCGCACCTTCGAACTGGCGAAGACCATCAGCGTCGGAGCCAATCCCACCGGAATCGCGGCCAACAGCAAGAAAAACGAAGTCTACGTGGTGAACACCGTCTCCGACAACGTCAGCGTCATCGACGCCGAGCGCAACGCCGTGGTCGCTACTATTGGCGTGCATGCCACGCCGTATTTCATCTCAGTCTCCGACGACGGCAAGCGCGCCTACGTGGCCAACTCCGCCTCCAACAACGTATCCGTGCTCGACCTGGAGAAACGCGCGGACATCGCCAACATCCGTGTAGGGATTTCCCCGGGCCTGGCGCGGGTTTCGCCCGACGGCAAAACCGTGGTGGTGAGCAATCGCGGCGACGACTCCGTCTCCCTGATCGACGCCGCCGGCCTGCGCGTCCGCGGCACCATCCCGGTGTGCAAGGAGCCGACCGATATCGCCATCCTGCCCGACAACAGCAAAGCCTTTGTCGCCTGCTCCGGTTCCGCCCAGGTGGCCTCGATCGACCTCACCGTGGACAAACTGCTGGCCCTGCTCGACGTCGGCAAAACGCCCGTCGCCCTCGTGCTCAAGCCCGACGGCGGCGAATTGATCGTCTGCAATTTCGATTCCGACAATATCTCCATCATCGAAACCACCACCAATGAAGTGGGAGGCACTTACCTGATCGGCGACGGGCCCACCCGGGCGGTGGTTTCCGCGGATAACTCGCGGCTTTACGTGAGCAACTTCAACTCCAATACCGTCGCCGTGTACGACATCGATATCGGCAAACTGGTGGCTACCTTGCCCACGGGCAGCCATCCCGATGGGCTGGCGCTCTCACAAAGCCAGAATTACCTGCTGGTGTTGAACTCCGAAAGCGGCGACCTGAGCGTGATTCAGAAGCGCACACCAAGGAAGAAGTTCGAGCCGGGGGAGTATTCCCTGCTGACCATGATTCCAGTAGGGCTGCAGCCGAACGCTGTGGCGGTGAAAGCGTTCCGGGCAACGAAGCCAGCGAACGCCCGATAATCAGCGGTTAAGTAAAACCTCTGTCATCCTGAGCGAAGCCAAGGACCCCAGACAGGCGTCAGTCTGCGCGGACGATGCGAGGCATTCCCTCTGCACTTTTCGAAAGCACAGAAAGAAATGCCTTGCAGCGCCGGCGACGCCCGCTGCTTGCCTGCGGTCCTTCGCGTCGCTCAGGATGACAGATGTCTTGGTGAGGGCAATTCCGCAGGAGAGACAACTACAGCAGGGAGTTTGCGAAGCCGGCACGCAAGCGAAATTCTACCCTTTGGCTCCGCAGCACTTCTTGTACTTTTTGCCCGAGCCGCAGGGGCACAGATCGTTGCGGCCGACCTTGGCGGTGCCGCGAACCACCTGCTGCACCTTCTGGCCATCGCCGGCGCCGGCCATGCGGGCCTGGTCCAGTTCGCGCTTCTTGCGGCGCTGGAAAGCTTCTTCCAGGTCGTCCACGGAGGTGGCCATCCCTCGCGGCCGCCGCCCGTTTCCGTCAGCGCCTGCGGCGGCATGAACGCTGCCCCCGCCGTCGCGTCCCGCAGGCTGCACTGCATCTTCCCGCGGCCGCTCCAGAATCTGCATCAGGTACAGATAGCGGACGGTATCTTCCTGGAAGCGCTTCATCATCTCTTCGAACATGTCGAAGGATTCGCGCTTGTACTCCACCAGCGGATCATGCTGCCCGTAGCCGCGCAGCCCGATGCCCTCCTTCAGGTGGTCCATGTTCAGGAGGTGATCTTTCCACTGGGTGTCGAGCACGCTCAGCATGATCATGCGCTCGTGGTAGCGCATGGCGTCAGGGCCGATCAGATTCTCCTTGGCGTCGTAGCGCTCTTTGAGCTTGTCGAAGACGGCGTCGCCCAGCTCCTGGCGGTTCAGCGTCTCCGGCTTCACGCTTTCGGCAACAATGTCCACCCCGAAGCGTGTGAAGATGGCGTCTTTCAGGCCCTTGATGTCCCAATCGTCGGGATGAACTTTCACCGCGCAGAATTGCTCCATCAACTCACCGAGGATGCTGGTGACGTAATCTTCGAGGATGAGTTCCTTCTGCTCCACACCTTCCAGCAACTGGCGGCGCAGGCCATAAACGGCCTCGCGCTGCTTGTTCATTACGTCGTCGTATTCCAGAAGATGTTTGCGGGATTCGAAGTGCTGCGCCTCCACCGCTTCCTGGGCTTTCTCAATGCGCCGCGTGATCAGCCGCGACTCGATGGGAATGCCCTCTTCCATGCCCAGCCGCTGCAGCAGCTTCGACACCCACTCCTTGGCGAAGATGCGCATAAGGTCATCTTCGAGCGAAAGGTAGAAGCGGGAGGAGCCGGGATCGCCCTGGCGGCCGGCGCGGCCACGAAGCTGATTGTCGATGCGGCGGGACTCGTGGCGCTCGGTGCCCAGAATATGCAGGCCGCCGACAGCGGTAACGTCGTCGTGCTCTTTGTCGGTTTGCTCTTTGTAGCGGTTGAAGGCCTCGATCCAGCGGTCGGTGGGGACTACGTACTCATTGCCGGCGTAGTACCACACGGTGTGCTTGTCGTCTTCTACCTCAATTTGGATCTTGCCCTGGGCCGCCCGCAGCTGCTGCGCGATGCCTTTCTTCACGCACTCCTGCTTGGCCATGAATTCCGGGTTCCCGCCCAGCAGAATATCGGTGCCGCGGCCTGCCATGTTAGTGGCGATGGTTACCGTACCCTTGCGTCCCGCCTGGGCCACGATTTCGGCTTCCTTCTCATGGTGCTTGGCGTTCAGCACCCAGTGCTTCACGCCTTTTTTCTTGAGTAATTCGGAGAGCCGTTCCGATTTCTCGATGGACGTGGTGCCTACCAGCACCGGCTGCCCCTTGGCATTGAGCTGCTGGATCTCATCGGCGGCCGCGTAATACTTTTCCTTCTCGGTGCGGTAAACCGTGTCGGCGTTCTCAATGCGCAGCAGCGTGCGGTTGGTGGGGATGACCGTAACTTCCAGCCTGTAGATGTTGTCGAACTCGGTGGCTTCCGTTTCCGCCGTACCGGTCATGCCTGCCAGTTTTTTGTACATGCGGAAGTAGTTCTGGAAGGTGACGGTCGCCAGCGTCTGGTTTTCGCGCTCGATCTTGACGTTTTCTTTGGCTTCCACCGCCTGGTGCAGGCCGTCGGACCAACGGCGCCCCGGCATCATGCGGCCGGTGAATTCGTCCACGATGATGACTTCGCCGTCTTTCACCACATATTCCACATCGCGGCGGTAAAGCGCGTGCGCCTTCACCGCGACTTCCACGTGATGCTTCAAGTCCCAGTTCTCCGGGTCGGCGATATTGCCGATGCCGAGGAGCTGTTCGACTTTCTCCCAGCCTTCATCGGTGACGGTGATGTTGCGGTGCTTTTCGTCCACTACGAAATCGCCGGTCAGCTCGGCGGGTTCGCCGGGTGGGCCTTCGATTTCTTCGCCCTTCTCCAGCTTGGGGATAATGCGGTTCACGCGCGCGTACTTGTCGGTGGACTCTTCGCTGGCGCCGGAAATGATGAGCGGGGTGCGGGCTTCGTCAATCAGGATGGAATCGACTTCGTCCACGATGGAGAAATTGTGCCCGCGCTGCACGCAGTCCTTGAGGTCGAACTTCATGTTGTCGCGCAGGTAGTCGAAACCGAACTCGTTGTTGGTGCCGTAGGTGACGTCGGCGGCGTAAGCTTCACGGCGCTCGGCATCGTCGAGGTCGTGGACGATCACGCCGACGCTCAGCCCGAGGAAGCGGTAGAGCTTGCCCATCCACTCGGAGTCGCGTTTGGCCAGGTAGTCGTTGACCGTAACCACGTGCGCGCCGCGCCCGCTGAGGGCGTTGAGATAGACGGGGAGCGTGGCGACCAGCGTTTTGCCTTCGCCGGTTTTCATTTCGGCGATCTTGCCGCTGTGCAGCACCATGCCGCCGATGAGTTGCACGTCGAAGTGGCGCATGTTCAGCACGCGCCGCCCAGCCTCGCGAACTACGGCGAAGGCTTCCACCAGAATTTCGTCCAGCACCTCTTTCAGGAGCTTGGCGCGTTCTTCTTCGATCTCCTTGATGCGGTCGTAGCCGGCCTCCGGCTCCTCGGGGACGGTGCTGAGCCGCTCCTGAACGCGGCTGCGGAATTCGTCGGTTTTGGCGCGCAACTCGTCGTCGGAGAGCTTCTGCATGGCGGGTTCCAGGGCATTAATCTCCGCCACGCGCGGCATCATCCGCTTGATTTCACGCTCGTTCTTGGTGCCAAAGACCTTGGCAAAAATTCGTTGGATCAAATCCAAGTTCCTTCGGAGGGCCGAACCGCCCCAAGACTGTCTTTAGAAGCCTAGCATATTAGATGCAGCAAAGGGTTTACCGGGCTTAGGTACTTCCGGTGTGGGACGGGCGCCCCGCCCGCGAGGATGCGGCTAGCCTTATCCATCCCACGGATTGACTACGGACTCCGCCAGGTCGCTGAAGTGCACGGTGTTGCGGGTGGCCAGGATGGCGTGGCGAGCCAGGACGATACCGGCGATCATGGCGTCTCGCAGCTCTCCCTCAGTGTTTTCTTCGTGTACCTTCGTGCACCCTTGGTGCCCTTCGTGGTTGCTTTGGCTTTTGCCGGCGGATCACACATGCCGAGGCCGGCGAAAGGCTAACCACTAAGGACACCAAGGGTCCACGAAGGTACACCAAGGAATCATGGCCTGTTTGCCTCACTTCGCTCTTGGGTGCGTCTGGTCGTAGACCGCCAGCACATGCTTCATGGAAAGCTGGGTGTAGCGCTGAGTGGTGGAAAGGCGCTCGTGGCCGAGCATTTCCTGGATTGCGCGCAGGTCGGCGCCCTCTTCCAGCAGGTGTGTGCCGAAGGCGTGGCGCAAGGTGTGGGGATGCACATCCGGCGAGAGCCCCTTGGCAACCGCGATTTTCTTCACGATGCGGCCGACGCTGCGAGTAGTGAGCCGGCCTCCGCGCTGATTGATCAGCAGGGCCGGCGTGTTCCGGCGATGCTGCGCCAGCCGCAACTGCCTCGCGGGCAGGTACGCCGCCAGGGCGCCCTTTACCGAATCGCCGAAAGGCACATAGCGCTCCTTCTTGCCTTTGCCGCGGATGAGCATAGCTCCGGCGCTGAGCCGGATGTCGTCGAGGTTGATGCCGATCAACTCGGAGTTCCGAATGCCGCAGCCATAGAGCACCTCGAACATCAGGAGGTCGCGCTCGGGGAACGAGGCCACCTCCGGCATCGCGCCATCGAGCACCGAGTTCATTTCTTCGATGGTAGGAACGCGGGGCAGTTTCTTGGGCAGTTTCGGAGTAGCCACCAGCGCCGCCGGATTCTGCTCAACCACTCCTTCCTGCGCCAGCCAGCGATAGAGCGAGCGCACCGCCGCCAGCGAGCGGGCAACCGACGTCTTGCCCAAGCCCTTTTCGTACAGGTGAGAAAGAAATCCGCGGATAACGATGTGATCGATGGCGGACCAGCCTCGCGCGCCGACGTAGGCGGCGAAGTTCTCCAGATCCCCACTGTAGGCCTTGATGGTGTGGGGCGAAGCGTTTTGCTGACGCAAGGAAGCAAGAAATTGCGATACCGCCTTGCTGACAGTCGTCGGCCGCGTTTGAGGAGTCGTCAGTCGTCGGTCGTCAGTCACCAGTAACTCTCTTAGCTCTCGCTCGACGGAGTGCCCAAGGAACAAGCCTTTGGCTCACGACAACTGTTGCGCCGTTCGGCATTCCTTTGTGAAGCTTCGTGCCCACTTGGTGTCCATTGTGGTTGCGCTGTGGTTGGTTGCCGCGACCGTGCCGCTGCCCAACAAAAACTAACCACAAAGGACACCAAGGGTGCACGAAGGAACCCTGCTCATTCCTGACCTGCAGCGTGGGCTGACTGTCGATGACTGCCGACCGACGATTGCCTGGCCCTGGGATGATGCTTCTGATACACGCTCTTCAGCCGATCCAGCGCGACGTGGGTGTAAACCTGGGTGGTGGAAATATCCGAGTGGCCCAGGATGGTCTGCACGGTGCGCAGGTCGGCGCCGTTTTCTACCATGTGTGTGGCGCAACTGTGGCGCAGCATGTGCGGGCTGGCGTGACGGCCGCTTTCCTCCGATGCCGACCCTACCATCTGCCATACGCGCTGGCGGCTGAGTTTGCGCGCGCAGCGTCCCAGAAAAAGCAGTGGCGAGCTTCTTCCCCCTGAAAGCACTCCACGCCCGCTTTTCATGTATTCGCCCAGCGCATCCTGCGCCGAGCGGCCCAGGGGCACGATGCGCTCTTTATCGCCTTTACCGCGCACCAGCACGCAGCCGAGATCGAGCTTCAAATCTTCCAGTTTTACGCCGATGATCTCCGAAACCCGCAGCGCTCCCGCATAGAACACCTCGAGCATGGCACGGTCCCGCAGCGCGAGGGCCGCGGCCTGCCGGCCGTTTGAGGCTCGGCGAGGGCCGCGCAGCACGCTATCCATTTCGTCCAGGGCCAGCGACTTGGGCAGCACCTTCCACTGTTTCGGCGAATCGATATTCAGCGTGGGATCGTGCGCGATAGCCTTATCGAGCAGGAGATACTTGTAGAAGTGGCGCATGGCCGAGAGCTTGCGGCCCACCGAGCGCCCGTCCACCGAGTTGGCGAAGAGCTGCTGGATGAAATTGCGGACATCGTCACGCCGGGCGGAAAGCAGCGCTCGCTTGTGCTTCCCCAGAAAATCCGCGAACTGAAGGAGATCGGAGCGATAGGCGGAAACGGTGAGCGGCGCCAGTCCTTTCTCGATTTTCAGGTAGTCGAGAAAGCCGGAAAGCACGCGGGAATTCGCCTCGGAAGCCACAACTCAAATATGCGCGTTATCGGACGCTGGGAAAAGTGGCGAATCGGATGCAGCACTTTGAGCGTTCAGGAGCGCCAACCTCTTCAGCCTTGGCGACGTCACCGGCTGGAGTACGTGCATCAGTGCTTCTGCCCGAAGCCTTTGCGGCGCTGCTCGCTGTAGCGGTGCAGGGCGTCGAGGATGATGGGATGGGCTTCGCCAGCGGGGCGAATTTCATCCACTTCCACCGCTTTGCCTTCCAGTTGTTTGTAGTCCTGGAAAAAGCGGCGCAGCATGAGCAATCTGTGGGAGGGCATCTCGGCGGCCTCCCTGTAGGAGTTGAATTCGGGGTCCTCGGTGGCCACGGCGATGATTTTGTGGTCCTTCTTGCCGGCGTCGATCATGGTCATGAGGCCGATGGTGCGGGCGTGAATGATAGTCAGAGGCACCACCGTTTCCTGGCACAGAACCAGCACGTCGAGCGGGTCGTCATCTTCCGCGAGGGATTGGGGAATGAAGCCGTAATTTGCGGGATAATACACCGCGGAATAGAGTACGCGGTCCAGCTTGATCAGGCCGCTGGTCTTGTCCAGTTCGTACTTCACGCTGGAGCCAAAGGGAATTTCAATGACGCTCTGAAATTCGTGCGGCAGCTTGTCGCCGGGAGTTACGTCGTGCCAGGGATGAATCATAGGTGAGCTGATTGTAGCGGATCAGGCCCCGCCTGCATCTCGAGCGTAGCGCCGGCGTCCCGCCGGCAACGCCGCCTGCGTCACCACACCCGCCAATTAGCTCATCTTCCTGAGCGGGCAAGGAGCCCACACACGCCTTGGAGCGGATGCGGCGCTAAGGATGTGGCGAAATTGCCGGCGAGACGCCGCCGCTACGCGGGACGCCGGCTGGCGCCGGCGCCCGCGCGCACGCGCAACTAGAAATCCAGCCTCAGGGCGAACTGCATCTGGCGCGATTCATCGGTTGAGGTTATGACTCCGAACTGGCTGGGGTCGGTGATATCGGCGGTGCCGGTGCTGCCCGGCTGGCCGGGAAGGTTGAAGTTGGTGTGGTTCAGGACGTTGAAGGCGTCGGCGCGGAACTCCATGGTGATTTTGTCACCGATGGGGAAGCGCTTGGAGAGTCCCATGTCGAGATCGAAGAAGCCCGGTCCGCGAAGGTTGTTGCGCGGCCCGGCCTGCAGGCCGAGCGGTCCGCTGAAGGCGGCGCGGGCCTTGACGGGATCGGCGAACAACTGCACCGCGCCCGAAGCCGGATCGGTGTGAATGCGGGTAGCGATGGCGGAGGTATCGCCGTTGAAGATGGCGGGCGAGTCGTTGGCGAAGCTGATGGGAAACGCGTTAGACACCGTGGTGAAGGCAAAGCCGGTGTGCCAGGTGCTGACGCCGGCAATCTGCCAGCCCCCGATCATCTGGTCGAGCCATCCCGGAATGCCGCTGGCGTAGCGCTGGCGGCGGCCGATGGGCAGGTCCCAGATGCCGGTGACGTTGACCGTATGGCGTACGTCGAAGTCGGAATCGCCGCGGCAGACCCGGAGATTGGTGACATCGCAGATCAGGCCGCCGGCAAAGTTCGAGGTACCGAAGATGTTGTTGGCGGTGGCGGAGACGTTATCGATGGAATGGGCCAGGGTGTAGTTCACGTCGAACTGCACGTTGTGGGAAAGCCGCTTGTGGAGGCTCATCAACAAGCCGTTGTAGCTGGAGAACGACTTGTTGGTGATGTAGGCGTTGGTGGCGAATTGCGGATTGAGGCCGACGCCGGGAGGCAGCAGGCCGAATTCGTCCAGGACCTGCAGGGCGTCGCCCAGATCGCCGCGCACCACAAGCGTCTGCAGGGCCTGCGCAATTAGCTGCGACGCGCCGGGGAATGACAGGTCTTCGAAGAACGGTTCCGGATTTACCGCGGTGGTGTTAGGGTTCAAACCGTTGCGCAGCTGGGTGCTCAGGTCGGCAAAGTCGCCCGCAAGGGTGTGGCCTGAGGAAGTATCCAGGAAGTCGACCACCTGGCCGGCGTCGGACTGCGCCAGCAGGCGTCGGCCGAGACGGGCGAAGTAGTTGGCTTCAAACAGGAAGTTGCCCGGCAACTCGCGCTGCACTCCGAAGGTGTAAGTCAGCGAGTAGGGGGTTTTGATGTTGGGATCGACGGCATAATTCGACGCCCCAGCGCCGGCCCCAAAAGGCTGCCCGCTATCGTCAACGAAGGGAAGCGTCGGGTGGCTGATAACCGGGATCGGCCCGGCCGGTACATTCTGCAGATCGGTGAAACGCGGATCGGTGGCCAGATCGCCGGGCGTGGGATTCAGCACCTGGTTCTGGAACAAGTACGAGGCCTGGTCCTGAATGAAGTTGAGGGCGTTGGTTACGGGGTGGTCGAAAACCACTCCCGCGCCGGCGCGGATCACCGTCTTGCGATCGCCTAACATCCTGCCAAAGAAGCCGTCGCCGGCCGAAGGATTGTAGGAGAGGCTGAGGCGCGGAGCAAAATCGCGCCAGTTGGGATGGTAAAGGCCGGGCCCGTGATTGGCTTTGCCGGCGAGATCGTAGCTCACCAGGGGCAGCGCATCGAAGCTGCCTTGCGGGCCGAACTGCAGGCGGGGAGCCAGGAACTGGGTGAATCCCTGGCTGGGCGTCGCTTCAAAGCCGTTGGTTTCGTAAGGCACCGAATAATACTGCCAGCGCAGTCCGTATGTCATGGTGAGATCGGTGCGCATCTTCCAGGTGTCCTGCAGGTAGATTTCGGTTTCGTAGTAGCGGTAATTGCGGGTGTGGCCGGAGCCCAGCGCCAGCGGCTGCTGATCGTGAGAGTAGTTGACGTTGGTGTTGACGGCGGCAAAGCGCCCCAGGGCGAAGGTAAAGCCGTTATCCCAGAGGTCGGTGGCTACGCCCTGGGGATCGATATTCGGGTCCTGCAAAATATCGGACGGCCGCTCGCTGGGGTCGAGGTTGCTGAGATTCTGGCCGAGGCCCAGGCTGACCAGGTTGTAGTCAAAGACCTGCGTGGAGCGGGTGCGGATGGGCTTGAAGGTGCCGCCCACCTGGATGTTGTGCGCCCCTTTCACGTAAGTGAAGTCGTCGCGGTAGATGGGGACGGGAATGATGCGGTGCTGGCTCTCGGGATTGGCGAACGGTTGAGTAATCGGGCCGAAAACCTGCAGGTAGGTAGTGCCCGCGGGATTAAATGTAGTGGGGAAATTCAGCTGGGAGCGGGTTTCGCCGTAATAGAACTGGTTGACCTTGTTGTTGCTGATGGTCCAGGTGTTGCCGATCACGTAGGCGTAGCTGGTGTCGGCAATCGAGTGGGTGAGCGGGTCCCCCGGAAACTGGATGGGAGCCTGGAAATTCTGGTCGTCGCCGTAGTGATCGCGCAGAATGCTGAAGCGTCCGAAGAACTTCAGCTTGTTGTTCAGGTTGTAGTCCACGCGGCCGACGTAGTCGTTGATGCTGCGCCCCACCGGCGAGTTGAAGCGGAAGCCGCCGGTGTTGACCCCGTCGCCGGCGCTGAGGTCGTTGGCATGCGGATAGCGGCCGTTGATGAAGGCTAGGAGCTGAGCATCCGTGCCCACGCCGGCGGGATCGAGGCCCTGGGCTTGAATCTGCGCGTCGGTGAGCGGGGAGATGCAATTGGGCTGGGTGTTGCCCCGGCTTTCCGGAGTGCAGCCCGGGCCGTCGTTGATGTAGCTGATGTCGCCGTTGCGAAAGCTGTCGAGGGGAACGATGTCGAGCACCGAATCCTCGCGGGCGTCGCGCCGGCCCTGGTAGTTGAAGAAGAAAAACAGCTTGTCCTTGATCACCGGGCCGCCCAGATTGGCGCCGAAGGAGTTGCGGATCAGCTTGGGGCGCTCGATGTCGTTACGGTTGTTGAAATACGTGTTGGCTTCAGTGAGGGTGTTGCGGAGATAGTCAAACGCCGAGCCATGCCACTGGTTGGTGCCGCTCTTGGTGACCAGTTGAATCTGCGCCCCGCTGCCGCGTCCGCTGGCAGCCAGGGGATTGGCAGTCTCGGCGCGGAATTCCTGAATGGAATCCACGGGAGCATCGCCGACGGCGGAGAACGCCTGGCCGGTGGCGAAATCGTTGATGTCCAGGCCATCCAGCGTGACGTTGCCCTGGTCGCCGCGCGCCCCGGTGACGGCGCCTTCGCGGCTGCCGTTGGCGTCATTGGTCACGTTGGTATCCACCACGCCGGCCTGGCGATCGAGCAGCGCCAGCGGCGACTCGCGTGCCTCGATGGGCAGGTCATGCACGCTGCGCATGTCGATGTTGTTGCCGATCACGGTATCGGTGGTATTCAGGCTGATCGCCTGCCCGGAGCCGTTCACTTCCACGGTTTCGGTGACTTTACCCAACTCCAGTTGGGCGTTCTGGGTGTGAGTTGCGCCCACTCCGATGTAGATGTTGGAAATGGTCAGCGACTCGAAGCCGTCCTTGGTGACCACCAGCCTGTAGCCCGGCCCGGGCAGCAGCTTGACGAAGGTGTAGGCGCCGAGAGCGTTGGTTTTGGCTTCGTAGCTGGAGTTGGTGCGGGTATCTTCCAGCTTGACGTTGGCGTCGGGAATGACAGCATCGGTCTTATCGGTGACGATGCCGGTGAGCGACGCGACTTCCTGCGCGGAAAGCAAAGCCGGCGCGGCCAGAGAAAATAACAACACAACAACAAAGAATGCGCGTTGCATGTTCTGTACTCCTGATCAACTGTTTGTCCGCGGTTACAGGAGGGGCGGAGGTTGTCATTCAGAAGTGCAGTTTGCGAGCCATTTGCGCAGCGTTTGCGAAAGTCGCGTACCTCGCGGCTGTCCTTGCTGGAAAACAAGTTCGATGTATTCGTCACGCGCGCGGAGTTTCCGGACACAACGCAGAACTTCCAAAATAGAGAGAGACGCGGCTAGGAAATATGGATTTCCAGAATCGCCGCGAACGCCGCTGAACAATAGACATGATAACTACAGAGTGTTGTGTTGCGCGGGGTTGCAGAATACAAGCAAATCTTGACGGCCTGCGGACGATGCCCGATAAGCGCTAACCTAAGGCCAGCGGCTGGAATTGAGGCAGCGCTCCCGCGCGACCAGGGACGCAGTTCCGCGCCTCCGGAATTGAGAACCGCAGTTGGCGAGTTGTCCGCACCTGGAGGGCCCGCCGCTTCTGAACATTTCGGCAAGTGGCTCTTACGAAACGCGAAACTTTCGCAATGCTTTCCGCGTAATCAATTGGAAGGTTATTTGCATGAAATCCTACGTACATTGAACGCATTGTGGAGGATCCATGGTCAGCCTATGGGACGATTTGCGATACTCCGCTCGCGCCTTGCGCAAGTCACCAGGTTTCGCCGCAACTGCAATTCTGACGCTCGCCCTCGGAATTGGCGCGGCGACGGCGATATTCAGCGTGGTGAACTCAGTATTGCTACGCCCATACCCATTTCGCGATCCCGGCCAGCTTGTGATCTGGCATGAGACCATTCAGGAAGTCAGCGACCGTTATCCTCTCGTACCCGACAATTATCGGCACTATCAATACTTAAAGGCGCATTCCAAGACAATCTCGGACGCCGCGATCTTTCAAAATGCATCGCTGGCCATCACCCAGGGCAATGACCATCCACAAATCGTCAGTAGTCTGAGTGTTTCGCCGAATTTCTTGTCCGTCCTTGGCGCCGCCCCGGTTCTCGGCCGGACGTTTCTAGCGGAAGAAAATCAGAAGGGCAGCGACACTGGCGTAATCCTTACGTGGTCGGCATGGCAGCGTTTCTTCAATCTGGATTCAAACGTCATCGGCCGCTCTCTCACCGTGAACGGCGGGCAGAAGACCGTTGTCGGGGTTCTGCCCAAGTCATTCACTTTTCCTAAACTGAATGAGATGGGAGACGCGCGGCCTGGCGAACTTGCGCCCTACGAAATCTTTCAGCCGCTCGTTCCACAGGAGGAAGAACTTACCTCCGATGACGGAGATTTCGGATTCCTTGTGGTCGCTCGACTCAAACCTGGGGCATCGCTAAAGGAGTCCAACACAGAACTCGACGGCCTGGAAAAGTCGTACTCGCTAAGCAAGCACCTATCCATACAGCTGGGAGCCGCAGTCGAACCGTTTTCTCAGGAGGCCACCGGCAGCGTTAGCAAGGAGCTGTGGTTGTTGTTCGCAGCTGTGCTGGGCGTGCTCTTGATCGCATGCTTCAACCTTGCGAGCTTGCAGTTGGCCCGCGCGATCATCCGCGAACGCGACAATGCAGTCCGCGCCGCGCTGGGAGCCAGTCAGGGACGCCTGGTTCAGGCCCGTCTTATGGAAGGCCTTCTGCTCTCCGCCTTGGGCGGCCTTGCCGGAGTTCTGCTTGCGCTTATCGGCGTCCGTTTTTTCATCGCAATCGCTCCGGCGAATCTTCCGCGCCTGAACGAAGTACACACGAGTTGGCCTGTTCTCGCTTTTGCCGGCGCGCTTTCCCTCGTGACGGTATTTGCCTTCGGGAGCTTTTCCGCCCTGCACTCGCTGCGAACTGACCCCCAACGAGTTTTGATCTCTGGCTCCGGCCGCCTGTCCAACACCCCGCGCGCAATGGCCGTTCGGCGATTCCTCGTGAGCTTTGAGGTCGCCTGCACGGTGGTGCTTCTCTTTTGCACGGTTCTAATCGCCCGAAGTTTTGCCAAAATCATAGGTCAGAATCGCGCGTTCACTTCCGCGCACCTTACAGTCGCGCAAGTTGAACTACCTGGTCCGCGTTACAACCAGGGCGACGCCTCGATTCCAGTCCGCGCCACCTTCATAGACCAGGCTCTGGATCGTCTCCGGGAAAATGGCACTGCACAATTCGCCGCCATCACAAGCACCATGCCGCTCACCGGCGAAGCGAAGATTTTCAGCATTTACCGCCCGGATCATCCGCTTCCTGAGGCTGAATTGCCTCAGGCAAACCTTCGCAAGATAAGCCCGGATTATTTCGCAGCCATGCAAATTCCCCTGACCGCGGGCGCCGATTTCGGCGAAGCCGTGCGCAGTCATGTCCAAGGTGCAATTATTTCTCAAAGTGCCGCCCGGGCTGCATGGCCCGGGGAAAACGCACTGGGGCGCAAGTTTCGCATTAACGGGGCCATTTACACGGTGATCGGCATAGCCGCTGATGCCCGCATCAACGACCTGAGGAGAAAAACACTCGTTGTTTATCTGCCCTACTGGCACGATCCGCCGGCGGAGGTGTTTTTCTTGATCCGGTCGCGGCAATCGGCTGAGGCGCTCAGTGCAACCATCCGGCAGGCGCTTTGGAGAACCGATCGTGAAGTGGCTATCCCTGTGATCAAGTCTCTGGACAGGCAAGTGGATGAATCCGTCGCGGCCGAGCGCTTCCAGACCAGATTGCTGTCGAGTTTCGGCATCGCAGCTTTGATGCTGGCCACGCTCGGCGTTTATGGCGTGCTGGCGTATTCTGTTAGCCTGCGAACTCAGGAGTTTGGCATTCGTATCGCGCTGGGCTCGTCTCGAAATCATGTAATGGGACTGGTTTTGCGCGAAGCTTCGTACTCGGTTTTGTCGGGCTTGCTGATCGGCCTGCTCGCGGCCAGCGTAGCGGCAAGTGTGATTCGCAGCATGCTCTATGAAACCAGTACGACGGATCCTTCAGCATTCGCATTGAGCGCAGCCCTCTTATTATTGGCGGCGTTGTTGGCCGCTGCCTTGCCGGCGTACCGGGCAATTCAGGTTGAGCCCATCAAGGTCTTGCGCCAGGAATGAAGTATCGGGTCAAAGCAAAGCAAGGTCGCCGATGGTGCGCGCTGAGAGCCTCGTCATCGTCACGAACCCCAACACGTTGGCGCGCATGGGACAAATGCCCCCAGGGACCAAAGTTCGGTCGCTGCAACTTGACCTGATTGCGAGGGAGGGATAGAGTCGCAGATTAGGCTCACGCATGTCGAAACAAGCTGCTACCTACCTGAAATTCGGCTCGGCGACGCTGGTCATTCTGCTGGCGCTCGCATACCTCGCCTACACCGGCGTGCAGGAGAGCAAGAGCTATTACGTGACCATCAAAGAGCTGCGCGGCATGGGTGATGAGGCCCATACCAAGCGCCTGCGCGTGGCAGGGAATGTGCAGCCCGGCTCCATCAAGCGCACCGGCACCAAGGTGGAATTCGTGCTGGTGGAAAACGACCAACTGCTGCCGGTAGTTTATTCCGGCACGGAAGCGCCTCCGGACACCTTCAAGGACAACTCGCAAGCCCTGGCCGAAGGGACCTTCGGGCGCGATGGCGTCTTCCAGGCCAAGCAACTGCAGGCCAAGTGCGCCTCCAAGTACGGGCCAAAGGACAATGCCTCACCGGCGAACGGCATGCCGGAAAACACTCCCGCCAAGAGCGTCACCCAGGTGGATGCCCCGCCGAAGTATCC
>DATJXG010000115.1:0-9004 GCA_035500455.1 Terriglobales bacterium | reverse complement strand
GCCGGGGCCGTGCTCCTGGCGCGCGTCGGCAACGATGTTGACCAAGTCGCTGCCGTAGCGCAGAGTGCGAAGCTTGTCCAATGTCAGAAAGGAAGTGCCGGCAAAATTCGCTTCCATGCCGAGCACGCGATCCAGTTCAATCGGGTGGCCGACCGATTCGTGGATCTGCAAACCCAACTGCGCGCTTTCTAAAATTATGGTGAACCGGCCCTCGGGGCACTGGTCCGCCTTCAGCAGAGCCACCGCCTCCTCGCCGACGCGGCGCGCATTTTCCGGCAGTTTGAGTTCTTCAATCAGTTCATAGCCCTTGTTCTGCCATTGCCCACCGTAAGACGTGGGATACGACCGCTTTTGAATCTCGCTGCCGGCGAACGCCATCGCGGTACAGCCAACACCAGTGGTGTACTTTGTCTGGTGGATGTTCGCTCCTTCGGAAGAAACGAACCACTGCTCCTCGCGGCGAAAATTCATATTGGTTTCCGCCAGCGTGACTCCGCTTACCGCGCGCATCTCGGAATCGACCTTGAGAAGCAGGTCCAGGTTTTGCTCCACGGAAATGCTGAAAGGATCGATCTTGTAGGGCGTAGCCCATTCGCCGGTCACTGCCTCTTCCGGCGCCATTCGGACATCCTGCTGCTTTACCCGCGCCGAAGCCTTGGCAATTTCCACAGCCCGCGCCGCCGTGGCCTCAACCGCAAGGCGACTCAGATCGTCGGAAGCGGCAAAGCCCCAGGCGCCATCCGCGAGGACGCGAATGCCGATGCCCCGTGACTCGGAGTCGGAAACCTGCCCGACCCTTCCATTTTTAGTAGAAAGCGCGCGGCTCCGGTCATCCACGATGCGCGCATCACAATAGGAAGCGCCGCGCTGCGCGGCAACGTTCAAGGCCCAAAAGGCATCTGTCATAAGCAACCTAGAAATCTATCACAGAGGGACTTTGCGCCACCCCTGGACGCGGCGGAATGATTACGGACTGGTTACTTAGGTGCAATGCTGGCCTCCCAAATCGAAACTTTCCCCGTCCATTTGTGTTAGATGGTTTAACTAGCTCCCATTTCGACCCGTATGCACGACCGCTATCCTAGAAGGAGTCCGGCAACTTCCAGCCGCGCCATTGCCATGAACAAAGTGTTTCTGCTGTTGGGATTGGGTTTACTTTCCTTTACGATCGCCTGCGGCTCGAGCGGCGGGGGCAATAACAACAGTTTTGGCGGCGGCAATAACTCCAACAGCAAACTCAGTGGGCAGTATGCCTATCAGTTGAGCGGAATCGACCTCAGCACCGGCAGTTTCTTTCGCGAAGCCGGCGTGTTCACTGCGGATGGCAACGGCAACATCACCGCCGGTACCGACGACTTTGCCGAAGGCACCAGCGTCTCCCTGGCCGTCACCACCACTGGAACCTATTCCATCAGCAGCGACGGAACCGGGAGCGGCGTCTTCAACTTCGCCAACGGCAGCAGTCTGACTTTTGCTTTTACCGTGGTGGATTCTTCTCAAATTGATCTGATCGAAGTGGACGGCCTGGCAACCGCAGGCGGAACTGCCAGGTTGCAAACTGCGTCGGCGTTTTCGGCTCCCCCGAGCGGCACATTTGCCTTCCGCCTTCACACCTTTGGAACCACTGCCGACTCATCCGTGGGTGCGGTGGGAGCATTCACGGTTGCGAACGGAACCATCACGGGAAACGAGGATGTGGAGCGGACCGGTACGCTGAGTTCGCTGCCCCTAAGCGGCTCGTTTAACTTTCCCGATGCCACCAGTGGACGGGGGACGGGCACGTTCGATGACGGGGTGGCTACCACGCCCTTTGCCTACTACATGATCGACAGTAGTACGGTACTGTTGTTCTCCACCAACGCGGGAACAAACGGACTGGGCCAGGTTGAAAAGCAGACTGCGACCAGCTTTAATGCTGCCTCTCTTTCCGGAGGTTATGCCTTCGGCAGCCGCGGGGACACCGCCACAGTGGACGCGGTCCGTACCGTCGGCAGCTTCACTGCGGACGGCAGCGGGAACATCTCCGCCGGCGCCCTGGATTCTGTGCAGGACGGAACCTCCTCGACCAACGTGACTTTAACGGGCTCCGGCAGCTACACCATGGCGTCGAATGGCCGCGCCGCAGTGACCTTGCCGGCAAGCACCGGGACCATTCAGGAGATTTATTGGATGGTCAGCCCCTCGCGTGCCTTCTTCCTGGTGGATGATTCCACCAAGGTGGAAGATGGGACGGCAGATTTGCAGTCAGGCTCCTTCTCGAACTCCTCGGTGAACGGAACGTATGTCTTTCTGAATGATGGATACACCTTGTCCACCTCGGATACCTTTGACCGTGTCGGCACTTTGACCGCCGACGGGAGTGGCACGCTGGTGGTGAACTATGCTGTGAACGTTACGGGATCGGCGTCCACAGTTACTCTGAACGGAAGCTACAGCGTCGCCTCGAATGGGCGAATGACCGGTTCCGTCAACAGCCTCTCCAACAACCTGGTGTTCTATCTGGTTTCGGGAAACCAGGCATATATCCTGCAAAATGATAGCGGCGCCGAGATCGATGGCAGCATGCTGAAACAGCAGTAGTGTGCGCGGTCCTGGGAACTATTCGCAACGCAGTGCAGTCATAGGATCGACTGCGAGCGCCCTGAGCGCCGGCACCAGGCACGCCAACACAGCCACCGCAATTACCAGCACGGAGACTCCTACCACAAGCAGGGGATCGTGGGTGCCATTTTCCACCCAGCGCGTAATGACCGTTCCCAGGCCCAGGCTAAGGGCTACGCCGCCTAGCAGTCCCAGGCCCACGCTGGTTCCCGCGGAGATGGCCACAATCCGCAGCACATGCAGGCGCTGCGCCCCCAGCGCCATGCGGATGCCGAACTCGCTGGTGCGCTGCAGCACGCTGTAAGAGACCACGCTGTACAGGCCCACACCGGCCAGAGTTAGGGCCAGTGCCGAGAAGGAAGTGAAGAGAATCGAAACCAGCCGTGCCCTCGCCCATTCCGATTCGCGCGTGATCCAGGTCTCCAGGTCGCTGGCCTGGGAGTCAACCTGCTGGTCGGGATTGAACGCGGCAATCTCCTTGCGGATGCTCAGCAGCATCGCCATCGGGTCGCCCTGGGTGCGCACCAGCACCTGGGTTCCCATCCACATATTGACGCTGTAGGGCAGATAGATTCCCGGAAGGATGGGCTTGTCCATGCCGTCATCCAGCGCGTCGCCGGTGACGCCTATGATCTGCAGCCAGCCGTCGGCTCCCGCCGCTGCCAGACGATAGGGTGGCATGCTGGTAAGCCGCGCGAGGCGCACCGAGTGTCCAATGGCATCCTCTCCCGGGAAGTATCGATGCACAAAAGCCTGGTTGACGACGGCCAGCAGTCCGCCTCGGTTGATTTCGCTTTGCTGCCACAGTCGCCCCTCGACCAGGGGAATATGAAGTACGGGAAAGTACTCGCTGCTCACGAAGTTTACCCGCGCTTCCTGCTGCTCCGAGGCGTTCTTCCCCAGGATCTCGAAGGACTGCGGCCAGCCGTTGTCCGGAGGAGTCGCATTGGTGGAGATACCCGCCTGCACCACTCCTGGCATAGCGCCCACGCGATCGCGAAGCTGGGTGAAATAGGCGCTGCGAGCCGCCCATGTGGTCAGGGTATTTTCGTGAATGGGTATACCCACCGACATCACGTGATGCGGATCGTAGCCGAGCTGGCGGTGCATCATGCGGGTGAAGCCTTGAATGGCGGTGCCGGCGGCGGTGAGCAGCAGCAACGTGAGGGCAATCTGCCCCGCGATCAGCCCGGTATGCACGCGCTTGCCGCGCACGCTGCCCGCCAGTTTGTGGGTTCCCGCCTGGATCACGTGGTTGATCTCGCGCCGCGCCGAATCCAGGGCGGGGAAAACACCGAAGACAACTCCGGACAGCACCCCGAGGCCGACGCTGAAGAGCAGGACAGGAATGTTGACGCGAAACTCGGCTTCGTGGGGGAAGGAGTAGTCGGGAAGCCGCGCGACGATGAATCCAACCGCGCGGTAGGCCAGGAATACACCCAGCCCTGCGCCGGTGAGCGAAAGCACCAGCGCCTCGGTAAGCAACTGGCGGATGATGCGCAGGCGGCTGGCCCCGATCGCGGAGCGAACCGCCAGCTCATGCTGCCGCGCGGTTCCCCGCGCCAGCAACAAGATCGAGACGTTGCTGCAGCCAATTGCTAATAACAATGCGACAGCGGCAAAGAGCAGGTAGAGCGTGCCGCGGAGATCCTTTACGTAGTAGTCGCCGGTCGGGCGGAGTGCCACGCGAAAATCCGGAGGATAGTAGTGGGGCCGGTCTTTGTCGAACTGCTGCAGCAGCGGGCGAAACTCGGCCGATGCAGCCTCCGGAGTTACGCCGGGCCGGAGTTTGACCAGCACCCTGTAGGTGACAGCCTGTTCCTGCGACATCTTAAGCGGCAGGTATACGTCGCCATCCCCCCAGGTAAAGCGCGGGGGCATTACGCCGAGGATGGAGTAGTCCTTGTGCAGAAGCTGGATCTTCTTGCCGACGATATTGAGGTCGCTGTTGAAGTGGCGTCGCCAGAAGTTGTAGCTCAGTACGACGACGGGTTGCGGGTCCTGGCCATCGGGAGCGTCCGCAGGCAGAAAATAGCGGCCGAGCATCGCCGGCATGCCAAAAAACTGAAATGAGTTTCCGGTGAGGCTCAAGCCGCGCACATCCTCCGGCAGGTCACTGCCGGTAACGGTCAGGCTCCAGAAGTTCGTGGCGATTACATCTTCGGCGGCGCGCGTCTGGCGGAACTGGCGGATCTGTGGGCCGGTGAATCCGGGCTCGCCTTCGTCTCCGGTCTTGCTGATGGTGTCGATCTGGCAGACCCGGTCGAAATCTGCGTAGGGCCAGCCATTGATGAGCGCACCATAGATCACGCTGAAAACCGAAACCGTCGCGCCGATGCCCAGGGCCAGGGAAAGAATCGCAGTCAGGGAAAAGCCCGGGCTCTTCACCATCTGTCGGAAAGCGAAGCGCAGGTCCTGCAGAAGTTTGTGCATGGAGGCCTCGTGGGAAAGGCTTAGCTTGTTCGACGCACGTCAGGGCAATTGGGGAGCCACGAGTCTCGCTTCTAAGTTGTTCATGGCGTTGGCCGGGCAAAGGCCGAGGCAGCCCGCATTGTCCGTTTGCGGGTAGCGCTGTTCAAAAACGGACGGCGGAGCTTCGCATTGAAATGAGCCGACTCGCGCGGGGCACAACAGAGACACAGACTGACAGCCAAGGAAGACATGAGGGCCCGCGGGTGAACCGCGAGCCCCGATGGACCGAGACTATTTTAGGCCGCTTTGCCGGCACGCAGCGAGGGCAACTTCGCGGCGAGCACCTCTACCTTTTCGATGCTCGGGGGCTGAGCCAGCAGGTCGCCTGCCTTTTCCGTCAACGCAGCGGCGACTTTGCCGGAGAGGTGGGCCTCGCGCCCGGCTTCATCGGGAAAGGCGTCGAAGATGCCGAATGTGGACCGGCTCAGGCGTACCCCGAACCACGCGGTGGTCGCCGGTTCCTGCTGGACTAGTTCGAGGCCGCCGCGCAGAAAGTTCTCTACCTCGGATTCTTTGCCGGGCTTGGCTTCAAGGCGAACGAAAAGGGCTACTTTGACGGTATCAGCCATGTCGAAAATCTCCTTTTTTGTGAGGGTGGCGCCGTTCCGGCGGCATCCGGCGAAACGCCGGCGCTACCGGAAGCAAGCGCAATTGTGGAAACGAAAGGTTATCTATGTCGATGGTTGAGAATCAGGGCGACTGAGGGTTCGAGTGGCGCAACGGGGCTAAGGGTTGCCTTGGAGATTGGAGGCGCGGGTGAGAATCGAACTCACGTATAAAGGTTTTGCAGACCTCTCCCTTACCACTTGGGTACCGCGCCTCAGCCGAACAGAAAGCAGCCCCCCGCCTTCGGTCACGCCCACAGCAAAAAAGGCCCGGCGACCGCTGGCCTTTGCAGAGCTTTGGAGCGGGAGACGGGATTTGAACCCGCGACTTCGACCTTGGCAAGGTCGCACTCTACCACTGAGTTACTCCCGCTCGGCGATCTTCGATTATAAACAAACGGCAGGGAGAATTGAAGCTGGCGGCGAAAGCCTTACTCACCACGGAGTCTCCATGCCTCCGGGATGGAGTCTGGCTCAAGTTAATGACTGACGACTAATGTCTGACGACTGACCACTGACGACTGAGATCAGTGGTGCCCGACCCACTGCGGGTCTTTCTCCGGGCTTACGATTACCCCGTCCCTCATGTGAATCACGCGGTCGCCGTACTCGGCGGCTTCGGGATTGTGGGTGATCATCAGGACGGTTTGTCCCAGTTCCTGGTTCGATCGCCGCAGCATCTTCAGCACCGAGTCGGAGTTTTGCGAGTCGAGGTTGCCGGTGGGTTCGTCGGCCAGCACGATGGCCGGCTTGTTGATCAGGGCGCGCGCCAGGGCCACGCGCTGCTGCTCGCCGCCGGAAAGCTCGGAGGGGCGGTGGTCGAGGCGCTTCTCCACCCCTAGCAGGCGAACGATTTGTTCGAAGTGGGCGGCGTCGCGGTTGCCGTTGGCGCCGGCGATGTCCACGGCGATCTCGATGTTGGAGCGGGCGTCGAGCGTAGGCAGGAGATTGAACTTCTGGAAGACGAAGCCGATCTTGCGCTTGCGCATGCGGGTGCGTTCGGCGTCGGAGAGCTGGGCGAAGTCGTCGCCGTCAATGACCACCCGGCCGGAATCAGCGCGGGTAAGGCCGCCCAGCAGGTAGAAAAGCGTGGACTTGCCGCTGCCGGAAGGTCCTACTACGCTGACGAACTCGCCTTTCTGCACGGAGATAGAGACTCCGCGCAGGGCGGGCACTTCCATCTTGCCCACCTGGTAAGTTTTATGAAGATCAAATGCTTCGATAAATGCGCCCATGGCCGGCACTTAGATATTACATGAAGCGGCGTCTTGAGGCCGCCGGCGACTTCATTGCCACGGATTCACGCGGATCTAATTCTTGATTTTGCCGGATTTTTAACCAGCGTCGATCCACCTACTTCTGCGGTCGCTTTGAAAGGATGCAGCTGAGAGACACAGGGCGGCCGAGACTCCTACGCCGCTCCCGCTTCTCCCGCCGGTGGACGCGCCTGGGCGCGCTTGGGGCCGCGTTTGCGGATGAGCAACACGCGGATGCGTTCCAGCAGGTCGGCGGGGGCGCACATGCTCTTGGAGAGAAATACGTCGGCGAGGCTTTCCTGTTCGTAAGCCCGCATCTTGCTGGAGAGCAGGACCACCGGAGTGTGCGGCGAAAGCTCTTTCACCCGCTCCACCAGGCGGGAGGCCTCCACACCCGGCGAAGCCAGGTCGGCCAGCACCAGATCCACGCCGCCATGTTTGAAGCGCTCCAGCGCTTCTTCCCCCGTGGGACAGGATGCCACCCTGTAGCCGCGCGTCTCCAGCAGCACTTTGCGGATGGAAAGCGATTGCTCGTTGCCGTCCACACAAAGAATCGTCCGTTTGGGTTTCATTCGCCCTTTTCTGAAGTGCCGAAGTTGGCGCCCGCCGGGAGCCACGAGACCTGGGAGCGCTCCACCTGCGGATCGAAACTGAGAGGTAAATGCTAAGGAGGGGATGGGGGGCTGTAAAGTGACGCAGCTGTTAATGCAACCTTCGCGCCATTGTCAAAATGGTGCGCTTGTGCTTAGGGGAATTTCCTTGGCAAAAAGGGGCCGCGGATCACACAAACACCTCGCCCCGCGCGGCCTCCACGCAGTTTCCCCCGACGCGCACGTTAACCACTCGGTCATCTGCCCGCCCGGCGCGGACGAAAATGCGGCTGGGGCGGCGCATCTCTACGCCCTGCGAAATCACCACGCGCTCCTCGGGTTTAGCCACGCCGTGGGCGACCATCCAGGCCGCGGTGCAGCCCGCGGCCGAGCCGGTCGCCGGGTCCTCGCCGTTGTAGAACAGCATGCGGGCCTGCAGGCGCGTGCCGGGATCATAGGTTTCGCGGGTCACGAAGTAGCAGAACTTGCCGCCGGTTTTGGCGAAGTACTCGGCTCCTCCGGCTAAATTCACCTGCAGACTTCGCAGAACTTCCAGCTTGCGCAGCGGCACAATGGTAAACGGCAGGCCGGTGGAGACGGTCTGAACGGGCAGGGAAGTGTCGATGTCGCCGTTCTGCAGGCCCAGCACCTGCTCCACCACGGCGGGGTCGTGGATCACTAAGAACCTGGGATCGAGTTGCGTCATTTCGCCGAAGGCGGGCTCGCCGGGCTTATCTTCGAAACGGACGGTGATCTTTCCGGCGTTCAGGTCCAGCACCGCTTCCGGCGCGCCGTTACGCAGCGCGAACGCCGTCCCCAGCGTAGGATGCCCGGCGAAGGGCAGCTCTTCCTGAACCGTGAAGATGCGCACACGGACGCCGCGCTCCTTCTCGGCTTCCGCGTCGCGCGGGAAGATGAATGTGCTTTCGGAAAGGTTCATCTCGCGGGCGATGGCCTGCATCTGCTCATCGGTGAGCCCGCGGCCATCGGAAAATACCGCCAGAGAGTTGCCCTCGAAGCGGCGGGAGGAGAAGACGTCGAGTTGCACGAAAGGAAGCTGCCGGAGTGAGTTTGTCATAGATTGTTTGTCATTCGATTGAGCCGGTTTCAGTGCCGATCAGCCGCGCGTGTAAGCGCGGGAACCTGGATTTCTCGGGACCTGGATTTCTCGGAACCCGGACTTCTCCCTTGGATGACCGGTCAGCTTGAGAGGCTGTGATTTTTTTTGACAAGAACGGAAGTAGTCAGAACCCAAACCCTAAAACGCCGTGGACGCAGTGAACATCCGCGAAGTCTCGCGGAGAAATGCACTGATTACCCGCTCAACGGAAAGGCTTTCGCCAAACTGCCGGCCTCAGTAGTGATAGTGGTGGCCGCGCCGGACCAGCGGTTTCTCGAACCAGGTCCAGGAAATCTGGGCGATCAGAAGCGTCAGGCCGATGCCAAGAAACAACGTCAGGAAAGAATACGCGGCCGAAGC
>DATJXG010000114.1:0-6339 GCA_035500455.1 Terriglobales bacterium | reverse complement strand
AAAGCCGCTCTTGTGGGTGGCGCTGCCGTTGGCGTTCAGAGTGTTGCTGGCTCCACGCGCACCCCTGGCGCCGTTGGGGCCGGAGAAGGCGCTGCCACGGACACTTTTTACGTCACCTGCGGCGTCGGTGGAGACGGCGCGTCCGTGGACAGCGCGGCCGCCGTTCAGGCCAACTGCGGCGGTTCCGCGAGCGGTGGTTACGCCGCCGCGGGCATTGCGATAGGTAACGCGCCGGTGCGCGATGCCCTCGGCAAACACGCTCGACGGAAGAAGGAAGGCTACGGTAGTTGCTGCGAGCAGAATTTTAGAGAAGCGCGAGTTCATGCCAGTATCCTCGATTCGATTTTTTGGAGCGTGACTGATCGCTCATTCTTTCTAACACCGTGCGGGAGGACGGCGTGTAAGGAAGTGTCAGGGGGAAGCGGGATTACTTTCTAATCCGGAGCTTGAGCTTGGCGCTTCGGATTCGCTTTGCTTCAGCGTTTTTGCTTTTGACTTCGTTCTCTTTTAACGTTTTGGCGATTTGCCCTCGCTTTGCTCGGGGGACGGGGCAAGCCCCGTCCCTACACGGGTTTGAGGGGGAGGGAAATTTGCATGGCGAGGCCGCCCTGGGGGCGGTTGCTGGCCTTGATGGCACCGCGGTGGAGGGAGACTACCTTTTGGGCGATGGCCAGGCCTAAGCCGCTGCCGCCGGAACAGCGGTCGCGGGACTGCTCTACGCGGTAGAAGGGCTCGAAGAGGCGGGGCAGGGCGTCCTCGGGGACGCCGGGGCCGTGGTCCTGGACGGTGACGACGGCGGCGGGGGCGGGACCGTTGCGACGGAGGAGGCTGATCTCTACCGCGGTTTGCGGGCGGGTGTAACGCAGGGCGTTACGCACGATGTTTTCGATTCCGCTGCGCAGAAGTTCGGCGTCGCCGGGCACCCAGCAGTCCTCGGCCTGGGTGATGACTACAGACTTTTCCGCGCTTTTGCCTTCGAAGGCGGCGTCAGCTGCGACGCTTTCGAGGATGGAGCGCAGATTCACCTGAGTCTTGATTTTGGTTCCCTCCTGCAGGTGCAGCCGAGTGAGGGTGAGGACCTGGCCGATGAGAACGTCGAGGCGATCGAGATCGGCTTGCATTTTCTCCATGGCGTCGGTGTCGCCACGGCGGGCGAGTTCCAGGCAGACGGAGAGGCGGGCGAGCGGGGAGCGCAGCTCGTGAGAAATATCCGCCAGGAGTTCCTGTTGCTTGCCTACGAGCGATTGGACGCGGTCGGCCATGCGGTCGAAATCGCGGGCGAGGTCGGCGAGTTCGTCGTTGCGCGGGGGAATGCCGGGGGTGGCGCGGACGGATAGGTCGCCATCGGCGATGCGCCGGGCGGCGGTTTGCAGCGCCGCGATGGGAGCGGTGATGTGGCGGGCGATGAGCCAGCACAGGAGGCCGGCAGAGAGCAAGGCAATGGCCCAGCGGAGAAGCACCGCTTCCAGGTTGGCCTGGTTCCAGAAGCCGCGCAGGGGAAATATGCGGGCCACGAGGATGAAGTTGCCTTGAGGGGTATGAACCACGGAGGCGGCGAGCCAGATCCACCCGGTGTGAAATTTGGATTCGCCGTCGCGACGGGCGGCGGCCAGGATCCACTCGCTGCGGGCGGGCAGGCCGGCGCCCAGGACATCGTTGCCTTGGGGGTCGATGAGAGTGGCGCGGATGCCGGAGGATTCCTGGATGTCATTCAAATACTTGCTTAACTGCGGCGCGCCGCCGTGGGTGTAGAAATCAACGGCGCTGGAGGCGTAGAGATCCAGAGTGTGGGCCATCCAGCGGCGGCCGAGAGGTTGCACGCCGCTGATGACCGTGATGAGCAGGACGGAGAGGGTGACACCGGCGATGGCCAGCCAGAACCAGAAAAAGATCTTGGCGAAGATGGTGCGCATCTATTCGCCTTCCCCGGTGTAAATGTAGCCGGTACCGCGCACGTTGCGGATGCGTTCGCGCTTGCCGATAGTGGCGCCCAGCTTCTTGCGCAGATTGCTGACGTGGTTATCGATGCTGCGGTCGAGGGGGCCGACGGGGCGGCCGAGAGCGGCTTCGGCGATTTCGTCGCGGGAGAGGACTTTTCCGGCGGAGCGGACGAGGAGGAGCAGGATGTCGAATTCTGCGCCGGTGAGTAGGACGTCTTTGCCTTCCTGCAGGACCTGGCGGGTTTTGCCGCGGATTTCCAAGTCGCCCAGCTTGAAGACATCGGGAGCGGCCGCGGGTTCCTTGCGGCGCAGGACAGCGCGCATGCGGGCGATGAGTTCGCGGGGGCTGAAGGGTTTGGGGAGGTAGTCGTCGGCTCCGGCTTCGAGGCCGGAGATGCGATCGCCTTCGTCGCCGCGGGCGGTGAGCATGATGACGGGAACCAGCGAGTTCAGGCGGATGCGGCGGAGGACTTTGCGGCCGTCGCCGCCGGGGAGCATGACGTCGAGAACGATGAGCTGGTATTTCTCGTGCAGGGCTTCGCGTGCACCGGATTCGGCGTCGTGGACGGAGGTGGCGGTGAATCCTTCCATGGCGAGGAGCTTGGTGAGGGAAGCGCAGAGTTCGATGTCGTCGTCTACCAGAAGTACGGGAACCATAGCTCAGCTCTATTGTGCACGGACGGTGCTGAGGACAGTGTAAAGAAGTGTCGGGAGCGGCGAGGAACACTTAGGCGACAACTCAGGTTGGACCTAGATCAGGTTGGACCTAGAATGGTCGCAGGCGGATTTTAACCGCAAAGAACGCAAAGAAAAAAGAGGTCACGCTGGGGCTTTAGTGATGATGCTCTTCTTCCTCCTGATGGGCGGGCGGCGTGGCGCCGGTGGAGGTTTGCCAGTACTGCTGCACGGCGGGCGGGAGCTTTTCCAGGTGGGAGAGGAAGCCGGTTACTTTCCACATATCGTCGCTGGAGAGGACGTTGTCCCAGGCGGGCATGGCGCTGTAGCGGATGCCGGTGCGGACGGAGTAGAAGATGTGCCACTCGGGGTCGTCGAGCGGGTGCAGGATGAGTTGCGGCGCGGGCGGATAGAAGTGGTGCTGCAGCGGGCTGGGTTTGTTGTCGAGCCCGCCGTGGCACTGGGCGCAGTTCATGGTGTAGATCTTCATGCCGGAGATGAGGTTGTCGTCGGTGGCGGGAATGGGATTGGTGGCCCGGGGGGCGTGCTTTTCCATGGAGGCATCGAGGGCGGTCATGGCAAAGTGCATTTCGAAGTGGGGCGGAGTGGCATCGGCGTTGGTGGGGAGGAAGCCGAGCATGGCAATAGCCCAGCCACCGAGAGCGAGAACCAGCAGGGTGACGATGATGCCGAGAATGAAATTACGCATGGACTCTCCGGGGTTGGGGATTGTTGATTGTTGACTGTTGATTGCTGATTTTCGATTGAGAGCCGCTGCCATCAATTTAACAATCAGCAATTAACAATCAACAGTCAAAAACCGGCAATCGGCAATTCCTTAGTACGCATTCAGTTTACGGGCTTCCCGCACTACATCGGCGATCTTTGGCAGGAAATATTCTTCCTGGGGCGGGGAGAACGGGATGGCGGAATCGAGGCCGGCGATGCGGAGGATGGGGCCGTCGAGATCGTCGAAGGCTTGCTCGTTGATGATGGCGGCGATTTCTCCGGCGATGCCTCCGGTGCGGGAGTGCTCGTGCAGGATGATGACCTTGCTGGTCTTGCGCACGGTTTTGACGATGGCTTCGGTGTCGAGCGGGGCGAGCGTGCGCAGGTCGAGGACTTCGAGGTCGATGCCCTCTTTGCTCAGAACATCGGCGGCCTCGAGGGCGGTGTGGACCATGGCGGCGTAGGTGATGAGGCTGAGGTCGCGGCCTTCGCGGGCAACGCGGGCTTTGCCTAAGGGCACGATGTAGTCGCCGGCGGGGACTTCTTCTTTGATTCTGCGATAGAGATATTTGTGCTCGAAGAAAACGACCGGGTTGTTGTCGCGGATGGAGGCTTTGATGAGGCCTTTGGCGTCATAGGCGCTGGCGGGGCAGACGACCTTCAGCCCCGGGTTGTGCACGAACCACATCTCGGGGTTCTGGGAATGGAACGGGCCGCCGTGGACGTATCCGCCGCTGGGGCCGCGCAGGACGAGCGGCGCGGGAGCGCCCCAGAGGTAGTGGGTTTTGGCCACCATGTTGGAGATCTGGTTCATGGCGCAGGCGATGAAGTCCATGAACTGGAACTCGGCGACGGGCCTCATGCCGGTGAGTGACGCGCCGAAGGCCGCGCCTACGATGGCGGATTCGGCGATGGGGGTGTCGATGACGCGCTCGGGGCCGAAGCGGTCGATGAAGCCGTCGGTGACTTTGAAGGCGCCGCCGTAGATGCCGATGTCCTCGCCGAGGCAGAAGACGGTGGGGTCGCGTTCCATTTCTTCCCAGATTCCCTGGCGGATGGCTTCGAGGTAGGTGAGTTGGGGCATAGATTCTTTTGTCGCTAGTGCCTTAGAGTTCGGTAGCAAATTTCTCAGTTTGCTTAAGAGCGTTGGCGGTAGAAGCAGAAGCACCAGAAAAGGGCCAATATGGCTAGGCCGCCAATGACCCAAACTGACCCACTCAGTACTGATCTACCCTCATGGTAGCCGCAATAAAAGTCGAAGACAGCCGAGGCGACGATCGCGGCCGCGATTAACAGTGCGCGTTTCATCTTGTTGCCTCATCCCGCTTCTCTTCTAATATTCCCACCGATTCCTTCGAAACTCCAAACTTGATTCGCGAGACTTGCTTTCATAGCGGGTGCACGCACCTAGTGTATGAACAGCCCAACTGTACCGATTGTTTGCGCAATTTGTACCAATTGTGCTATTATACCAATTGTACGTTTTGTAACTTCTAAGGACGGTAAAGCCATGTCTCCCAAGTTGACCGCGAGCGCCGCACGCCAGAACTTCTCCGACATGGTCAGCCGCGCCGCCTATGGCGGCGAAAGAATCATAGTACACCGGCGTAAGAAGCCGGTGGCGGCGATCGTGCCCATCGAAGACCTGGAGTTTCTAGAGCAGATCGAAGATCGGGCAGACCTGGAGGAAGTGCGCAAACGGCTGAAGGAGCCGACCATCCCGTGGTCGAAGATCAAGCGAGAGCTGGGACTGTAAGCACCAGACCGCCATGCAGTACTCGATAGAGTTCGCGGCTTCCGCTCTGCGCGAACTGCGCGCACTGGATCGTCCAATCCAGCGACGCATCTCCGCCAAAATCGAGGGCTTGCGCGAAAATCCCTTTCCTCCCGGAGTGCGGAAGTTTCAGGGAGAAAAGGACCACTGGCGTATCCGGATTGGAGATTACCGGATCATCTACCGGGTGGAGAAGCAAAGGGTAGTGATCGTTATCGTGCGGATTGGCCATCGGCGAGAAGTTTACAGGTAGAAACTACCGGCAGTTGGCTCGCGGGGCATTAGCTATGCTGTCCGCAGGGTCAGCAGTGTGATCTCCGGCGGGACGCCCAGGCGGACGGGCATGCCGAAGGTTCCCAGGCCGCGGTTGACGTAGAGGGCGGCGCTCCTGGCTGAGTGGCCGTCGGTTCCGGAAAGTACGTTTCCCTTCTCTTGCTTGAGGACATTGTGCGCTGCTGCGCTGTGGCTCGCGGAGGCGCCGTTGTTGCCATTGCCCATGGGCAGGCGGTAGAGGCCGGCTACGAAGTCGGTGATCAGGCGGGCGGGGGTGATGTTGTGGTCCACGATCTCAACCTTCACCTGGCCGCCGTGGGTGTGGCCGGCTAGGCTGAGTTCAATCCCCAACTCGGCGGCGCGGTGGAAAGAATTGGGGTTGTGCGAGAGCAGAATATTCGGCATTTGGCGGCTGATAAGCGGCTCGATCGCTTGCAGCATGGGGCCGCTGGGGACGTTGGCGGTCATGTGGTCGCGCTGGTAGTCCACGCCGATCAAGTTGAACTTCTGGCCGGCGAATTCGAGCTGAGCGTTCTGCTGGCGCAGCAGCGTCATTCCGTAACGCTCGAAGGCTTGCTGGGCGGCGGCTTCGGCGTTGGCGTAGATTTCGTGATTCCCGTTACATCCCCAGGCGCCGAGCGGAGCGCGGAGCTTGCTGAGTTCGGCGATGCAGGCTTCGAGGGGATCGTGCTCGTTACTGATGAAGTCGCCGGTTACGACGGCGAGATCGGCTTTCAGGTCGTTGGCCATTTCTACGGCGCGGGCAACTTCGTCGCGGGGCATGAAGTCGCCGGCGTGGATGTCGCTGAGTTGGACGATTTTCATGCCGTCGAGTGCTTTGGGCAGGTTGGCGACCGGGACGTCCACTTTGCGAACCTGGTAGCGAAAGCGCTCGGCGGCGAATCCGTAGGCCGCACCCAGGAACGGCAGGCTGCCGGCGAGATACGC
>DATJXG010000113.1:0-3679 GCA_035500455.1 Terriglobales bacterium | reverse complement strand
CACCACCAGCCGCTCATCGCGGAAAATCGCAATGCGAGCAATGGCGTGCAGGTTCTGCGAATGCAGGAAGTGCACATACTTCGGCAGGTCGTGGATATAAGCCTTGTGACTGCCGGCCAGCGCGTTTTCAAAGGGAATGTTGATGGTGCCGTCGCTGTCTTTCACGTCAAACACCACGGCATTGCCGCCCAGCTCGCGCCAGCGCCGCACGATCCGCAGTCCGTGGTCGCTGCCGGCCATCAGCCCGGTCAGGTAAACCGCCCGCACCTCAAAATCCCTGGCCACCGGAACCGATTTCTCCACGATCGGCGCCGGCAGGATTCCCGGGATCACCACCGTCTGCCCGGCCTTCAGGAAAGTCCCCTTCAACTCGCCGTTGGCGCCACGCATGGCCTCCGCCAGTTCGGACGACGTGAGATACGAAGTCCGCGAGAGGTGCGTCCGCGCCACACCGACCACGCTGTCCCCCCGCTTCGCCGTGTAAAGCTCGCTTCCCGGCGGCGCGGTCTGCGGTTGCAAAGAGAGTTCAGCCGGCTTGACGACGCTCGGAATGGTCGCAGCAGCCGTCCTGTGAAGCTGCCCCTTCGGCCCCGCAGTCTGGGCCTCTGCGGCCCCCGGTTCTGCCACTTTCCAGACGGTTACTCCCAGTGACGAAAATGCTATAACTGCCAGTGAAATCAACATTAAACGGCGCAAATGATTCTCCAGGTTCGAAGTCTGGAGCGATGCTATCCAGCGCCGTAATGCCCCGCCAGTTACGTCGGGTCACTCCCTCGCCGCCCGGTTTCCGGACACCCGCTTGGGCTTCCGGGAGGCCAAGAATCTTCCCTCGTGAGAAAAGTGTTTCTCTTTTCCCCAAGCCTGCTTGGCCCAAACCCGGACTGCTGGCCGCTTTCCGGCTGCTAAGTCATACAGCAACAGGCACTACGGCTGGCGGGAGGGTTGGCGAGGCGCTTGCTCTATGGGATTGCGGATAACGAACTTGGGGCAGGGCTGGAGGATAGCCTTACCCCATAAAACCGTTACTTTGACACTCTCCCAGGCACCAAGAAAGGCCCCCACCGAAAGGAAATGCAGGGCCACAACCTATGAAAACTGTGCAGAACGCGGTTCTCGATCCTACACTTCGCAGCAACGACGCCCGGGAGTTTGAGAGTGCTCTGCGGCGCCGTATTGTCGGCCAGGACGCGGCCGTCGAAAAGGTCGTTGAAATCTATCAGATGTTCCTGGCTGGGTTAAACCCGCAGGGACGCCCGGTGGGGAACCTGCTGTTCCTTGGACCTACCGGCTCGGGCAAGACCCGCGTGGTGGAAGCCATGTCGGAAGCCCTGTTCGGCGATGCCCGCGCCTGCATCAAGATCGACTGCGCCGAGTTCCAGCACTCCCACGAAATCGCGAAACTCATCGGCTCGCCTCCGGGATACCTCGGCCACCGCGAGACCCATCCCCTGCTCACGCAGGAAGCGCTCAACCAGTGGCACACCGAGAAGCTCAAGCTCTCGATCCTGCTGTTTGACGAAATCGAGAAGGCCTCCGACTCGCTCTGGCAACTCCTGCTCGGCATTCTCGACAAAGCCACCCTCACGCTCGGCGATAACCGCCGCGTGGACCTCTCGCAGTGCGTCATCATCATGACCTCGAACCTGGGCGCCAGCGAAATGAACAATCTCGTGGAGAGCAAGCTCGGCTTCGCACCCAAGCCCGAAGTGGTGGACAACAAGCTCGACGAAAAGATCAGCCGCACCGCCGTCGAAGCCGCCCGCCGCAAGTTCACCCCAGAGTTCATGAACCGCATTGACAAGGTCGTGGTCTTCAAGACGCTGCGCCCCGAGCACCTGCAGCAGATACTGGAGATCGAGCTGGGCATGGTGCAGCAGCGGGTCCTGACCGCCGCCGCCGCCAATCAGTTCGTGTTCAACTGCACCGCCAAGGTAAAGAACTTCCTGCTCTATGAAGGCACCGATCCCAAGTACGGCGCCCGCCACCTGAAACGGTCGATTGAACGCAACCTGGTGTTCCCGCTTGCCAACCTGGTGGCAACAGCACAGGTAAAGCTCGGCGACTTCATCCGGGTCGATATGGATGCCGAAGGCCGCGTCTGCTTCGTAAAAGAAGCCGAAGGGGCCATGGTTCCCATGCTGCTCGAACGCTACGGCGCCGCCGCCGGCCTGCCCAACCTGGCAGCCCGCAGCGCCAAAACCGCAGCCAACCGCCGCGACGTAACCGCCGCCCCGGAGGTGAAGTAAGCAAGGTGTAGGGGCGGGCGCCTCGCCCGGGGGCTGGCCCACACATCGTAATTATTAACTCCTAGCACTACCACGATCGAGGCTGCCCCACTCGCCGCGATTTTCGGCGAGTGGGTACCACGGACCCATACGCCCTGGGGTCAGCCACCTCACGCTAATGCCACTCCGCGCACCCGCATCTCCGCCTTCTGTGTTTCGTTGATCAGCACTGGCCCACGCTCTCCCGAGGCGTAATGACGGTAACTGCTCCAGTTCCACTGTTCCGGCACCGGCACCAGACCGCGGACAACGGGATTGCGATGCATGTAACGCAGCTTCTCTACCCGCTTCTTCTCCGTGAACACGACGAAATCATAGAAGCGATGCTGCCAAATGCGTCCCTCGGTAACCGGAGTTTTCCACAAGAAGGACCGCCGTGGATCAACCCCGGCTCGGCACCGATCCAGTAACTGTCGCGCGAACGACTGTTTCAGGACCTTCATCACCGCGGAGGGATCGCCGCGCTCCGGTTCGCTGAGCTTTGGTTCGCTGAGCAAGAGATGAACGTGCTCGGGCATCACAACGTATCCAACCACCACGAAACCGTGCCGCCGCCGTACCCGCTCCATGACTTCAAGAAACAGGTCGCGATTCTGCGGCGTGCCCAGCAGCGCTCTTCGCTGATAACAACTGGTAGTGATGAAGTGAAGATGTCCAGCGCCGTAGTAGCGATGCAGGTTGGTCGGCATCGGCCACGTCTACCACAGAACTTTGAGTCTTGTCTGTGATGAGTGACCAAGGGGGCGAGATCCGTGATGCCCACTCGCCGAAAACCGCGGCGAGTGGGGCAGCCTCTTTCGGGATGCTGCCGGGAGTCAAAATTCGAACGTGTGGGCCAGCCCTCCGCCAAGGCCTCAGCCAGCGCCGGCTTTACCGGGGCCATGCAAGCGAAAGGCCAGCGTCCTTTGCCCCAAAAACATCCTCGAATCAAGCCTACAATCGAAATTGTGAGATATTACACAACCAAATCGATGGAGGGCGGGGTCCGGTTCACTTGCATTGCCTGCAAACATACCGTCACCACTCTCGAATTTGACCGCGCCAACGGCAACCCGCGCACCCAGGCAGCAGCGGCATTGAATCGACACGCGGCGGAAGTGCATCTGCCCCGCAAGCCGGTCCCCGACCGGCCCGTATATCGTGCTTCGTGACCCAACCATCGTTACGGCAAATTCTGGCGGTACGATGCCCGCTGTGCGCAGCCAAGCCAAAGCAGAAGTGCGTGCTTACTACCGGAAAGCCCTGCGTCAAGACTCACACTGCCCGTCAACTGCTGGCGGCCGCGACTGTGCCGCCGGAGAATTTTACCGAAGCGGCTTTGCGCACGCTGAGGACAGCCACCAGCGAAAGCTGGCGTTTGCTGTTTCGCCGCAGCTAGGTTCGAAGTTGGCGGA
>DATJXG010000112.1:0-4051 GCA_035500455.1 Terriglobales bacterium | reverse complement strand
GGATGGATCTTCCTATTGGAGCCGCTGTACTCGGAGGTGCCGCGAACGAAGCACGTAGCATTTCTCGCCGATGCGTGGGCGCACACCGCGAGTTACCTTGCTGGCATTCTGGGCGGAAGCATCCTCGTCGTTAGGACGTGGAGATCCCGACGAGTTCCGGTCGTGAAGTAGGGCGCGAAACGCCCGTCCTGCCGATTGTGGGCTGCAAGCGCCCGGTAGGTGGTTTTAAACCGGCCAAAGTTGTGAGAGACGGTTCGCAACCGATTGAAAAGGTGTATTCTTTTTTCGTTTGAAGCTGACTTAGTCGGGAGGGTGAAGGCCCGGCCAGCAGATCGCAACTTTCGCAGAGCACGGTCGCGGCGGGCCTTCACGCCAGCCGTGATTCTCTTTATCGCACTGCCGGAAGCAAAAGACAACATCGACCCGGGGTAATCCCGCTAGACGTCCTCCCGCGACGATGCCCGATTTGCTTGAACCACACGATCATCGGGCATGGACAGCGGCACCGCCAAACTCACGATGACCGGCACGAACGCACATGGGTGCGACGCGGGATCTGTCGTCCGTGTAGGAAGACCTTCACGTTTTTGCCCCATTGGCTGGTGCCTTTTGCCCCTTTCACCTTGCGTTGCCGACAGCAGGCTTGTAAGAGCATCGCGGCAGGTACTTCTGTGGAGCAATCCGCGCCGCACTGCCAAGATCCGACGCGCTCGCCCGATCCCTCTACTTTGCGCCGGTGGGCTCACCGGCGGCTGCTCAGCGTCTGCTACTGGGTGAAGGCGGGAGCTGTGAATCAGCACTTTTTGCGGGCGCCCACCATCGTTGCCTGGGATCTCATGGCGCTCTGCCGTATTCTGCCGATCGAGGCAAGAAGTCCGTGAATCGCCAAGCTCTCGACGACTTGAAACAGCAGATTCCGCTCATGGGTTATCTGCAAGCCCATGATTGGCAGCCCGCGCGGCCACTCAGCCGTGGCCGATGGATGGGGCTGTGTCCTTTGCATGGAGACCGCAAACCAAGCTTCCTGGTGGACCCGAACAAAGATCTCTTCTTCTGCTATGGCTGCGGTCGCGGTGGAGATGTGATTCGCTTCGCCGAACTCTATCACCAGGTGAAGTTCCCGCAAGCGCTCACTTTGCTGCGCCAATGGCGCGGCACCGCGCCGCTTCTGCAGGAGGTGACACGTTTCTATCGTATGCAGCTACATCGCTACAGTGAGGCGATCGCCTACCTGTATCAACGCGGAATCCGCTCCCTGGGACTGATCGAGCACATGCGCGTCGGTTACGCACCGGGAGGTTGCCTGCGCGGTTGGCTGACGCAGTTCGGTCACTCTTTGTCGGCTCTCCGCCAGACTGGCTTGGTAACCAGCGTGGGCTACGACGCATACATGCGCCGGATTGTCTTTCCGCTAGAAGGCAATCTCTATGGCCGCAGCATTTCGACGTCGGCGCCACCTCACCGCTTTTTGCCGGGCTCGAAAGGCGGCTTGTACTTTTGGTCGCAAGCCCGATCTTATCCGGAAGTGATCCTCGTGGAGGGCCTGTTCGACTATGCCGTGTTGTGGCAGGCCGGTTTTCAAAATGTCACCTGTTCGTTGGGAACCCATCTCAATGCGCGTCAGTTCCGGCAACTGTGCGACGGTCCCCGGACCGTCTATGTAACCTTTGATGCCGACCCCAACGGCAGCGGCGAACGCGCGGCGCAGTGTCTCTCACAACGTCTTCGGGAACGAGGCATCCGTGTTCGCACCGTGGTGTTGCCCGACGGTCACGATCCCAACAGCTTCTTCGCCGCTGGTGGCGACGCGCGCCAGTTCCAAGCACTGCTGGAGAGCGCCACGCTATGACCTTTCGCATCGTCCCACAGCCCACCGCTAATCCTGCCCGCTGCCCTTTCCGCATCGTGGAGACCACCGGCCGCGAAGTCGATTGGGTGAACCGGTATCTCGATCTGGAATGCCTACGTCGCCTGGCCCCGCTGACCGTTCGCAGTTACGCGCATGTCCTGCTTCATTTCCTCCGCTGGTGGGACAATGCCCACCACACAGCCACGGTCGCGCCGGATGCGCTCACCGATTCCATCCTGCTCGATTACGTGCGATTCCAATCCAGTCAACAGCCGCCTGTCTCCGGTGCGACCATCAATCTGCGCGTCAACGTGGTTGACCGCGCTTTGCGCTATGCCTTCCCGGATGCCCCCCAGCAGGTTGCTCCCCCCTTCCAGAAAAATTACTGGCGCCACGCTCCCATGGGTCTCGGCCGGCCAGTTCCCGCCCGCAGCCGCTTACGCGTGAGAGAGGCCAAACGTACCATCGTCCCGCTCTCCGTGGACGAAGTCGCGCGATTCTGGTCGAGCTTCCGCACCTCGCGCGACCTGGCCATCGTCGGACTGATGTTGCTGCAGGGCCTGCGTTCCCGCGAGGTGATCGCTCTCAACTGCGATGATGTCCTGTTTCCAGAGGCGCAAATCCGAGTCCGCGGCAAGGGAAGCAAGCCCCGACTGCTACCGTTGGCTCCCGAAGCCGTCCAGCTTCTGGATCACTATCTCCGCCTGGAACGGCCCAACGTTGCCACACCACCGCTGTTCGTTTCCCTGAAAGGCCGCGCCCGTGCCACTCGCATGACGCCCGCCGGCCTGCGCTCCTTATTTCGGCATCATCGCCTGACTACCGGCGTCCACAAAGCCAACCCGCATCGCTTCAGACATACCTTCGCCACAGACATGGTGCGCGCCGGCGTTAGTCTTCCTGCCCTCATGCGTCTTATGGGCCACGCTAACATTCAGACCACCCTTATCTATGTCGAAGTAACTCCCATTGACGTGTATCAGCAATACGCGCGGGCGGCCGCGCAGCTCATTCGTCCCATCCCGGCAACACCATGACTCCCTCGCGCCTAGCTCCCTTTACGCATCCTCTGGCCGCGCTCTTCTATGCCGCCGTCGATTCGCTTGGCGCCGCGCTGGCGCCTGAATCCACCCGCCTATACCGCGGCACCGCGCGCGCTTTCCTTATCTGGCTCGGCGATCACCACCCAGACGTCGTCTCGCTCCATCAACTGCGGCGCGATCCACACATCCTCGGCTGGATGTCCGCATTGCGTTCCCGCGTCCCGCCTCTCGCCCCAGTGACCTACATCACCCGCCTCATTACTCTCCGCGGAATCCTCTCGGAATTAGCTTACACGGCGCAGTTAGCCGAATTAGGTCAATTGCTCCGCCGCCAGGACATTCCCCGCCGACCCCACACCCTGCCGCGTGCCTTGCCGGCGGAACACGATCAATTGCTTCAGCAGGAACTGCTACGCCGCAACGATCTCGGCTCCAACTTCTTCCTCCTGCTCCGCCACACCGGCATGCGCATCGGCGAAGCCGTCGATCTCGCCTTCGATTGCCTCCACACCTCCGGCCTCGATCAGTGGAGGATTCACGTACCCCTCGGCAAGTTGAAAACCGAACGTATGGTTCCGATCGATTCCTTCACTCGCGATCTGGTCCAGCGGTTGCGCTTTTTCCGCTCATTGGATCCTTCTCCCTCCGATGGCCGTCTGCTGGCGCGGCCCGGATCCAGACACGCGCTCATTCGCCAACTCCGCTCGTATCTGTATGAAGTCTGTAACGCTGCCGGCCTTCCCGCTCGCATCGTCCCGCATCAATTCCGTCATACCTATGCCTCAGAGATGCTGCGCTGCGGTGTCGACCTCCCCGCACTGATGAAGATGCTCGGCCATGCTTCCCCCGAAATGACCATGGTCTACCTCGATATCGCTCTCACGGACCTGCAACGTGAGTTCGAGCTGGCTCGCTCGCACTCGCTGCATATCACTCCTCCGCCAAGAACTCCGCCTTTATCCACCCGCCAAGGATTCGCTGGCCTTGTCGAGTCACTGCTCACGGCCCAGCACGTTGTTGAGATGTACCGCCGTGCCGTCTCAGAGCCCACCGCCAGACGCTCACTGGAGCGACTCGTCAATAGGCTTACCAAAATCCTCGCGGAAGTCAAGAAACTCAAGACAACCTAAAAACGGGCAGAGATTGGCCGGTTAAGTGG
>DATJXG010000111.1:0-4140 GCA_035500455.1 Terriglobales bacterium | reverse complement strand
CGTTATGCCTTGGCCCTTTCGCTGAACAACGCCACGGTGAAGCTGGCCGAACAAGTCGGCTACGACAAAGTGGCAAACCTAGCCAAGGCTGCAGGGATTACTTCGGTGAAGCCAACCCCGGCCATGGCGCTGGGCGCGTATGATGCCACTCCCCTCGAAATGGCGGCGGCCTACACCGTTTTCGCCAACGGCGGGGTGCGCATTTCGCCGATCCTGCTCAACTCTGTGCGCAATGCGGATGGCGATGTAATCGCTGACTTCAAACCCGATCGCCAGAACGTCCTGGATCCGCGGGTGGCGTACGTGATGACCACCATGATGGAAGGGGTCCTGAACTTCGGCACCGGATTCCCGGTACGAGCCCGTGGATTTGACTCTCCCGCGGCGGGCAAAACCGGCACTTCTCATGACGGCTGGTTTGCCGGCTATACCAGCAACCTGCTCTGCATCGTCTGGGTGGGCTACGACGACTATAGCGATATCCGCCTGAGCGGAGCCCAGACGGCTGCGCCCATCTGGGCGGAGTTCATGAAAAAGGCGGTGGCGCTGCCGGGATATTCCGACGTACACGAATTCGGCCAGCCCTCGGGGGTGGTGGACGTACAGCTGGATAAACTGACCAATCGACTGGCAACTGCCTCATGTCCCGACACTTACACGGCCGCCTTCCTGGCTGGAACGGAGCCGAATGAGACCTGCGATCAGACCGGAGGAGTGCGCGGCTTCTTTTCGCGCATGTTCGGATTGGGGGGACAGAAAGCATTGCCACCCCCCGGGAGTCCTCCAGCGGCCGGGCAGCCGACAAACGCTACCCAGGCGGCTCAGGGAACGGGCGACAACGGCAGCCCCCAAAAGAAAAAGGGATTTTTTGGCAAATTAGCAGGTATCTTTAAGAGTGATAAACCGTCCAACCCTCCGAACCCTCCCCCCAAGCCCCCGGAGAATGACGGAACCGAGAACCACTAGGGCTGGGACTCGGAGAGGGCGGCAGTCGGATCGTAGTACCGTTCGCACCGAGGTGGCTGTATGCCTACGCGCTCGTGCTTATCTCTCCTCATTGTGATCCTGCTGGGTGTGGCAAGTCTTTCAGCCCAGTCCACTTCTGACCGGTTGCAGGTTGCGCCTCCGCAGATGCGGCAATCCGTGCCTCCCGCGGCCAGCGCGTCGGAAGCCGAACTTGAGAGCCAGGGCGACGACTTCCGCTATCAGAAGGCGTATCTCGACGCGCTCGACTATTACGACGCCGCGCTCGCGAAATCGCCGGGGAGTTCGACCGTACTGAACAAGCGGGGCATCACCAACCTGCAGTTGCAGCGATACAAAGAGGCCCGCAAGGATTTCGAGGGCTCCATCAAAGCTGACCGGCAGTTTGCCGACGCCTACAACAATGTGGCTGTGGTGTGGTACGAAATGAAGAAGTACGGCAAGGCCATCAAGTTCTACCGGAAGGCGATCGCTCTGAGGCCCGAGGCTGCCAGCTACTACAGCAACCTGGGAGCGGCATACTTCTCCAAGAAGGATTTTCGGGAGGCGGTTCTTTCTTATGCCAAGGCTCTGGAGATCGATCCCGACGTGCTGGAGCGTACCTCGCGTGCCGGCATCACCGCCCAGTTGCCTTCGCCGGAAGACCGCGCCCGCTACGATTACGAACTGGCCAAACTCTACGCCAAGATGGGCAGCAGCGACCGCTCGCTCGAGCATTTGAGGAAAGCGATGGAGGAAGGCTACAAGAGCATCGACAACGTGTATAAAGATGCCGAGTTCGCCAGCCTGCGCAAAGACCCGCGCTTTAACCAGTTGATGACGGAAAAAACCGTGGCCATCCCGCAATAAGAACCATATTTCACTGCAGGACGGCCGTGATAGTTGCGCAAACGGCCGAATTCGTGGGGCCGAGCCCCCCGAGCGGCCCGCATTGTGTATTTACACTTCTTTACAGACTTTTACCATTCGTTTAGCAACTTTCGCTCTCCGGTGTGGTTCTATGTAGTCACATACTCCTGAAAACAACAGGGTGAGTAAGGAGAAACGGTAGCCCACCGGTTGTCGACCCGAGCACGCCCCAAGCAGACAGCCGGTGGGATTTTCATTTAGGCGGGGGTTTTGCGGTTGCTTCCGAGGCAGCGGAAACGGCGACGCTGAATTGCGAAACGCACTGACGCCGCCGAGGCGAAGACTTTAGATCGTCCTGCCAGACGGCGATTTCCTGGGACTCCGTTCGCCGATATACTCCCCCAGGACCTGCTTCCATTTTCCCTGCGCTTTCAGAACAAACTCAGCAGCGTCGCGGAGCGCACCATCGCCGCCGCGATGAGCTGTGACGTAGTGGGCTTCCTTTTTGACCTCGGCGCGTGCGTTGGCTACCGCAACGGCGAGTCCGCAGAGCCGCATGGCAGGGAGATCGATCACATCGTCGCCGACGAACGCCGCTTCGCGGGCTTCCATGCTTTCCTTCTGCAGAATCTCGCGCAACGCGGTTTGCTTGTCCTGAATGCCCTGATAAACGTGCTCCAATTTGAGATCGCGGGCGCGCAGCGCCACGGTCTCGGAAATCCGCTTGGTGATGAGGCCAGTCTTGATTCCTCCCAACCGCAGCAACGAGATTGCGGTCCCATCGTGGGCGTGGAAGCCCTTGGCTTCGATGAGAGCCTGACTGAGGAAGGCAAAACCCCCACGGTCTTCATACTGGGCAGCGTGTGCCTCGACGCTTTGCCGCGCGCCCGCCGGCGTGGGAAACACGAAAAGTTTGCCATCGGTCAGGACGCCATCGACATCAAACAAAAGCAGCTTGATTCTCCGGGCGCGGGCGCTTGCCGAAAGTTTGGTGGGCATTTGCCGCGATTCTAGCACCGGCAATCCAATCCCACTTCGCTTGCGCGTCGCACGAGAGAGGATTGATGGCTAACCAAGGCCGTTGGAATTCGTCCATAAGAAGTACGCAAAATTTGAACGACCCCGGAAAAGTGAGCTGCGCCCAGTTCCGGACATCAGTCTCCGGAATTGAACAATCTGACCTTCTGTGGCCACACAGAGCCTGACTTTTCCTATTGTTTTCGCAGTTCTTGTCTGTTCAGCGTTTGGCCGGGACCATGCAGAAGGAAGGCGTGTCGGCGGGGAACATTCCGGGTGGCGGCGCCGTACTAGAAGCTGGGGGGAATAAGGAAAGGATTATCGGTCGTAGGAATTAAGAGGGGTAAGGGACTGTCCTCGCTGTAGGTTTGGCGGCCGAGGCGAGAACAATCCCCACGCGCAGAGCCACCGCCTTGCGGCGGCGAGGCCCTTTTCGTGTCACCCCGAGGCAGCATTGTAGGCCTTTCGCAGAGAAACGCAAGCCTGCGCTGCAAGTCCGGTAAGGCCGCCCACAGCCGCTCCCGACGCTTTCGGGAACAAGGAGAAAACATGAAGTCAGGAAATGCTCTCAAGGGGTTGCTGTTGGGTACGGCCCTGCTGCTTGCCTCTGCCGCGTTCGCTGCCAACAAAGCCTCCCTCGACCTCAGCCAGACCGTAACCTTGAACGGCACCAAGCTTGACGCCGGCCACTATGACGTCACCTGGGACGGCAAGGGGCCGAACGTTGAGCTGAAAGTTTTGAAGAACCGGAAAGAAGTCGTGACAGTTCCCGCTGAAATGAAGGACATTAACAAGCCCACCTTCGCTAACCAGATCGTGACCAGCGATAACGGCAGTGGCCCGCGTTCGCTGACGCAAATCGCTCCGCGAGGAAAGAAGTACATCCTGGCTATCGGGGAAGGAATGCCCGAGACGGCCTCAACCAGCACTAAGTAGCGTGGCCGCGAAGAAAACCGTACTGGAGGCGACGGGGTGGGCGCGACGTGTCCACCCCTGCGCTGAATGTCTGGCGGTAGGCAGAGAAGAGGAAAAAAACTCCGTGCCTTCGATTGCTAAACGCTGCGGGCTGAGGGCGCGGAGATCGAATCCTAGTTTGTAGGCAGATAATTGAGCAGGCTCTGCGGCAATATCTTTGCCGCTGCCGCCAGCGCGGCCTCGTGCGCGGTTTCCGCGGTGGAGAGGTCGGTCGCTACCTGCGTGGTATCCGCCCCCACGAGTGCATTGTCCTGGGCTTTCAGATTCACGGTTTCCTGGTTAAGATTGGTCTGATCGTCGTTGAGTTGACTAAGT
>DATJXG010000110.1:0-20511 GCA_035500455.1 Terriglobales bacterium | reverse complement strand
GACACCTTTACCCTCACCCTGCAACCTCCCAAAGGAGTCGATGGCAACGCCTTCCTCCCCGGACAGTTCAGCATGTTGTGGGTATTTGGCGTGGGAGAGCTGCCAATCTCGATCAGTGGAGACCCGGCGGTTCCCGATCGCTTCATTTATACGGTGCGTTCCGTAGGGCAGGCCACACACGCATTGGTTAGCCAGAAGGTCGGCGGCGGCGTTGGGGTCCGTGGCCCGTTCGGGAAAGGCTGGCCCATCGAAGCAGCCCGGGAACGCGACGTCATCCTGGTCGCTGGAGGCATTGGGCTAGCGCCTCTCCGTCCTGTGATTTACCACGTCCTGCGGAATCGCAAACAATATGGACGCCTCATCGTGCTCTACGGCGCGCGCAGTCCTCGCGAACTGCTCTACCGCAAAGAACTGGCCAACTGGGCCCGGCAGGCGGACACCCAGATCCTCACCACCGTAGATTATGGCGGCATCGGCTGGCACGGGCATGTGGGTGTGGTCACAACCTTGTTCAAATATGCCCGCCTGCAGCCGGCGCGCTCGGTCGCGATGATCTGCGGGCCGGAGATCATGATGCGCTTCGTCACCCGCGAGTTGGAAACCCACGGGTTGAAGCGCACGGATATTTATCTTTCCATGGAACGCAACATGAAGTGCGCCGTCGGCTTCTGCGGACACTGCCAATACGGGCCGCACTTCATCTGCAAAGACGGGCCAGTCTTCCCTTACGAAAGCATCCGCCCGCTGCTGGAGAAGTATGAGCTCTAAAAGCAGCCACAAGCCGAAGATCGCGGTCTTCAAGTTCGCTTCCTGCGATGGCTGCCAGCTCAGCCTGCTCGATGCCGAGGATGAACTGCTCAGCGTCGTGGACGCGATTGAGATCGCCTACTTCCCGGAAGCCACGCGAGCGACGCTGAAGGGCCCCTACGACATTGGGTTAGTGGAAGGATCTGTCACCACTCACCACGACGCCCAGCGCATCCAGGAAATCCGGCGGAAGTGCAAGATGCTCGTCACGATCGGTGCTTGCGCTACTGCCGGCGGCATCCAGGCACTGCGCAACTGGAAAGACGTGGATGAGTTCATCCGCGTGGTGTATGCCACGCCGCAGTTCATCAGCACCCTGAAGCTCTCCACCCCCATCGCCGAGCACGTGCCTGTGGACTTCGAACTGCGCGGTTGTCCCATCAACAAATCTCATCTCATCGAACTCATCACCGCCACCCTCGCGGGACGGAAGCCGAATATTCCCCTGTACAGCGTCTGCCTGGAGTGCAAGCGGAAAGGGAATGTGTGCATTGCGGTTGCGCAAGGCACCGCGTGTCTCGGGCCCGTAACCCAGGCCGGTTGCGGCGCCTTATGCCCCAGTTATGACCGCGGCTGCTACGGGTGCTATGGCCCAATGGAAACTCCCAACACGGCGTCCCTGGCCGGCCAATTCCGCGTCCTGGGATGCTCAGACGCGCAGATCACGCAGGCTTTCCGCGGATTCAACGCCTGGTCCTGGCAATTCCGCAAAATCAGCGAGGAGTATGAGCGCAAATGAGCGGACACACCAAAACGATCCGCGTGGACACCCTGGCCCGGGTCGAGGGCGAAGGCGCGCTCCTCATCAAACTGGTCGGCGAGCGGGTCGCCGACGTGAAGCTCAGGATTTTTGAGCCGCCGCGTTTTTTTGAAGCCTTCCTGCGGGGCCGTCATTTCACGGATGCCCCGGATATTACTGCCCGCGTTTGTGGAATTTGTCCGGTCGCCTACCAGATGAGCGCGGCCCACGCCATGGAACGCGCCCTTGGAATTCACATCGATCCCGCGGTGCGTTTGCTGCGGCGTCTGTTTTATTGCGGCGAATGGATCGAGAGCCACGTCCTGCATATTTACATGCTGCACGCACCTGATTTCCTTGGCTTTCAGGACGTGATCGGCATGGCGAGAGACCACAAGCCGATTGTCGAGCGTGCCCTGCGGCTGAAGAAAATCGGTAATCGTATCGTGTCCCTGCTCGGGGGCCGCGAGATTCATCCTGTTTCCGCGACCGTCGGTGGCTTTTACAAAGTACCCGCGAAGAGTCAACTGCAGGAACTGGTTGAGGATCTGCAATGGGCGCAGGAGGCTTCGCTCGAGACCGTGCGCTGGACCGCAACTCTCGATTTCCCCGACTTCGAGCAGGACTATGAGTTCGTGGCCCTTCGCCATCCCGATGAGTATCCGCTCAACGAAGGACGGCTGGTCTCCAACCGCGGCCTGGATATTGATGCCGCCGAATACGAAGACCACTTCATCGAGCAGCAGGTCAAGCACTCTAACGCTTTGCACTCGGTGATACGCGGCAGAGATTCGTATCTCGTCGGGCCCATGGCGCGTTTCAACCTGAACTTCGACAGGCTTCCCCAGGTGGCGCAGCAGGTGGCCCGCGACGTCAAGCTCACCGCGCCGGTAAGAAATCCTTTTCGCAGCATCATCGTGCGGGCAGTTGAAGTAGTCTTCGCCTGTGCTGAAGCGCTGCGCATCATCGGTGAATACGAGCCGCCGCCAACTCCGCGGGTGGAAGCGCCCAATCGGGCGGGAGTTGGCCACGCCATTACCGAAGCGCCCCGGGGCATCCTCTACCACCGCTATGCATTGGATGAAAATGGTCTGATCGTCACTGCCAAGATCGTTCCACCGACCTCGCAAAACCAGAAGCGAATCGAGGACGATCTTCGCGATTACGCCGCCCGCCTGGTGGCTTGGCCGCTCGACGAGGCCACCTGGAAATGCGAACAGGCAATCCGCAACTATGACCCGTGCATCTCCTGCGCCACTCACTTCCTGAAGCTGACCGTAGAGCGGGAACAGACGAACGGTGAATAAGCCATGCGTATCATCGGCTGCGGAAATCGAGAGCGAATGGACGACGGCGTCGGCCTCCTGGCGGCGGAGCACCTGCGCTCTCTGGGCGTGGAAGCCGCGACCCAGAGTGGGGAGGCCTTGTCCCTCATCGAGGCATGGAGCGGTGCCGACGACGTGATCGTAGTGGACACGGTCCTCACCGGCATGCCGGCTGGCACGTTGCACATATGGGACAGCCGGCACTCGTTGCCCGTGGCCCGACAATTCTCCAGCCATGGTCTGGGCGTGGCGGAAGCAATTGAGCTGTCCCGGGCCCTGGGACGCCTTCCTCGACGGCTGCGGGTGTATGGAATTGAAGGCAGGGAGTTCGGCTACGGATCGGAAATCTCGCCGGAAGTGGCCCTCGCCGCGGAGAACGTGGCCCGGATTCTCTTCAGGTCTGCCGGAAGATAACGGAAGATTCCGGGGAATGTCCGCATTTGGAAGTTTCACCGGCTGAGAGGAACGCTGAACTTAGCCAGAAAGTGAGGTGACATATGCAGGTGAAAGAGATCATGATCACAAAACCGAGCTACTGCGAACCGTACTGGACGGTTGAGGCTGTTGCCTTACTGATGGATCACGTGGGAACGGGTATTCTCCCCGTGATAGAGGGCGTTCTCGACCGAAAAGTCATCGGAGTAGTTACAGACCGCGATCTCTGCGTCAGGGTGGTGGCGCCCGGTCTTTATCCGGCACACACATGGGTTAAGGAGTGCATGACTCCCAACCCTGTCTGTTGCCGTCTCTGGGACGACGTCAAAACCGCGCTCTCCCTGATGGGAGACAACCAGGTCCGGCGTCTCCCGGTTGTCGATCAGGAGATGCGTCTGCAGGGGATGATTTCAATCAGTGAATTCATCCGCCTTGAGATAGTCGAGATGTCGGCTGTCTACGAAACTCTGCGGAAGCTCTCTCAGCCGCGCGCAGATAGCGGCAAGCATGTTGCGTCCGTCTTGCACGTTGCTTAGGTAGGCGGGCGGATCCTGCTCGGGCTCGAACCGAGCCTCCAGCGCGCCAACCGTCCTTCGGCGAGTCTCCCGGCGGAGAGTTTTTTTCGAAGGGGACGCTCATTGGCCGAGCCGGGCCTGGATTTTTAACGAGCGCTGGGAAGCCACTGAAAGAAATGGTAGGCACGAGGAGACTCGAACTCCTGACCTCTACCGTGTCAAGGTAGCGCTCTAACCAACTGAGCTACGCGCCTACATTACTGTTTTCAAGCCCTTGCAGAAGCACACTGCCGACAGGGGAACATTTGAGCCGACAAGAAATTTTAACACGCGGCCTTGTGCCGGGGGCTTCGTCGGCAACAAGCCTTGCACGCCTCGGCCGGCAATCTTTGGTGCAAGAATCCGGTGAGATTACAGGCCAGATTACCGGGGTTGCCAACGGGCCCCTAATCCGGCGACAATCGCCCCTGTGCAAAACTCCGCTTTCGCCGAGGGCGCGGGCCCGGACAGCCGCCATCCCTTTCGGACCGGCGCCATCGTGCTGGTCACGTTGGGCAATCCCAGGGACAAGTTCTGGGGAACAATTCTGGCGCTTTCGCTCGAAGGCCTGAGCATCTCCGGGATCGACCTGGCTTCGTTTGACGATGCCGTCGCCATGGTGAAGGACGGTGAACCCTTCTCGCCCGGAGTCGTGTTCTTTCCCATGCACCGCATCGAGCGCATAGAGCTTGACCTGCCGGAGGGAGAAATTCCCTCCATCGCGCAACGCTTCACCGCGAAAACCGGGCTGGAAGCCGCGCCTTCCCTGGCGCGCCATCTCGCCCGCGCCGAGGAGCCGCGGTGAAGCTTTCGCAGCTGTTGACCGCTCCCAACCAGTTGACCATGCTGCGCATGGTGTTCCTGCCCTTCATCATCATTCATATGATGGCGGGCCGCTACTCATGGGCGCTGACGCTTTTTATCCTGGCTGGACTCAGCGATGGCCTCGACGGCCTGCTGGCCCGCAAACTTCACCAGCAAACCACCCTAGGACAGTACCTCGATCCCATCGCCGATAAGCTCCTGCTGAGCACGATCTTTCTTGTGCTGTCGGTGCTGCACAAAATTCCCTGGAAGTTTACCGTCGTGGTGTTCAGCCGCGACATCTGCATTCTCGCGGTCAGTGCCGTTCTCTACATCATTGCCGGCCTGCGCGACTTCCGCCCCAGCATCTTCGGCAAAGCCAACACCTTCGCCCAGGTGTTCGCGGTCTTTTTCGTGCTGCTGCTGCAGGTGCATCCCGTACTCTGGGTATGGGTGGCTCGCACCACGTTTCTCCGTGCCACTTTCACCTTTACCATCGTTTCGGGGGTGCATTACGTTTTCCTCGTTGGCCACCGCCTGCGCCAGCACGCCGAGGTCGCGCCGGAGTAAACTACCTCGGGCCGCGTTCCTGAAGTTGTCTTTCTCCGCTGTGAGGTGATTCCATGCTTTCCTTGCGTTCCGCCCTGTCTGGCGTATGCGGAATTTCTGTGTTGTCCCTGGGCGTTCTGAGTTTCGCCCAGCAGGCTCAGGATTCGAAAGAAACCACCGCCTCCAAGGAAGAAAACGTCGTCCACATCGGGGTCGCCATTCCCTACAACCGCTCCCGCCACATCGTTGACTCCAAATGGGCACAATCCCAGCTCGTTCGCGAACTCAAGATGCTGCGCAAGGACAAGCACTCCCCCCTACTGCTCGACGCCGTCGCACTGGACTCCAGCGACCGCGATGATGCCCGCGAAGAAGCCGAAAAAAAAGAATGCGATTATCTCGTGACCATCCTGTTCTCGGATCCTGCAATTCCGGGCGAGGTGACGGCAGGGCCGGGCGGAATGCAACACAATCCCCAGATCATCGGCAACGCGAACCCGCGGGAGAATCTTGCCGCGGAGTTCGCTGTGCTGCGCCTGGGTTCAGCTCGCAACCTGGCCGAGGGCGTGACCGCGGTGCCGGCCGGCGACGACGCCATCTCCGCCGCCAGCGACGCCATGCGCACAGTAGCTACCCGTGTGGCCCACGAAATCCGCAAGCAGCGGCCCCCGGCCCCGGAGTAAGCATCCTGCGCCGATCGAACGAAAGTAGCGCCACCGTCCCGGCGGCACCTCGCGCGCGAAATTCTGCGTCTCGGAGACGGACATAACGAAGCGATTGTCAGCCCACGACCCAGGCGCCCCGCCTTCCGGGCGAAGGAGGCGAATGGTATGATAAGCATCGCAACCAAACCACGGCGCGATCTCGCTCGCGTCCACGCCATACTCCTCAGTAGCTCAATGGCAGAGCATCCGGCTGTTAACCGGAGGGTTGTAGGTTCGAGTCCTACCTGAGGAGCCATTCTTTCGCCCTTTCAATGGTTTAAGCGGCCTGCGCTGAATCTCCTCACAAACCATTCGACCGTGCTTGCCGATGCAGGCGTGAACCGAAGGTACGTCCTTCAGCACCTCGACACGGATTGCCTGGGGAGTGTACGCAATGAACTGCATCTGCTCTTGAAATTGGCCAGAGCTGCCTGCGACGCGGTAAAGTTCCGCAGTCGAGGAGCAACCGATGAGCAAGCTGCGAATCCTTCTTTTAGCCATTTTCGTCATTCCTGCCCTGTTCGAAGGGCGTGAGGTATTCGCCCAGGGCGGCCTTCGCGTGGGCGCGGCGCGGGTTGACATCACTCCGGCTTCAGATCCGGCCAATCCTCCGTCCGGCAAGTATGAGCACGAAAAACTCTATGTGCGCGCGATCGTACTCGATAACGGTTCGGCCCGTGCCGCCCTGATCGGGGCGGACCAGGGCGGGCTTTCCGAAGTCATCTGGCAGGCCGCCTCGAAACAGATCGCCGCTGAACTGAACTGCCCCGTCGAAAATATCGTCATGTCCGCCACCCACACCCACAGCGGTTGGGGCCCCGGCGGCTTTCCTGGCATGCGCGGACTTACGCCGGATCCCAATGCACCGCCGCCTCCCATCGTTGGCCAGATTCTGGACGCGGTCCGGCAATCCAAAGCGAAGCTGCAACCGGCGCGGGTTGGATTCGGAACCGGAAAGTCCTATCTGAATGTGAATCGCGATGCCATCGATCCCGAAACCCACCTTTGGACGCAGGCCCCGAACCTCGAAGCTCCATCCGACAAAACGGTCGCCGTGATCGAATTCCTCGCGCTAAACGGCGAACCGATCGCCATCTACATGGATTATGCGATGCACCCGGTGAACGGTTTTCTTGCCGGAATCACGAGTGCGGATTTCGCTGGGGCGGCTTCTCGCTACGTCGAGCAGGCTTTCGACGACAAAATGGTCGCAGTCTTCGCGCAGGGCGCCAGCGGCGACCAGAATCCGCTTTATCTGCGCGCCGGCACGAACGCGATGGCGTCGCGCGGCGGCGTACCGATCACCGGATATGTCATGACCCGCGAACCGATCGAAGCGCCAATCCGCGACGGCAAAGTCAAGGCTAGTCCGCCCGATCCAAAGGTACGTGACGCGCTCGAGCGCGTGATGGACAGCGAAGGTGTATTGCTGGGTGAAGAAGTAATTCGCGTAGCGACCAACATCAAGAGGCTGGAAGCGAGCCCCGGCATTGCCGCGGAGCAGAAGACCGTATCCTGCCCTGGACGGAAGCGCACCGACACTGCCCGCGAAGGGACCCCCGGAACCTATGTAGATGGAGACCCTGTGAACATTCGTTTGGGAGTGCTGCGCATTGGCAATATCGCGCTCGCTTCGGTAGATGCGGAATTGTACAGTGCAATCGGGCAGCGATTGAAGCGAGAGTCCCCCATGGCGAATACGGTCATGGTGACGCTGGCGAACGGCATGGCAAACTCCGGATATATCCCCAATGACACGGCTTTTGGCGCACTTACCTTTCAGGTGCTTGGCTCAAAGTTAAAACCAGGTTGCGCCGAAACCGCGATCGTAGAGGGGCTGATGGATTTGATCACAGCGACCCAAAAGCAATGAGCTACAAATCGAGGATTTTTCGTTGAGTGAAGCCCCGGCAAGAATCAGATCCCCTGAGCAGGCCGCAAAAAAATTGCGATCCATATGGATTCTGGGAAGGGCCTGTGAAAATGCCTGAGCAATGAACTTTGCGCTCCCGGCGACTTTCTCTGCAGCCGCTAGTGCCCGGTCCGCTCCACGAAGCGCCGATTATCCGTAAGATTCGGATACGCCCTCAAGCTGCCGCTTACCTTGAGGGAGAAGCTTTGATTTGCTGCTTCGCCATCCACACCCTCCACCGAGAGATGGATCGTGACCTCTGCCGCCCTCGTGTAAGTGTGGGCCACCCTGGCGCCCTTTGCGCTGGTGCCGTCGCCAAAATCCCAGTGATACCCAACCGCCGGCACATCGTCTTTGGCCAGCGCCGAAAAGTGGACAGTCTCGCCCGTCGCGGCGCCAGCGGGCACTTGCGCCTCAATGCTGGGCGCGCTCGCCACAACACTGCTATCGATAAGTTTGATTACTCTCACCGACTCGGCTGGCTGATTCTCGATCTGCACGGCGCCGCCCGCGAGCGTGACCGGCGCATCCGGGTTCACCACGTCCGAGGCCGCAAAGGTGTGCTCCGCATTCAATCCGAGATCTGCAAGCTTCAACGCGTGCGACCGGGAGGCCTGGGTCCAGTTGAAGACGGTCAAAATTGCCTGCCCCGGACTTTCCTGCAGAAAGAAAATACTCGGCTGCTCATCCTTGGGCTCGTAAGTCATTAGATCGACCGGCGTCGACGCTCGTCCAAGCCTGGCCATATTGAGCAGGTCGGTATTCTCCACCAGCGCCAGGCGGTCCTTCTGAGAACCCAGGGTGAGCATGTCGTCGCCAATCTCGTACATGCCGCCCGACACAGCGGAAAGAGCGATCGACGCTTGTGCTGCGGACAGCGGCAGCACCGGCGGCACCTCGGAATAATTGCGGAATGACTCGGCAGTGGTGTTGAAAGCGTCAGGATCATTCACGAAAAAATTGCGGTGCATGTAAAAGCGGGCAGCGATGCCCGGCTCCGCATCCTTGGTTCCCTCAAAAGAGTGCGCCGTGTCCGCGGAGATCCGACCGGTATCCACCAGGCCTACAGGATTGAGCATGGGGCTTCCGTCCTTGTCCAGTACCACCTCATCGCCCACGGTATCTCGGATAACCTGCAGACCGATGCGCTGGGCTTCCAGGGCGGTGGTGTTGGGCCGGTAGTGGTAGCCTTCGATGGCGGCGGTGTCCATAAAGTCGAGTTTGATAAACCGCACTCCCCACTCCCGAACCAGCGTTTTGTAAGTCTCGCGCAGATATTCCTGGGCTCCGGGGTTCGTCGTGTCCAGCGTGTAGAGCGCATCGGTTTTTTGGCGCCAGACTTCGCCGCTGGAGATCGGCTCGCCTTTGGCGTTGTGCACCAGCCAATCCTTGTGGTGCTGGTACACCCAGGCCCGGCTCGTTACCTGGAAGGGGCTGGTCCACACGCCAAATGTCAGGCCATCCTGGGTAACATGGTGGCCCACAAAGCGCATGCCATCGGGGAACTGCGTGGCATTGGCGGTAACGTACTCTCCGCGGGCGTATTCATAGCCCTCATCGACTTGAAAATAGTTGTAACCGAGCGACTTAAGATGTTCGGCCTGCCAGTCGGCATTCGCCAGCGTCTCGCCTTCGTTAATCGCGCCGTAAAAGGCCGTCCAGCTCCACCAACCAATCGGAGTCTCAGTGGAAACGCGCGCATGGTGCAGTCGTCGGATCACATCGCCGTAAGCCAATAGTTGCGCGTGGTAGTCGGGCCCGGCCTGAAGCATCAGCCGCTCTGAAGCCATCTCCGATCCCGGCTCGACGGGAAGACTCAGCTCGACCTGATCTTCCGCTGGGGCACCCTTCAGATCGAATTCTTTTTGGATCTCCGTGGTTCCAGTGAAATCGACGTTATAAGAAGCAACCCGAGTTTCCTCTCCCGTACCCGCAGCCTGCAGATGCAACAAGGTCAGCAGCCGGTCGGAGGTCAGCGCGCCCAGGAAGAGGCTCTCCTTGCTCTCCTGGTTGTAGATCAGCTGGCTCCCAGCCCCGCGATGCATTCCGCCCGGCGCTTTCCCCAGGTCGTAGAGCCGCATCTGCGGCCGGTCTTCGCTGAAACTGTCCGAGAGAATTCGATCGGCAAACGCATGTCCGCCCAGATTGACCAGCGGCTCCCCGGTTGCCTCCACGCCCCGAATGGCCTGCACCGTCACTCGCTTACCGGTGCTATTTCGCACTTTCACCTGGACGGTTGCATAGGAGAGTTGGTCATAGAGCTGCACAACATAAATTAGATCGGCTTTCCCCTCGAGCCCTCCGCAAGTCACCGTGACTGCACGGCCGGAGCCGATTTCATCGCTGAAGGTGGACTCGGAAGCCTGGCGGTGCGGATACTCGCTCGAGCGCAACCACAGGTGATTGACCTGCGCCGCCACCCGGCTGGTCAGAATGGGCCGTCCGCCGGGTACCGACAGTTGATACGATCCATCTTGCGTGTTGACGCTGAGTGACAGCTTGTCGTTCTTCAATTGCTGGGCCGCACATGTCGCGGCGGCGATCAGCGCTCCGGTAATAATCGCAAATCCCACATAGCACAGCAGACGGCGAATCGCTTTCGACACGGCATCGGCCTCCGCACACAGTCTTGTTGCAGAGGCCAATACTATACCGGTCATGCAGAATTCATTTTCTTAATTCTCCGACGGCTGCTCCACGTGATCCACGACCAGCGTCTCCATGGGAACGGTTCGCAGTTCCAGCTGTAGGCCCAGCTGCTCCTGCACCGCATTGAAGAGTGACGGGCTGGCAGACGTAGGCGCAGCCGCGGCGCCGGTTCCGGGTTCACCGCCTCCCGGCCCGGGGAATGTCGCAAGCTGGCTATCATTCGGGGTCCAGTGCAGGCTCAAATCGTATCGTCCCGTAAGCCCGGTCTTGTCCAGAACGGGAGTGCCCAGATTTCGAGACAGCATTCCCGCCAGATCGCCCATGCTGAGTCCCGTGGCGTTAAGTTCAGTATTGCCCATGTGAAACTTCTGTTGCCCCTGCACCGCGTGGCCACCCAACGCAATCAGGGCCTGGGGCTTGGCGCCGCCGGAATCGCTGGACTTTGACTGCTGAAGTTTGGCGCCGCCTTCGGCGACCGCCAATTCATACACGGGAAGATCCTTGGTCTCGCGATGCAGCGTGAGCTTGAAGCGGTCGGCCAGCATGGATTGCAGCATGCGCTTCAAGGCAAACCGGCGCTGCTCCTCACTCGCATTCTTCAGCGCCTCGATCGCGGATTGGTCCAGGGTCGCGGTGAAGTCGTACTTTTGTGAATTCAGCCAGTCGGGGCCGCCTGCGATCTGGTCCTGCTGCACGCCGTAAGCCTCCTGCACGATGGTCTTGACTGGAACTCCCTGCGCCTGGAAGCCGTCAGGGCTGAACATCATCCGGACCATCTGCATTTTGTTGGTGGAGTTGTCCGGCTTGACCGTCGCCTGGTAGCCGGGCGTGATTCCGCCGGAGACGTCCGCCGCCGCTTGGGCGCGGCTGGGAGCAGCACCCAGCAACCCGAATCCGATGGGTATGATGAAGGCCAATATTGCCGCCGCGCTGAGTAAGAGTCTTCTGCCGAAATTGAGTTTGCTCGCCGCGTGTTCGCTCATAATCCGCACAATCCTTCCTTTTAGATCCGCGCCGGTCACCCCCGACACGCACGCCAGGGGAGATCCAACGCAGAATTCGCAAGTCTTCAGAATGCTTTCCGCATAAACCTGTTTTTCGCTGCCCGCCGCCAGCACCGCTTCGTCGCAGGCTCGCTCGCGCTCATCCAACAGCCGCGCGCCCAGCCACCACACTAATGGATGAAACCAGAAGATCGCCTCAACTACCATGTGCAGGGCGGCCGCGAGATTGTCGCGGCGGCGCACGTGCCACAGTTCGTGTGCCAGGATGGCTTCCAGGTGCGCGTCATCCAGGTGCTGCGAGATTCCCCGCGGCCACAGCAGAACCGGCCGCATGATGCCGAAAATGCCGGGCTCCAGCGAAATCGCCGAAGATCGTATTTCGACTTGTCGCCGCAGGCCCACCGCGCGCTCCAACCGGCGCAGCGTTTCCAGTTCCCGCCCTTCGTGTAGAGCATCCGCCTGATGCAACGCCGAGGAAATTCGCCGCCAGCGCGCGGACCAGACCAGCGCGACTGCCAGGAATCCGCCGACCCAAACCGCGAAAAGCGCCGGAAGCAAATGCATCAACGCCGGGAGAACAGTTGCAGGAGCCGTTCGCATCACCGCGCCAGCCGCCGGCTGAGTAAAAGGCTGGCTGACTTGCTCCATGGTGACGTACAACCCGGCGGTCGTAGGCGCCGGTTTGTGGAGCCAGGCCAGTTGGCTTCCGAGACCGACGAACAGCGAGAAGGGAATCAGAAACTTTAACGACGCCGCCAGCCACAGCCAGTAGCGGGTACGGGCATGGTTCTTGCGCAATGCCAACGTCAGGACTCCGGCGGCGATGGCGAACAGCGTCGATTGCCACAAGTGATCGCCCAGGGCCGGTGCGACCGCTTCCCAGATTGCCGACAAAAAGCTCGCCAGGACTGTCATTGCGCTCTCTCCTTTCGCTCCAGCTCGCGCAGCGTCTTCTCCGCTTCCTTCACGTCGTCGAGCGTGAGCTTGCCGGATTCGATCAGGTGCGCCATCACCGGCTGAGTGCTGCCCCCGAACAGCGCCAGCAGGTCGTCAATCAGCTTGCGCTGCGCGGCATGGCGCGAGACGGCGGCTTCAAACACGTGGAAGTTTCCCACCTTCTTCACCCGCCGCAGGGCCGCTTTCGCCTCCAGCCGATACACCGTGGTCTGAATGGTGGTGTAGGCCGGCCTGTCCTTGGCGGGAAAGGTCTCTTGGATTTCGCGGATGGAGGCCTGACCCAGGGTCCACAGCGCATCCATAATTTTGAGTTCGAGTCGGGATAATTTGCGTGTGGTCATTTTATTTTGCTCTACTACATATGTATGTAACCCTACTATGATCGTAGGCAGACATGCAAGTATTTTTTTAGGAGAGATCTTCTGCGCTCGATCTTCAACGCCCGTCCAGCGGGGTGGCGGTTTTGCATGCGACCCTCGCAATTTCGCCCGCATTCTCCACAGTGTGCAAAGTCTTGCAGCTTGACACCGCCGCGCAATGAAGACACAATCGCGGCCCTACCCCTCCGGAGGCCGCCATGAAGTTCTCTTGCCTTGCGCTCCTTACTATTGCCCTTCTGAGTGCGCCTCTTCTTCTAGCTCAAGATCCGTGCCCGCCCGGGCTTCCGCCCGCAACCACCTGCGTGGCCGGCCAGGATGCGAACGGCGCATATTTTCTGATCGCCGTGCCCGCCGCCTACACCGGACAACTGGTGATTTGGAATCACGGCTACTCATTGACGCCGCCCGCCCCACTCACCACGGCCGATCTCGTCCCTGGGGCACCCGTGCTGCTGGAGTTGGGGTTTGCCACCGCCGCATCGAGCTATCGCCCGGACGCGGCCGGCCTGGGCGGATGGGCGGTGAAAGACGGAGCCGAGGACAGCGAGAACCTGCGCCGCCAGTTCGTTGCGCTCTTCGGACAACCCCTGCAGACCTTCCTGGTTGGCGCCTCCGAGGGCGGCCTGATCACTGAGGAAATGGTGGAACGTTTCGGCCGCGGCGAGCACGGAAAGCAAAACTACGACGGCGCGTTGTCGGCGTGCGGCGTGCTGGCTGGAGCGACCCGGGATTGGCAGGGAGAGTTCGATCAGCGCGTCGTCTATCAATATTATTGCCAGAACCTGCCGCGCCCCGACGAGCCGCAGTATCCGCTCTACTTTGGACTGGCTCCGGACAACACTCTTACCCCGGACGATGTGGCTTCACGCGTAAATGAATGCACCGGTGTTGCTCAGCCGCCCGAAACGCGCACTCCGCAGCAGGCGCAAAATCTGGCCGATCTCATCGGAGTGCTGAAGATTCCCGAGAGCGGCCTGCTCGCAGATTTGGCGGGAGTTCCGTTCAGTATGCAGGAGCTGGTGCTGGTTCGCACACATGGGCTGAATCCCTTCACCAACCTGGGCGTGCACTATTCCGGATCCGGTGATGACGCCGCCCTGAACCACGGTGTTTACCGCGCGCGGGCGAATGACGCCGCCGCAGACTTTCTGGAAAGAGCCTACGATCCCGACGGCCGTATTAACATTCCTGTACTGACAACCCATACCATCGGCGATCCGGTCGTCTTCGTGGAGCAGGAGAACGCATTCCGCCACACCGTGAAAGACGCGCACCGCCTGGATGACCTGCAGCAGAACTTCGTGGACGCCGCCGGGCACTGCGAGTTCACCTTCTCGGAAGAACTCGCTTCCTTCGAGGCTCTGCTCGGTTGGGTCGAGACCCATACCCGGCCCACCCGCGAGGATGTCGCCGGCCTTTGCCAGCAAAACGCCCTGATCTTCGGCGACACCTGCAACTACGATCTGACATTTCAACCGAAGAAACTTTCCACGCGCATTCCGGCTCGCCGGTCAGATGAGCGGGATGGGAAGCGCTAGCCGACTGCCGATTGACCGTGCCTACTGGTCTTGCGAGGGCTTCGGCTTGTCGAGTACCATCACCTGTTTCACCCGGCACTGAACCGACGGATCATAATTCACCGTGCCCACCAGCTCGTCTTTCGAACCGTCGAATTCCAGCGGCGGACGGCGCACGCGGTTAGGTAGCCCGGTGAAATTTACCTTCCCGTCCGTATTGGTGGCGGCTTCCAGATCCAGCTTGTGGAACCCTCCGAAGCCGTAAGCGATGTGAACCTTCACGCTGGCGCCGTACACCGGCTTCCCGTCCGTGGTGTTCACAGTTAGCTCCAGCGAGCATGACCCAATGCCCCCATCCACCGTGGCGACGTCTTTAGACGCCGTTTTTGCCGCAGACTGCGCCTGCGAGACGGAACCGGCCCAGCCAGCCAGCAGAAAGATACCGACCACTACACATTGCATTCGAGCCATGGCTGAAAGAAATTATATCGAATCGACACGCGCAAAGAATCGTGCGATAGGATGTTGCTGCATCGGAGCACGCCTTGGACGTCCATCTGGTTGACGGCACCTACGAATTGTTCCGCCACTACTACGCGCTGCCCTCGGCGCGCGACCGCGACGGCCGCGAGGTTGCCGCGGTCCGCGGCGTCGTCTCCTCCGTGCTCGGCATGATGAAGGAAGGCGCCACTCACGTCGGCGTGGCCACCGATCACGTCATCGAATCGTTCCGCAATGCACTGTGGCCGGATTACAAAACCGGCGAAGGCATTGAGCCGGATTTGCTGGCGCAGTTCCCCCTGCTCGAAGAAGCGCTTGCGGCAGCCGGCATCGTTGTTTGGCCGATGGTCGAGGTCGAAGCGGATGACGCTCTGGCCGCCGCAGCGACGGCAGCCGCCGCCGATCGCCGGGTGGACCGCGTGATCATCTGCACCCCGGACAAAGATCTGGCGCAGTGCGTGCGCGGAACGCGGGTGGTGCAACTCAACCGCAGGACGCGCCTGATTTGTGACGAGGCTGGCGTGATCCAGAAATTCGGCGTCCCGCCGTCTTCTATCCCCGATTACCTGGCGCTGGTAGGCGATTCTGCCGACGGCTATCCGGGACTTCCCGGCTGGGGCGCTAAATCGTCGTCTGCGGTCCTGGCGAAGTTCGGGCACATCGAATCCGTCCCTACGGACTATCGCGAGTGGCACGCGAACGTCGCCAACGCCAGCACCCTCGCAGCAACGTTGTCTCGTGAGCGCGAGCAAGCCCTGCTCTTTCGCACCCTGGCCACCCTGCGGACCGACCTACCGCTGTTCGACGATATAGAACAACTACGCTGGAAGGGTCCAACTCCAGCATTCACTGAGATGGGAGTGCGACTGGATTCGGCGGTCACCGAAAAGCCGCAAGCCGCGAAGCCGCGCAAGAGTGCAGCCCAGCGCCTGTCCTGAGCCTGTCGAACGGGCGTAAGCGCTGGGGAGAATGGGGGACGCGTCTGAGCCCCGAAAGGGAGGAAGATACTGCCGTGTAATCCGGCGACGCTTCGGCTACGAAAAAACAGGAGAGTCATTCTTATGAAAAAGTCCAAACCCACCGCCCGCCGCCCAGACCCGCGCGCGGGTGCCCCAAAGGATGTGGACGCATACCTGGCGCGCATCCCCGAACCCGCTTACTCCACGCTCACCAAGGTCCGCGCCCTCATTCGATCCATCGTGCCGGCCGAGACCACCGAGGCCATCAGCTACGGCATCCCCACCTTCAAGTACAAAGGCAACTTGGTGGCCTACGCCGCCTTCGCCGAACATTGCAGTTTCTTTCCCTATGGGAGTTCGTTGATCGAGAAGTTCCAGAGCGATCTAAAGAACTTCTCCACCTCCAAAGGCACCATCCGCTTCGCCGTGAATAAGCCTCTCCCGGCCGCGCTGGTAAAAAAGTTCGTGAAGGCGCGCATCGAACAGAATGAGGCCAAACAAAAGAAGAAGAGTTGATCGCCCAAGCGGCGTACTACTTGTACCTCTCGCGCATGAAATCGCCGATCGCCGTGTAAGCCCGCGACAGCGTCTGCTCATCCGGCAGAAACACGATGCGGAAGTGCCTGGTGCCGGCGCGCTGCCCGAATCCTGAGCCGTGAACCACCAGCACGTATTTCTGCAAAAGCAGTTCCTTCACGAAGACATCGTCGCCCTCGGGGATATCGAGGCGGGGAAATGCGTAGAAAGCACCGCGCGGCGAAACGCAGGTCATGCGCGGAATGGCGTTGCACGCTTTCACCGTCAGATCGCGCTGCGCCCGCAGCCGCTGGCACGCGGCCGCCAGATGCTCCTGGGAACCTTCCAGCGCCGGCTTGATGGCGTATTGCTCGGGATGATTGGCCGAAAGCCGCGCCCGCAGCAGCCGGTGAATGCCCTCCACATAAGGTTTCACGCAGGCCGCTTCGCCGCTCACGATGCCCCAGCCCAGCCGCCAGCCCGGCGCAAGATAATTTTTTGAAATGCCCCCAAAGGTCACCGCCGGCACATCGGGCGCGAGCGCGGCGATCGAGAGATGCGCATCGCCATCCAGCATCAGCTTGTCGTAAATCTCGTCGGCGAAGATCACCAGGTTATGCCGCCGCGCCAGCCCCGCAATCTGCTCCAGCATCCGCCTCGAGCAGACAGAGCCCGTGGGATTGTTGGGATTGATCAGCACAATCGCCCGCGTCCGCGAATTGATCTTGCTCTGCAAGTCGATCAGGTCGGGCTGCCATCCGTCTTCTTCATTCAGTTCGTACGCGTTGATCTCGATCCCCAGCTTGCACAACACCGCGGAATAAAGAGGATAGTCGGGCCGCGGCGTAAGAATGTTCTCTCCCGGATTCACCAGCGCGGTTAGCGCGATGTCCACTGCCTCACTGGCCCCGGCGGAAACGAACACATCCTGCACCGTGGTGATGCCTTTGCGTTCGGCTTCGCCGCGAATCGCGTCAATGGCCTCAGGAATCCCCTGCGAGGGCGCGTAGCCGTTCTTGTTGTCGCGCATCGCCCCGAGCACCGCTTCGATCATGTGCGCCGGCGGACGAAATCCAAAAATATTCGGATCGCCCACGTTGAGGCACAGAATCTCGTGCCCCTGCTTCGCCACCTGGTCAGCCAGCACAGCCAGATCGCGGATGGCATAGCGGACGTTATCGAGCCGGCTGGCAGCAGTAACTTCACGAATTTGAGTTACAGGCATGGATGTTTGTGGGATGAACCCTCACTGCATTCTGACAGGCTGGAGCCAAAAAACCAAACTGCAAAAAAGCACGGAGCATCGACCGCATGAAGGTTGCTGCACACTTCCTGTGCACGACTTTGGTAATTCACAGATGAGAAATCATCCAACATATAATCTCGGGCCATGAAGTTGGTTTACCCGGTATCTTTAAAAGATTTCGCCGCCCTGCAAGTACCCTTTACCACGCAGCCGGGAAAGAATGCCGGCTTCAAGGCCGCGCTGCTGGCCTGCGCTCTCATCGCGGCGCTCGGCATCTTCTGCATCATAGAGGGCCTGGGAATTCCGGTTGGCGCGTTTCTCATCGGGCTGGCCATGCTCGCGGCCGCTGCGGCCTATGCTTACGACAAACTGTCGGTCAGCAAGGCCAGGCAAAAGCACGAGCACAATCTCGCCGCGGGCTATCAGAAGATACACTGCCGGGGAAAGCGGATCTTCGAAGCCGGCCCCAGCGGATACACATTCTCCTGCGAATGCGGTACTACGACCCGCCCCTGGTCTGAACTCACCCAGCTCTCCGAGAACGAGAACTTCTTCGCCGTGGGAACCAGGGCCGGCACGCAAATTCTTCCCAAGTCAGCGTTCGCCTCGCCCGCTGAGGTTACAGAATTCCGCGCCCTGGTTACCGGCAAATTGAATCAGAGCAAGCCGCTCACATCCCGCCACGTCGATTTCGCGCTGACCGGGCACGACCGCCGCAGCGCCCGCCTGCTGCACCTCCGCGAGGGCGGCGGATGGCGGCTGTGGCTGAAATTCGTTCTGACTTATGCCTGCATCGCCTGGGGATGCGTGGTGATCTGGAAATACATCAGCCCGTCGCGCAATCTCACTCTTCTGGCTGTCATGATCGGTGTGCTGGTCGCGGCGCCGGTATTGAAAATCCTGGTTCGCCGCCGCGCGCGCTACTTCGGACAGTTGCGCATTTATTTCAGCGAGGAAGGCTTGCACCTGCAGGACCCGGTCAACCAGGCGCGCACGCCATGGTCGCGCTTCATCGGCTACCTCGAGGACAGCAACGTTCTCCTTCTTTATTACAATCCCCAGATTTACCGAATCATACCGAAGCGCGTGCTCACCGGCCCGGCGGAAGAGTTTCGCACCCTGGTGGCAGTGAAGATCCCCCGCTTCGACTACCGCAACCCCCACCCCGAAGTGAAGGCGCTCTCCGCCACCGCCTCCTGACCGGTCGTCTCAGACAGGTTCCTCAGCGTCCTCGGCGGCAGTTCTCAGCGGCCCCGGCGTTTTAGGGTTTCTCCGTCCATCGAATCAAAACCGGCGGGATCAGTTGGAACTACTCAATCCACCCGGTCGATCTGCGCCTTCTGCAGCTTGTCGGAGTAGTCCACGTAAACCGCTTTCCACTCGCTGTAGAAATCAATGGCGCCGATGCCGCCTTCGCGATGGCCATTGCCGGTAGCCTTGACGCCGCCGAAGGGCAGGTGAACTTCCGCTCCAATCGTGGGCGCATTGATGTAAGTGATGCCCGCGTGCAGATCACGCATGGCGGCGAAGGCTTTATTCACGTCCTTGGTGTAAAGCGCCGAAGAAAGTCCGTACTCAATGTTGTTGGCGATCTCGATGGCGTCTTCAAGGTTCTCGCACGGGATAATCGAAACCACCGGGCCGAAAATTTCCTCCTGCGCGATGCGCATGGTGGGGGCGACGTCAGCGAACACAGTCGGCTCCATGAACCATCCGTACTGATAGTCGCCCTTCTCCAGACGATTGCCGCCGCACTTGAGCTTCGCGCCTTCGGTCTTGCCGATCTCCACGTACTTCAAATCAGTTTCCAGTTGGCGTTCGTTGACCGCCGGACCCATCTCCACAGTCTCATCCAACCCGTTGCCGACTTTGAGCGCCTTTGCCCGCTCCACGTAGCGCTCTACGAATTCGCGGTACACATCTTTCTGCACGATGATGCGGCTGGTAGCGGTGCAGCGCTGCCCGGTGGTGCCGAATGCGCCCCACAGGCCGCCTTCAATGGCGAGTTCGAGGTTGGCATCGTCGAGTACGATCATGGGATTTTTCCCGCCGAGTTCCAGTGAGCAGTGCTTGAAGCTCTTGGCCGCGATCGTGCCCACGATGCGGCCGACCTCGCTCGACCCGGTCAGCGAAATCGCACGCACCTCTGGATGCTCCGTAATTGGCGTGCCTACGCTCGATCCGAAGCCGGTCACGATGTTGATCACGCCTTTGGGAACGCCGGCGTCGCTGAGCGCGCGCACTAAATTGAAGGTGGAGAGCGGCGTGTCCTGCGCCGGCTTGATCACGCAGGTGTTGCCGCAGACGATGGCGGGCAGAATCTTCCACGAGGGAATGGCCATCGGGAAATTCCACGGTGTAATCATGCCGCACACGCCGATGGGCGTGCGTATCGCCATGGCAAATTTGTTCGGCAGCTCCGAGGGCGTGGTCGGCCCAAACAGCCGGCGGCCTTCGCCGGCCATGTAATAGGCGGTGTCCACCGCTTCCTGCACATCGCCGCGGGTTTCTTTCAGGATCTTGCCCATCTCGCGGGTCATGTCGCGGGCACAGTCTTCCTTGCGCTCGAAGAGCATGGCGGCCGCGGCATAAACGATTTCGGCGCGGCGTGGCGCCGGCACCAGGCGCCACTTGGTGTAAGCGCGCTTGGCGGCGTCCACCGCGGCATCCACGTCAGCCTTGCCGGACTTCTGGAAGACCCCGACCACTTCCCGGTTGTCGGCGGGATTGCGGTCTTCGAAAGTTTCTCCAGTCGTCGAGTCCACCCACTCGCCATCGATGAAGTTCTTATAGACCTTGGTTTCAGCGGCGCTGCCGGCAGATGCGGGGCGGACGAAAGTATCGGTAGCCATAAAGCCTCCTCAATAGTCCTGAAACTTCATGCTAACAAAAGAAGCCCCGGCAGGTTCACGGGCGCGGTGCAAAACCCTGCAATCTCTGGCGCTGACGCAGT
>DATJXG010000109.1:0-13226 GCA_035500455.1 Terriglobales bacterium | reverse complement strand
CCGGCGGGACGCCGGCGCCGCCTTACAAACCGAACAGTTCGCGCAGCCGCTTGGTCTGGGCGCGGCTCACGGGGACTTCCGTCTGCTTCTTATCGTCCATCCGGATCTGGTAGGAACTCTTGAACCACGGCACCACTTCGCGGATGCGGTTGATATTCACCAGGAACGAACGGTGTGCCCGCCAGAATAAGTTGGCGTCCAGGCTTTCGAAAAGTTCTTCCAGGGTGCGGCAATTGGACTGCCCTTCCATGCCGCTGGGGCCGCCGGTCACGACAGTAATCACGCCGTCGGCAATCGAGGCGAAGCAAATGTCTTTCTGGTTCACCAGGAACATGCGCCCGCCGGCCTTGAGCATGATCTTCACCTGCTGGGTCTTCTGCGACTCCAGCATTCGCACCACGGTCTCCCACTTATCGGACGAAGCTCCGCTCGACTCCATGGTCGCCCGCGCCTTCTGCACAGACTGCGCTACCCGCTTCCGGTCAAAAGGCTTGAGCAGGTAATCGACGGCGTTCACTTCGAAGGCTTTTACAGCGTATTGGTCGAAGGCGGTAGCGAAGACGATCTTGGGGACGGGAACTTTCTTGTCGAGCAGTTTCTTGATGACTCCGAAGCCGTCGAGGCCGGGCATCTGTACGTCGAGGAAAACCAGGTCCGGATTGTGCTCGCGGATCAGGTTGACCGCTTCGACGCCGTTCTTGCCCTGGGCGACGACGTCAATGTCATCCACCCCCTTGAGCAGGAACGCGAGTTCGTCGCGGGCCAACTGCTCGTCGTCCACGATGACCGCAGACAGAGACATGGTATCTCCTAAAAGCGCCACCTAAAGCATAACAAACTTCGCCAATGTAGGCCCGCGTCCTCGCGCGCACGAGCATATCTCAGCCGGGTGGGAAATACGCTTCAAACAACGCCATCCATCGAGTTCCCATGTGCAGGGACGCCCGCGTCTATATTGGTTCACGGTTGCGGTTGCGGCAGAAGGCGGTTGAGCGACTGGCTGGTGACCTCGGGTTCCGGCGGAGCCGCGCAGGGAAGGGGTTGAGCGCGGAAGTCGAGGGTGAATTCTATGGTGTGATTGCTCAGGTCCATGGTGCGGCAGACCACGTCGCGTTGCCCGGCCGGAGGCAGCAAAGAGGCGTGCTGGCGGACGAAATCTTCCACGATGCCGGAGGCGTACACATCGCCGGGGCGCAGCGGCCAGGCGTCCAGCAGGCGCTCGCGGGTGGTTGGGTTGATGCCCAGGACGTCAAACTTCTCGAAGGTGAAGACTCCGCCTTCGTCCACGTGAATCTGCAGCGAGGCGGTGTCGTGAGCGTCGTCGGTTTGCATTTCCGGGATGGCGGTGTAGTTGATGTAACCGCGGGTGGCGTAGAGGTGGCGGGCCGCCTCCATTCCCGCGGCAAGTTTATCGCGCTCCAGCACTTCGCCCGGGCGCACCGGTATGAGCCCGTTCAGGCGCTCGGGCGGGAAGGCTTCGGCGCCTGACCAGGTGAGGCTGCGCAGGCGGTACTGCGGCCCTTCGTTGAGGGCCCACACGACGACATCCACGGTTTGCGCGGAGTCCAGCAACCGCTGCGGCACAACCTGCACGGTGACTTTGGCGCGCCAATAGCCGTGATCGGCGTATGCGGCGAGCACGTTCTGGCGGACGGAATCGGCCACGGCCTGAAGGATGTGCTGGGTGGGCCATTCGGTGTCCTGGCGGATTTCCTTGGTCAGTTCGCGCTGCTGGGCGCTGGAAAGCTTGGAAACCCTTTGAAACCTTACGTTTTCGATCTTGAGGCTGGCGACCGAAAATGGCGCAGTCTGGGCCTGGGCTTGCAGGAGGGACAAGCAGACGAGGCTGGCGGCTTCGAACAAGAGGCGCTTACGCACAGCGCACCTCCGTTGCCGAGCCATTATACGCTGGATTCGCGGGTGCGAAGAAAACGATTCTTGGGCCGCAAAGCCTTGTCAGGGTTGGGGTTCGTGGGATTGACGCGAATCGCGCCCAGAGATGCTGTTGCCGATTCCACCTCCCATTCTTTGACTGCTGTAACCGAACTGTCTCGCTTCGCTCGCTGGACGGGGCAAGCCACGTCCCTACACGGGCAGTGGTGGATCGTCCACTCGGGTCGGTTACTAACGGGGGTTACGCGGCGTTTGGTGGGGGTTATAATGAAAGCGGAGTTCCTCTATGCGGCGGCGCAAGAATCCTAATTCGCATTTGCCTGAGTGCTGGCTGGACTTTCTAGTATGTCCGCGGCGCTTCCGGGCAGTGCTGCCGTCGCGTCTGCGTCCCAGCCTCTTTGGCAGCGATTAGTTCATCCACCCGTCTTCTGTGTAGCCGGCGGCTTTCCGAATCCCATACACATTCCGCACAGGCTTGGCCTGCTCGGAATGACGGCGTGGGGAGGCCAAGGGCGCGGTGAGACCGTGCCCTTATCCGCAGTCGGCCGATTGACAGCCAACAACGAGCGTCCGAAGGCCAACGACCAGGGGCTAAGGACCAACGCCCAAGACCGACCGAAGACCGACAACTGAACGGGAGGATCCCATGACCACCAAGACTCTACTCAACGGGCCCAGGCTCAAAACCGCCCTGCCCGGCCCCAACGCCAAGCGTGTGCTGGCAGGCGACGAAAAATATCTTTCTCCGTCCTACACGCGTTCCTATCCGCTGGTGGCCAAAGAAGGCCGTGGCATTGTGATAAGCGACGTGGACGGCAATGAGTTCTTCGATTTCTCCGCCGGCATCGCCGTGACTTCCACCGGACATTGCCATCCTGATGTGGTGGCGGCGATTCAAAAGCAGGCGGGCGAGCTGATCCACATGTCGGGCACTGATTTTTATTATGAGAACATGGTGACGCTGGCCGAGCGTCTCTCGAAGGTCGCGCCCATGAAGGGGCCGCACCGCATTTACTACGGAAACTCAGGGACGGAAGCGATTGAGTGCGCGCTCAAGCTGGCGCGCTACCACACCAAGCGGCAGAACGTGATCGCTTTCCTGGGCGCGTTTCACGGGCGCACCATGGGCGCGCTTTCGCTCACCGCCTCCAAGCCCCAGCAGAAGCGACGTTTCGGGCCTCTGGTGCCGGGGGTGACGCATGTGCGCTATCCCGATATGTACCGCGGGCCGGCGGCAGGCGAGGATCCCGAGAAGTTCGCGTTGAACTGCGCGCTCTATATCGAGGAGAAACTGTTCAAGACCGTCCTGCCTCCCGAGGAAGTGGCGGCGATCTTCGTGGAACCGGTGCAGGGCGAGGGCGGGTATCTGGTCGCGCCCACCGTCTTCATGCAGGAACTTCGGCGCATTTGCGACCGCCACGGCATCCTGCTGGTCTGCGACGAAGTGCAGAGCGGCGTGGGCCGCACCGGCAAGTGGTGGGCAGTGGAGCATAGCGGAGTGGAGCCGGACATGATCACGATCGCGAAGGGCATCGCCTCCGGCATGCCGCTGGGAATCGTGATGACGAAGGCCGAAGTCATGGACTGGGTACCGGGATCGCACGCTTCCACCTTCGGTGGCAATCCGGTCTGCATCGCCGCCGCGCTGGCTACGCTGGACGTCATCGAACGCGAAAAGCTGGTCCAGAATTCGGCAACAGTGGGCGAGTACATTCTGGATCGCATGGCAGACTGGCCGCGAAAGCATCGGCTGGTGGGCGATGTGCGCGGGCGAGGCTTGATGATCGGCGTGGATATCGTCAAAGACAAGGCGACGAAGGAGTATGCTGCCGCGGAACGCGACCGGATAATCGAGCTGGCGTTCGAGCGTGGCCTGTTGTTGCTGGGATGCGGACCAAGCGCAGTTCGGCTTTCGCCGGGGCTGGTGGTCACGAAAGACGAAGCCGAAGTGGCGGTGGAGATCCTCGAGGAATCGATTTCCATTGTAGAGAAGGGCGCGTAAATGCTCGTGTAGCGGCGGGGCTTGCCCCGCCGACCGAGCGAAGCGAGGCGGATAGGGCTTGACGCAGAGGGCTTGGCAGGTACGGCTGGCGGGTACGGCTTTGAAACCTGCTCGCTCCAGGGAGGCGAACTGTGTGGAGCGGGAAAGTTGAATCGATCTTCATTGCGCCTGAGGCTAAGGCGCCCATGCAACCGATCGCCGAGGTGCGGGCGGTTCCGGGAGTCGGCCTGGAAGGCGACCGCTACGCGCAGCAGAAAGGAACATTCTCCAAGCCGCTGCCGGACCGCGAAGTCACGCTGATTGAAGCTGAAGCTGTAGAAGCGCTGAAGGGCGAATACGATGCGGCCATGGCTGCGAGCGAGGCGCGCCGCAACATCGTCACTCGAGGCGTGCCTCTAAACCATCTCGTAGGCCGCGAGTTTCACATCGGAGACGTGAGGATTCGCGGCATACGGCTGTGTGAACCTTGCAATCATCTGCAAGGCCTCACCGGGAAGCCGGTCATCCAATGGCTCGCCCACCGCGCCGGCCTGCGAGCACAGATTCTCAGCGCAGGAGTCGTTCGCGTGGGGGATACAGTCTGCGAAGTGTAAGTCTCCGTCGTCTTCTCCTATGAATGTAGGCGCCGGGCGACCTCGCCCGGGCGCGAAAGCTCACCGAGAATTTCGAGCAGACCGCCGCACGGGACGCCCGCGTCTGCATCGTGCTGTAAACTGCTGGCATTCCCATGCGGCGCGATCCCATCGAGCTGGAAATCTTCAAGAACATTTACCACTCCATCGCGGAGGAGATGGGTGCGGCCCTGCGGCGCACGGCGTTTTCTCCCAACATCAAAGAGCGGCGCGATTATTCCTGCGCGGTGTTTGACGCCGCCGGCGAAGTGATCGCCATGGGCGACCACATGCCCGTGCACCTCGGGTCGATGCCCATGTCAGTGCGCGCCGCGATTGACGCCTTTCCCCTGGCGCCGGGGGATGTGGTGATGCTGAATGATCCGTTTCGCGGCGGAACGCACTTGCCGGACATTACTTTGGTAGCCCCGATCTGGGTTGCTGGCGGGGCCGCCGGCCCTTCCGTGGGGCGCGCGCGCCCCCGCCCGCAAAAAGCCGCCGCCAAGCCTGATTTCTATGTGGCTTCACGCGCGCATCACGCGGACGTGGGCGGAATGTACCCCGGATCGATGGGCCTATGCCGCGAGATTTATCAGGAGGGGTTGCGAATTCCTCCTGTTCGCCTGGTTCGCGGCGGGGAAACAGACCGCGACGTTCTCTCGCTGCTGCTCAGCAACGTCCGCACCCCGGACGAGCGCGAGGGCGATATCGGCGCACAACTCGCGGCGTGCCACACAGGAGCGGAGCGCCTGCGGGAAGTTTGCGCGCGCTATGGGTTGGAGCGGGCCCGGAAAATGGCGCGCGAACTGCTGGATTACTCGGAAGAGATGATGCGGGCATTCCTCCGCCAGGTTCCGGCGGGAACATATCGGGCGAAGGATTTTCTCGACAGCGACGGATTTGGGGACAAACCGATAAAGATTGCGGTGGCGGTGACCATGCGGCGACGGCGCTTGCCTCTGGTCACGATTGATTTCACCGGAAGCGATCCTCAGGTTTCCGGGAGCGTGAATGCCGTGGCGGCCATCACCTACTCTGCGTGTTTCTACGTTTTCCGCTGCCTTTTGGCGGAGGACATTCCAGCAACCGCAGGCCTGATGCGCCCCATCGAGGTGATCTCCCCCGAGGGCACTATCGTAAACGCACGTCCGCCGGCGGCGGTGGCGGGTGGAAACGTGGAAACCTCGCAGCGCATCGTGGATGTCCTGCTGCGGGCCCTCGCCCAGGCTCTTCCCCATTTCATTCCCGCGGCGGCTTCGGGCACCATGAACAACCTGACCATCGGCGGAGTGGACCCGCGCACCGGCGAACCGTTCGCTTATTACGAAACGATTGCCGGCGGCATGGGGGCGCGTCCAACCAAGCCGGGCGTTTCCGGCGTTCACACCCACATGACCAACTCCCTCAACACGCCGGCGGAGGCTCTGGAGCACGGCTATCCCCTGCGCGTGAGGCGTTATTCTCTGCGGCCCGGGAGCGGCGGTAGAGGCAGGCATCGCGGCGGCGACGGCATCGTGCGCGAGATCGAGGTGCTCACCGACGCGGAAGTTACGTTGCTTGCCGAGCGCCGCAAGGTGCGCCCGTGGGGCCTGAGCGGAGGAGAAGAAGGCGCCGCGGGGCGGGCGTTTCTCGTCGCCGCCGATGGGAAGGCAGAGGAACTGCCGGGAAAGTTCAACCTCCGCGTGCGCAAGGGGCAACGAATCAGGATCGAGACTCCGGGTGGAGGAGGCTTCGGCCCGCAACGGACGTGAGATGCTGGAACAAAGGCAGGCGGCCGTTCTACGCTTCCGACGGCACGGGCACGATCTTTTTCTGGATGGCGTAGGTCACTAACTGCGCGACGTTGTGGATCTTGAGCTTGCGCATCAGGTTGAACTTGTGCGCCTCCACCGTCTTGGCGCTCAGGCCAAGAATGCCGGCGATCTTGCGCACCGAGTTGCCCTCGGCAATCATCTTCACGATTTCGCACTCGCGGGGAGTAAGTGCGGCAAAACGTCGCGAACGCCGGCCCAGCGGCGGCTCGCCCATGCCGCCCAGGACGCGCGGGGCGAAGTACTTGCGGCCGGCGTAAACTTCACGCACCGCAAACACCAGATCGGGGCCGGGCATGTCTTTCAGAAGATAGCCGGAAGCGCCGGCATCGACCGCGCGCAGCAGATAGGCTTCATCCTCGAACATGGTGAGGAAGACCAAGCGGGTGGCAGGCCAATTCTTCCGGATGGTGCGGGCAGCGTCGTAACTCGACACGCCCGGCATGCCGATGTCCATCAGGACTACGTCCGGCTGCTGTTCGCGCACTACCTCGACGGCTGCTCCGGCATCGGCGGCTTCGCCCACCACATCGAGGTCAGCCTCTCTCAGCAACAAATGGCGCAGGCCCTCGCGAAACAGGGTGTGATCGTCCACGACTACGCAGGTGATGAGCATGGTCTATGAAATTATCTGCCTGGCAAATTCCGCAGTCTCGTTGCCTTCAGGCGAAAACCAGTCCCGGTTTCCGGTAGTCAGCGGTCAGCTTTTCAGTCGAGCGATGCCCGGTTACGCTGTTGATTTCCATGGACGGACAAAATCGGCCGCGAGCCGACTGCCGCCCTGCGTGGCCGGCAGCAGTTCACCCGGCGCCGGGCTGGGGAGTGTCACGGTAATTTGCGTGCCCTTGCCGTTGCCCGTGCGCACCCGAACCGTGCCACCCAAAGCCGTGATGCGCTCGCGCATGCCGGAGAGCCCGAAAACGTCGCGCGGGCTCCGCCGGGGCGAGAATCCCACGCCGTCATCCTCGATCATCAGGCGGACTCTGCCGTTGCCGGTGCGCAGGCGTACGCTGAAGTTCTCCGCCTTGGAATGTTTTGCGATGTTATGCAAGGCTTCCTGCACGCAGCGGTACACCGCCAGCTCGGCCTCATGGTCGAGTTCCTGGGCAGTTTTGGGCAGATCCAGGCGGGCTTTCATCCCTGTATTTCTGCTGAGTTCACGGGCTTCTTTGCGAATGGCAGTCAGCACGCCAAGTTCTTCCAGAGTTCGCGGCGACAGGCGGCCAATAATCCGCCGCAGGTCTTCAATGGTCCGGTCGAGCAGGCCCAGGGCCTCTTGCACCTTCAGTTGTGATTCAGTGTCCTGGCTGCCGGCCCCCAGCATGCCCAGGTACAAGCGGAGCACCATCAAGCCCTGGCCGGTGCCGTCATGCAGTTCGCGGCTGATGCGCTTGCGCTCTTCTTCCTGCGCGCGCACCAGATGCCGCGATAACTCCGGCTCAAAACCTTCCGGAACCGCCGCGTGCGGGACGGGCTTCCAAAATTTGTGAGTGAGCGATGACATTTTAAAGATCACTTGGGCCAGAGAGGACTAGACGAAGGCGGCAGGCAGCTTGAAAAAACTATGGATCACGTTGACGAAGCTTATTCTACCAAATAGATCAGGAGCACAATGGCTACAGGACAAAAAAACTTTCCGCAAGCATTCTGCTCGTCCGGTGCAGTGCCAGCATCGCCGCGCAAATCAGATACAATCCAAGGGCGATGTTGCGTTATTTCACCTCCGGAGAGTCGCACGGCGAGGCGCTGGTAGCGTTCCTCTCCGGTCTGCCCGCCGGCCTGGAGGTGGAGCAGGCTTTTCTCGACCGCGAATTGTGGCGCCGCCAGCAGGGCTACGGCCGCGGCGGCCGCATGAAAATTGAAACTGACAAGGCACATATTCTTTCCGGAGTGCGCCACGGAAAAACCATCGGCTCGCCGATTGCAGTGCTGCTGGAGAACAAGGATTGGAAAAACTGGCAGGAGTCGTTGCCGGTGGAGGAAGGCGATGCCGCGAAGCACAAGCGGGTGGCTTCGCCACGGCCGGGTCACGCCGATCTCGCGGGGGCTTTGAAGTACAACTTTTCCGAAGCGCGCTACGTGCTGGAACGTGCTTCGGCGCGTGAATCGGCAGCGCGTGTGGCGATCGGAGCGCTCGCCAAGCTGTTTCTCGGGGCACTCGGCATTGAAGTGTTGAGCCATGTCGTAGCGGTGGGTGGAACAGTTCTGGCGGAAGAAGTCCCATTTACCAAGATTCAGGCTCTGAAAGAAAAGACAGAAGTATTGCTGAGCTGCGCCGATCCCGAGACCGAGCAGCGCATGAAGGAAGAAGTGGATCGCGTGCTCAGGACCGGCGACTCCGTGGGGGGAGTGTTCGAAGTGGTGGCTCACAATGTTCCACCGGGGCTCGGCACCTACGCGCAATGGGATGAGCGCCTCGATGCTCTGCTTGCTGGGGCAGTGATGTCGCTGCAGGCGGTGAAGGCTGTCGAGATTGGCTCGGGAATCACGGCCGCATCTTCACCTGGCTCCGCCGTGCATGATGAAATAGGATATGGTGCGCAGTCCGGCTTTACCGGTTTCACGCGTGCGCGTAACAACGCGGGCGGCATCGAGGGCGGAGTCTCCAATGGCCAGGAAATTCGCGTGCGCGGATATCTGAAGCCGATTTCCACCTTGCGGCGGCCCTTGCAGTCGGTGGACTTTGCCAGCCGCGAACCGGTGAAGGCCGCTTATGAGCGCTCTGACGTCTGTGTGGTGCCGGCCGCGGGTGTAGCCGCCGAAGCCATGGTGGCGCTGACTCTGGCCCGCTGTGCGCTCGAGAAGTTCGGCGGCGACTCGATGACGGAAACGCTGCGCAATTTCCAGGGATACCTCGAGCAGTTGAGAAGCTTTTAGCTGCTGGCTTCTAGCTTTCAGCCGTCAGAGCCACACGGATGCGTTGGCTGAATGCTAGATAATCAGTAATCAGCATTCAGCAATCAGCAATCGAAACCACGCGGATGCCTGCTGGCTGATTGCTAAGTGCTGACTGCCGAGGCCAAAACGAAAGGGACGACGCACCCATCACGAATGATCTATCCCATCGTAAAGTTTGGAAATTCTGTTCTGGAAAAACCTGCGGAGCCGGTGACCGTCTTCGACGATGAGTTGAAGAAGCTCGTCGAGGATATGTTCGAGTCCATGTACGCCGCGCATGGCGTCGGGCTGGCGGCGCCGCAGATCGGCATTTCCAAGCGGCTGGCGGTGATCGACATCACCTTCAAGGAGGACCCGGAAGCCAAGCTGGTGCTGGCCAACCCTGAGATCATTCACACCGAAGGCCGTTTCCGGCAGAACGAAGGCTGCCTGAGTATTCCAGAATTTCGCGAGCCGGTGACGCGGGCCAAGAAGGTGACCATCCGCGCCCAGGATGTAAACGGCGAATGGTACGAAAAAACCGGGGAGGAACTGCTGGCGCGGGCGTTTTTGCACGAAACCGACCACCTCCATGGCAAGCTCTACATCAGCCACCTCAGCGCCCTGAAGCGCGACTTGATGAAACGCAAAATCCGCAAGATGATGAAGGCGGGCGAGTGGTAGGAATTGGGAAATTGGGTAAATGGGTAATTGAGTAAATCCACGACGCCTTCCGTCTTCAATTCCCCAATTACTCAATTCCCCAATTACTAAATCGACCGATGTCTCCCTCCCTCAACCTCGTTTTCTGTGGCACGCCGCGCTTTGCCGTGCCGACTCTGGAGAAGCTGATGGAAGCGGGATTTCCCGTAAAGCTGGTTGTCACCCAGCCGGACCGTCCGCGCGGCCGCGGCATGGAGCTTGCCTTCTCGCCGGTGAAGCAGTGCGCAATCGCGCTGAATCTGCCGGTCGCGCAGCCGGACAAAATCAGGAACAACGCGGAATTCCAGCGGCAGCTTGAAGCCATTCGACCGGATGCGATCATTGTGGTCGGCTACGGGCGAATCATTCCCCAGTGGATGCTCGATCTGCCTCCGCTCGGCAATATCAACGTGCACGCTTCGCTTCTGCCGAAATATCGTGGGGCCGCGCCCATCCAGTGGGCGATCGCTAACGGCGAGAGCGTCACCGGCGTGACCACGATGAAGATCGACGCCGGGCTGGACACCGGCAACATCCTGCTGCAGCGGGAAACTACCATTCGACCGGACGACACATCGGAGACGCTGGCGCCGCAGCTCGCGGCAATGGGGGCCGATCTGCTGGTCGAGACTTTGCACGGATTGCAAACCGGCACGATCCAGCCGCACCCGCAGGACAACTCTCGCGCGACTCTGGCGCCGATTCTGAAAAAAGAAGATGGACGCATCGACTTTCGCCGCACCGCCCAGGAAATCTACAACCGCCTACGCGGATTTCGGCCGTGGCCCGGCGCGTTCACAACGTTCCGCGGAAAAAACCTGCAGGTTTGGGACGCGGCAGTTGCGCAGCGCCAGATTCCGCCGGGCACACTGCTGGTGGAGGGCGACAGCTTGTTCGCCGGCTGCAGCACCGGCGCGCTGGAACTCCGCGAAGTGCAGCCGGAAGGCAAGAAGCGAATGCCCGCGCGGGATTTTATCCACGGCTACCGGCCGCAAACCGGCGAAAAGCTCGGGGAACTACCACGACCCGTGTAGGGACGGGGCTTTCCCCGTCCGAACCAAAAGCAGAACCACGGCCATCTCTGGAGCAGAAAGACAATTCGGTTTCACTCCCGCACGGGCGGGACGCCCGCGCCTAGATTCATGTCCATATCTCCAGCCCGCGCCGCCGCTTTCGACATCCTGCTCCGCGTGGAGCACACCGGCGCTTATGCATCGGAGCTTCTGCACTCCTCGCAATACAAGAACCTCTCACCCCAGGACCATGGCCTCACCACCGAACTGGTGATGGGCGTTCTGCGCTGGCGATCCGCGCTCGATGCCGAGATTGCCCGCTTCTCCTCACAGAAACTTGAGAAGTTGGATGTCGAGGTCCTGACCTCGGCGCGCCTGGCGGCATATCAACTGCTGCATCTGGAACGCATCCCGGCGCGCGCCGCCGTACACGAGAGCGTCGAACTGGTTCGGAAGACGGGTAAGCGCTCCGCCGTTCCTTTTGCAAATGCTGTGCTGCGCAAGCTGGCCCAGAGCGCCGAGGCCCCTCGCTCAAGTTCTCCATCCTCCGAGACAGCCGCCCCGGGGGAGAGATTCGCGCATCCTCCCTGGCTGGTTGAGCGCTGGACCAAAACGTTTGGTGCCGCTCAAGCAGAGCAAATCTGTCGCTATAACCAGAAGCAGCCGCAAACCGCGATTCGTTGCATCACCGCCGAAGCTGAAGCCCAGCTTCGAGACGACGGAGTCATCCTCCAGCCGGGACTCCTGCTGACCGGCGCGCGAAGAGTCGTCTCCGGCGACGTAACCAAATCGCGCGCCTTCCCCGCAGGGCAAGTCTCCATCCAGGACGAAGGCTCTCAACTGGTAGCGATGCTTGCCGGCAAGGGCACGCGAATCCTCGACTGCTGCGCCGCGCCGGGCGGCAAAACCCGCGTTCTCGCGGAGCGAAATCCGCAGGCGGAAATCGTGGCGGTGGAGCTTCACCCTCATCGTGCCCGCCTGCTGCGAAAGCTGGTCCCGGCAGCGAACGTGGAGGTCATCACGGCCGACATCCTCCGGTTTCCTGCTGCGCAGAAATTCGATCTGGTTCTGGCCGATGTCTCCTGCTCGGGTACGGGGACTCTGGCGCGCAATCCGGAGATCAAGTGGCGGCTCACGCCCGGCGACTTGGCTGATCTGGCCAGCCGGCAGTTGGCGATTCTTCAGGCTGCGATGCAGCACGTAGCGCCGGGCGGGAGCCTCGCCTATTCCACCTGCTCCCTGGAACCAGAGGAGAACTCCGAGGTGGCGGAAAAGGCGTTGCAGGCCGAACCTTCGTTTCGTCTGCTGGATTGCGGCGTTGAGCTACAGCGGCTGCAAGAGGAAGGGGAACTGGCATGGCGCGAGAGTGTCCCGTTGTGCAGCGGCCACTACCTGCAGACGATTCCGGGCGTGCATCCCTGCGATGGCTTCTTTGCCGCAATCATGCAGAGAGGCTAGGCCGTTCGGTCGAAACCCCACTGTCATCCCGAGCGTAGCGAGGGATCTGGGTTCCTGCCCGCACCGTCACTATAGCCGCCGGAGGCAGACACCCAGATCACTCGCTGGCGCTCGGGATGACAGTCGTGATACTCGGGCAACGGTCGTAGTGGCGATCCGGCATTTTCAAACTGCACCGCCGAGGAAATGCCGCCTAGCGAACTTCGAAATTCACTACGGTCCCCGCCAGCACTTTTTCCCCTGGCGCCGGCGTTTGAGAGACGATCGTGCCCGAGGAAGCGGAAGGAGTAGCGGGAACTGTCGCGGGCTGCGAGGAAAGCGTCATCGTCCCCACCTTGAATCCCGCATTTTGCAGTGCCGACTTTACGCCGTTTAAGGGCTGGCCGGCGAAGTTTGGCATCACGAAGGCCTGGGTCGGCGGCGCAGCCGTCAGCAGCAGGCTGATTTTAGGCGCCGACACTCCGGTAGCATTCGGAGGCGGACTCTGCGCCACCACCTGGTCAGCGGGCGTATCTGGCAGTTGCATCGCCGCCAGCGCACCCAACTCCAGCCCGCGGCGCTGAATATTCATTTCCGCGGCGCGTTCGGTTTCCCCGATTACGCTCGGAATCGCCAGCCGCTGCGGTCCCAGGCTAACCGCCACGCGCACTTGCCACCCCCGCCGCACTTTGGTCCCGGCAGGCGGAATCTGGCTGAGGATCTTCCCCGCCGCGATGCCGTCGCTGTAATACTGGCGTTCCACTTCCACTGGCAGGCCGACGGTGCTGGCATCAGCCCGCGCCTCCGCCGGCGTCTTGCTTACCAGATTGGGCACCGCAACCTCTCCCACGTGAATCGCGAAGCGCATGGCAGTGAGCGC
>DATJXG010000108.1:0-10761 GCA_035500455.1 Terriglobales bacterium | reverse complement strand
AGGTACGCCCGACCGACGTAGTGACGTTCGCCGCTGTCGTTGGACTGCTGGGCGCGGTGGCGTGCCTGGCCAGCTATCTGCCGGCGCGGCGGGCGGCGAAAGTAGATCCCGTAGTGGCGCTGCGCTACGAGTAGGGCCCTGGAGAACTGCGATGAACTTGCTCAAGAACCTGCGCTACTCGCTGCGGCTGTTGCGCAAGAGTCCCGGATTCACCGCCGTGGCGATTATCACTCTGGCCCTGGGCATCGGAGCCACGACCGCGATCTACAGCGTGCTCTACGCCACTTTGCTGGCGCCCATGCCGTATCCGAATCCCGACCAACTGGTGATGGTGTGGTCGCGGCCGGGCGACGGGCGAAACGTGGTTTCCGCGGGGGACTTTCTCGATTGGAAGGCGCAGAACAACGTCTTCCAGGATCTCAACGCCTGGACGGGCACGACCTTCAATCTTTCAACCGCCGAGCAGCCGGAGGAGGTCAACGCACGCGTCACAACCCCCGGCTTCTGCAAAATGATGGGCGAGCGCTTTGCCATGGGGCGCGACTTTCTGCCGGAGGAGGGGCAGTTGGGCAAACACCGGGTGGTCATCCTGACGCACAAGATGTGGGAGCGGATGGGGGCGAAGCCAGACATCGTTGGCCAGCAGATTCGCATGAACGGTGAGCCCTACACGGTGGTCGGGGTGTTGGCAGCCGGTCCCACCGACCGGCTCAATGTACAGATCGTAGTGCCCCTGGTCATCAAGCCGGAGCAGATTAATCACGACTATCACTGGTTGCTGGTGATGGGGCGGTTGAAGCCAGGCGCTACCCGCGCGATGGCGCAGGCGGATATGGATTTGGTTGCGCGCCATATCGGGCAGGAGCATCCCGACACGAACAAGACTTGGGGAGTGAAGGTCGAGGACCTGAAGAATGACTTCCTGCCCGAGGGTACGCGCACCACGCTTTGGCTACTGATGGGAGCGGTTGGGTTTGTCCTGCTGATTGCATGCGTGAACGTGGCCAATCTGCTGCTGGCCAAGAGCACGGTGCGGCGCAGAGAAGTCGCCGTGCGAGCCTCGCTGGGCGCCACTCGGAGGCAGCTGTTTGGCCAGTTCCTTACGGAGAGCCTGATGCTGGCCGTGGCGGGAGCGGCGGCAGGCGTCGCAGTAAGCATTTTGCTGATCCGAGTGCTGCTGGCGATCATGCCTCCTTTCACTTTGCCTTCCGAGGCGGATGTCAGGCTGAGTGTACCCGTCCTGCTATTTACCTTGTTGGCGACTTTGCTGGCGGCTGTGCTGTTTGGGTGCATGCCCGCGTGGCAAGCCTCGGGAGTGAACCCGAATGAGGCGCTGAAAGAAGGAGGCCGCACCGGGAGCGGTGCTGGCCGCAACGGCCTACGGCGGGTGCTGGTCGTGGTGGAGTTCGCCCTGGCGCTGACCTTGCTGGCAGGTGCCGGCCTGGCCATTCATAGCTTCTGGAATCTCTCCCGAGTTGACCTCGGCGTCTCTACCGATCACATTCTCACCTTCAACCTTGCTGTGCCGGCGGGCCGACTAAAACAACCCGAGCAAATCGTCAAATTTTACCGCGAACTTCTGGAGAAGCTGCGGGCGGTTCCCGGAATCGTTCGGGCGGAAGCTGCCACGGGCACGCCGCTGCTGGGCGCCTACAACGGCATGGGATTTAACGTTGTGGGACAGCCGCAGATCGAGCGCTCGGCGCGTCCTGATTCTCCTTTTCAAAGCGTAACCCCTGGATATTTCCAGACATTCGACATTCGTCTGGTCAAGGGCCGCGCCTTTAACGAGCAGGACACGGCCAACTCGGTTCGCGTGGCCATGGTGAATGAGAACTTTGCTCGGCGGTACCTGAAAGGCCTGGACCCGATCGGGCAGCGCATTCTGGTGGACCAGTTGATACCCGGCGTGACTGGGGTAGGTCCGACCGTCGAGTGGCAGATCGTGGGCGTGTTTCACAACGTGCGCAGTTTTGGCGCCCGCAACGAGGACGTCCCGGAAATTGACGTGCCCTTTGCGCAGAGTCCGCAGCCGCAGACCAGTATGGCGGTGCGCACCATCGGTGACCCCGTGGCCATGAGTCGTAGCATCGCGGCGACGGTCCGCTCGATGGATTCCGATCTTGCCGTCGCGGAAGTTAAGACTCTGGATCAGATCGCCAGCGAAACCCTGTCCGATGACCGCTTCTCCACGGTGCTGTATGGGAGTTTTGCCGGTCTGGCGTTGCTGCTGGCAGCCGTGGGGATTTACGGCGTGATGGCTTTCATGGTGGCGCAGCGCACCCACGAGATCGGGCTGCGCATGGCGCTGGGCGCCGGGAGGGAGCAAGTGGTGCGGCTCATCCTGCGCGAGGGAATCATTCTGGCGCTTATCGGCCTGGGAGTCGGGCTCATCGGCGCGTGCCTGGTGGGCCGCACCATGAAGAGCATGTTGTTCGGCGTTGGGGTGATTGATGTCGGCGCATTCGCCACGGTGGCTGTCACATTGCTGTCTGCGGCAGTCATCGCCTGCTACGCACCGGCGCGACGGGCGGCGAAGGTGGAACCGATCGTGGCGCTGCGCTACGAGTGAGGAGATGTATGAAGGGAATATCGCAAGATGTCCTCTATAGTCTGCGGCAGTTACGCCATCACCCGGGGTTCGCCGCGGTTGCGGTGGTGACGCTGGCTCTGGGCATCGGCGCTACTGCCGCCATGTTCAGCCTGGTGGATGGCGCCCTCTTCCGCAGCCTACCTTACCCGCGGCCTGAGCAGTTGGTTTCGCTGGGGGTGACAGCACCGATTCTTGATGGCGAGTTCCTCTTTGGCGGGAGTTACCTGAACTGGCGCCGCGAGCAGACCGCCTTTTCTGAATTCACCTCTTCCACCGGCGTCAACGATTGTGATCTTACCGACGATCGCCCCGCGCGCGTGACTTGCGCCGCCGTGGAATCGACCTTCCTGCCTACGTTCGGCATCCGGCCGGTGCTGGGGCAGAACTTCACCGCAGCCGAAGACCGGCCCGGCGCGCCCAAAGTAGCGCTGCTCTCGTACGGGCTTTGGCAAAGCAGGTTCGGTGGTGACCCGGGCGCGGTGGGGCGGACGGTTTCGCTCGATGGCAGGGCAACCCGCATCGTGGGGGTGCTGCCGCGAGATTTTGAGTTTCCCACCCTGGCGCATGTCGGCCTGGTGGTGCCGCAGGCGCTCGACGAATCGGCGATGCTCCGCAATGGCACCGGGCCGGTAGTGCGCGTGTTTGGACGCATGAAGCCCGGGCTGACGGTCGAAGCGGCCGCCGCGCAACTGCAGCCGCTATTTCGTGACTTCGTGGAGTCGGCGCCGCCGCCCTTTCGCAAGGTGATACGGCTGCAGGTGCGCTCCATCCGCGACCTGCAAATTCACGACTCGCGTTTATCGGCATGGCTGTTGTTGCTGTCGGCGATGGCGGTGCTGCTGATTGCCTGCGCCAACGTGGCCAATCTGGTCTTTGCGCAGAGCACAGGACGGCAGCACGAATTGGCGGTGCGTTCGGCGCTGGGGGCGGGCCGCATGCGCCTTTTTCAGCAACGGCTGACGGAGAGCGTACTGCTGGCCATGATGGGCGGCGCGGCGGGCTGTGGATTGGCATACGTGATTGTGCGTGGGCTGACTTCGCTTGCTCCCGTCGGTATTCCGCATCTGCTGGAAGCCAGCGTGGATGGAAGAGTCCTGCTGGTGGCGCTCGGACTCTCGGTCGGCGCGGGACTGGCGTTTGGAACGATTCCGGCGCTGGAAAAGCCCGCGATGGAGGCGCTGGTTACGACAACCGCGGCAGGCGCCCGTCGGGCGAGATCGCGGCAGATTCTGATTACCGCGCAAGTATGGATGACGGTAGTCCTGCTGGCTGCAGCCTTTCTGTTTTTGCGCAGCTTGCGCAACCTGCAGAATCAGCCGCTGGGAATGAACACCCAGAATATCGTTACGGCGGAGTTCACTCTCGGGCAGCAGAAATATGCGCAACCGGCGCAGCGTCTGGCGTTCTTTGAACAACTGGAGCAACAGGCGAAGCAACTTCCCGGTATCGGGACGGTCGCATTGAGTGACTCTCTGCCTCCCGGCCCGCCGGCCCGTACAATGCCGCTCATTGCCCTGGACACGGGGCGTCCGCCGCTTGCACCAGAACAAGGCATCGGCGGGGTGGTGGGATGGAGAGCCGTAACCCCGGATTATTTTTCGGTGCTGGGAATTCGCCTGCTGCGAGGCCGCTTCTTCGAAGAAGCGGACCGCAAGCCCGGTCCGGGCGCAATCATTCTGAATGAAGCGCTGGCACAACTTCTTTTCCCCGGAGAGGAAGCGCTGGGAAAGACGATCCGTTTCCACCTTGACGAACATCGATTCACCGACCCGCTCACCGTGGTTGGGATCACCGCGAATACACAGAACCAGGGACTGGGCGGGCGGCCGGGGCCGGAATATTACGTAGTCCGCCGCCACAGCGCCGACGATGTCGTCTTTCGTTATCCGGATTCGCAGCGCATCAACCTCATCGCCCGGAGTGTGATCGATCCACGAACGGCAGCGAATGAGTTGCGGGATGCGGTTGCGCAACTGGATCGGACGCTGCCTGTGGAGACCGCGACCCTTGGCCAGACCGTATCGTTGATGGCGGCGCGACCGCGCTTCAGCGCGGCGCTTCTCCTGCTGTTCGCGGCGGCGGGCGTGCTGCTCGCGGCAGTGGGCATTTACGGAGTCGTCTCCATCCTGGTAGGACAGCGCACGCAGGAGATCGCGATTCGCATAGCCCTGGGCGCGAATCCCGGCAATGTGACCGGGATGATGGTGCGCCAGGTCGCGCTGTGGATTGCCCTGGGTGCCGCCGCGGGAATCTTCAGTTCCCTGGTTGCCGCGCGGTGGCTGAGGACTCTGCTGTTCGGAATCAACCCGAACGATCCAGCCACACTCGCGGCCGCGGCGGTTGGGCTGCTGCTAGTGGCACTGCTAGCGGCGTACCTTCCCGCAAGGCGTGCGGCGAAGGTTGATCCCATAGTGGCGCTGAGATACGAGTAAAGACAAATGGACTTCATTCCTGCAGATATTCGTTACGCGCTCCGGCAGCTTCGCGAGGCCCCGGGATTCACCCTGGTTGCCGATCCGGTTGTGGCTCTACCCTGCGAGTGAGAAAAACTATGGAAACTTTGCTCCAGGATATCGTTTATGCGATCCGCCAGCTGCGCAGAAGCCCGGGATTTGCCGCCGTGGCTGTGATTACCTTGGGCTTGGGGATCGGTGCAAACACTTCGCTGTTTTCTATTGTGAATGGCGTGCTCCTCAACCGGCTGCCGTATCCGGAACCCGACCGGCTGGTCACGCTCAGCGAGAGCAAACCAAACTTCGAGTACGGCTCGATTTCTTATCCCAATTTTCGGGACTGGCAGAAAGACAACCACACGTTTTCGTCGATGGCGATCTACCGTAGTTCTGCCTTCAGCCTTACCGGCATCGGCGACGCCGAGCAGGTAAGCGGAGAGTTCGTTTCATCAGATTTGTTTTCCTTGCTGGGTGTGAGCCCGGTAATCGGCCGTAACTTTGCTCCCGATGAAGACCGTGTGGGTGCGGCGCCGCTCGCGCTTATCAGCGCCGGGCTGTGGAGGCGGAAATTCAATTCCGCGACGGATATCGTCGGCCGGAGCATCATCCTCGACGGCAAAAGCTATACGGTGATCGGGGTCATCCCGGCCAGCTTCCATTACTCCGCGCCTTCATTTCCTGAGCGGCGGGATGTCTTCGTCGGCATGGGGCAATGGAACAATCCGCTGCTGCAGCATCGTGCCGCTGGTCTGGGCATCCATGGCCTGGCCCGGCTGAAACCGGGAGTTACCGTGGAACAGGCGCAGGCGGATATGGATGGCGTTGCCCGCAACCTGAGTGCCGCCTTTCCCGACGCCGACAAGGGCGTTGGCTCCAAGCTGGCTCCGCTCAAAAGAACCATGGTCGGTCATGTGCAGACGCTGCTGCTGGTACTGCTGGCTGGGGTGGGTTTCGTCCTGCTGATTGCGTGCGTGAACGTAGCCAATCTGCTGTTGGCGCGCTCGACCAGCCGGGCGCGCGAGTTCGCCATTCGTGCTTCGCTGGGCGCCAGCCAGGGGCGAGTGATCCGGCAGTTGCTTACTGAGAGTATTCTGCTGGCTCTGACCGGCGGCGCGCTGGGCCTGCTGCTCGCCGCACTGGGCACGCAGGCGGCGCTGCGGGCACTCCCCACAACACTGCCGCGGGCGGAAGAGATTGGGCTCGATTTCCACGTCCTGCTGTTCACGGTTTCAATTTCGCTGCTGGCCGGGATTCTCTTCGGACTGGCGCCGGCGCTCAAGACTCTGCGGCCCGATCTGCATGAGAGTCTGAAAGAAGGTGGCCGCGGCGACAGCGGAACCCGGCACCGTACCCAGGGCGCGTTCATCGTCGGCGAAATGGCAATGGCGCTGGTCCTGCTGGCGGGCGCAGGCCTGATGATTCGCAGCCTGACGCGGCTCTGGAGTATTGATCCCGGCTTCAATCCTCACAACCTGCTGAACTTTGGCATTTCCCTGCCACCCTCCATGGCCAACGCCAGTCCAGATGCGATTCGCGCCGCTTTCCGCGATCTCGACGATAAGCTGGCGGCGATTCCGGGCGTGCAGGCCGTCTCGCAGACCTGGGGCGCGATTCCCATCGGCCCCGACGATGAGCAACTGTTCTGGCTGGATGGCCAGGCGCGTCCGGCCAGCGACAACGACATGAACTGGGCGATCGACTACATCGTCGGGCCTGATTATCTGAAAGCTATGGAGACGCCCCTGCTGAGCGGCCGTTTTATTTCGCGGCAGGACAACGAGCATTCTCCATTGGTAGTGGTGATCGACGATGTGCTAGCCAACAAGTACTTCCCCGGCCAGAATCCCATTGGCAAAGGCATTTATCTGAAGACTCTGCCGGTGCGGGCAGAAATCGTCGGAGTGGCCGGACACGTGAAGCAGTGGGGCCTCGACCTCGATGACGTACAGACCCCTCGGGCGCAGCTCTACCTGGCCGGGATGCAGATGCCGGATGAGTTCATCGCCATGACTCCCTCGGGTTCCAGCGTGATGCTGCGTTCCAATGGCGGCGTGCCGGGGCTTCTGGATTCCATCCGCGGCGTGAGCCGCGAGATGAGCAGCCAGCAGGTCGTGTTCGGCGCCCAGTCGATGGACGAAATGATCGCCGACTCGCTGGCCCGGCAGCGTTTTTCAATGATCATCCTGGGAATATTTGCTGCGCTGGCGCTGCTGCTGGCCAGCACCGGAATTTACGGCGTCATCTCTTATGTGGTGGGCCGGCGCACTCGTGAGATCGGCATCCGCATGGCGCTGGGCGCCGGACGGATGGACATTCTGCGGCTGGTCCTGGGCAACGGCGGCCGGCTTACGCTGATGGGCGTCGGGGTGGGACTTGCCGCCTCGCTCGGGCTGACGCGGCTTATGGCGCGCATGCTCTACGGTGTTAGCGCCACCGACCCTCTGACGTTTGCCGTGGTGTCCGGCGTGCTCATCTTCGTTGCATCACTGGCTACTTACTTACCTGCCCGCCGGGCGGCAAAGGTCGATCCAATGGTGGCATTGCGTTACGAGTAGGAGCGGCACTCACCCCTCGCGGTGTCTTGGCAGGCGTATGGGTTAGAGAACGAATCGTGCCGGCGGGACGCCGGCGCTACGGAACAGATTATGATTCAACTCAAAAACATAGAACGCAGCTACAAAACTCCTGCGGGACAGACCTGGGTCCTGCGCCGCATCAACCTGGAGATTCGCGAAGGCGAATTCATCACCATTATGGGGCCATCGGGGGCGGGAAAGTCCTCGCTCCTCAACGCGCTCGCGCTGCTGGATGACGCCTGGGAAGGCGAATACTGGTTCCGCGAAGAAGCGGTCCACGCCATGAAGCGCAAGCAGCGGGCCGATCTGGCGAAGAGAAACACCGGCATGGTGTTCCAGAGCTATCACCTGCTCGACGATCTTACCGTGCAGGAGAACATCGATCTTCCACTCTCCTACAAAGACATTCCCCGCAGCCAGCGGCAGGGCATGGTTGCGGAAACCCTCGACCGCTTTCAGATTGTCGCCAAGAAAGATCTGTATCCCAGCCAGCTTTCGGGAGGCCAGCAGCAGCTCGTGGGCATTGCCCGCGCCGTGATTCACAAGCCGCCGCTGCTGCTCGCGGACGAGCCCACCGGCAACCTGCATTCCAGCCAGGCCAAGGAGATCATGGAGCTGTTCCGCGATTTGAACCAGCACGGCACCACGATTGTGCAAGTGACGCACTCCGAGGCGAACGCCGCCTACGGCAGCCGCATCATTCAGTTGCGCGACGGCTGGATGGTCTCCGATTCCAGCAACGCGAACGTGCAACTGCCCGGCGAGGCGGTTAGCCAATGAGCCGGCCACCGATCGAGCCAATGAAGAACCAGCCGATTAAGAGCGTGAGGCCATCCCGTATTTTGCTCTCGCTAGTCCTTTCTTCGCTCGCCCTGGCTTCCGTTCATGCCGGCGCACAATCCTCCACTGCCTTTCGCCTGGAGATGCCCCAGTCCCACAGTCCGTTCTCGCCCTACATGCCGAACCACGTGCCGCAGCCTGTCCTGGTAAACTCGCCGCGGTTGAATCAACTGGTGCGTGAGGGCAAGCTCTATCTCTCTTTGCAGGATGCCATCGACCTCGCGCTGGAGAATAATCTCGACCTCGCTATCGCCCGCTACAACCTGCCCATCGCCGAAACCGACGTTTTACGTACTCGCGCAGGCGGATATTTTCGCGGGGTAAACACCGGCGTGGTGCAGGGCACGCCCGGCGGCGGAGTCGGCGGACTTGGCTCGGGTTCCGGAGCCGGAGCCGGCGGAACTACCGGCGGTGCGGGCGGAGCCGGAGCCGGCGCTTCCGGCCTGGTGCAGTCAACCCTGGGCACAGGCACGGCAGTCTCTTCCTACGATCCCTCCATCAACGCCAACGTCGGCAATGAACATCTCACCGAGCCGCTCTCGAACTTTCAGATTTACGGTGTACCCGCGCTCAAGCTCAATACCACGCAAGCCAACTTCAACGTGTTCCAAGCGCTGCCCACGGGCACGACGTTTGCCTTCGAGTTCGACAACAACCGCCAGACCACCAACAGCATTTTCAGCAACCTAACCCCGGTGCTGGGCTCACAGTACCGCATCACCGTGCAGCAGCAGCTTCTCGCCGGTTTCGGGCTGGGGCCGAATCTCCGCTATCTGCGCATTGCGAAGAACGACAAAAAGATTTCCGACATCGCCTTCAAAGACCAGACCATCGCCACCATCACCCAGATCGAAAATATCTACTGGGACCTGGTCAACGCCTTCGAGCAGTCGCGCGTGAATGAGCAGGCGCTGGCATTCGCGCAGCAGAGCCTGGAGAACGCAAAAAAGCAGCTTGACCTGGGCAGCGTTCCCGCCATGGACGTGATGCGCGCCGAAGCCGAGGAATCGCGCCGCGATCAGGAACTCACGGTCGCGCGCACCAATCTGCAACTGCAGGAATCGCTGATGAAGAATGCGCTCACCCGGAGCCTGGACGATCCAGTGCTCGAGGAAATGCCGGTCGTACCCACTGATCGAACGCCCACCCTGGATGCCGCCAGCACCGAGCCGATTCTGGACCTGATCACCCAGGCCCTGCACAACCGGCCCGAGTTGGCGGAATCGAACGCCGATCTGGATAATCGCGAAATCACCCGCAAAACCGCCCGCAACGCCCTGTTGCCCTCGCTCTCGCTGGTCGGCTTTTACGGAGGCTCAGGCCTGGCCGGCGAATTGAATCCCTTCTACCAGGGCGCGAACTCCTCGAGCGTCCCCACCGACTTCAGCGGGGCGTTGCAGAACTCATTCAACAATTCCTCGCCCGATTATTATGTGGGTTTCAACCTGAACATCCCTCTGCGCAACCGTATTGCGAAGGCGGACCAATATCGCTCCGAACTGGAATACCGCCAGTCGGCGCTGCGCATCGAGCAACTGAAGAAGCAGATTCGAATCGAAGTGCGGAACGCCCAGTATGCTCTCGAGCAGTCGCGCGCCCGCGTAGAATCGGCCCGCAAGGCCCGCGATCTGGCTAGCCGGACGTTCGACATCACCAAGAAGGAGCAGGAACTGGGCGCGGGATCGAGCTATCAGACCCTCACTGCGCAACGCGACCTGTCGCTCGCCGAACTGGACCTGGTCAACGCCATGACCGCTTACGAAAAGGCCAAGGTGGAACTTGACCGCGCCACGGGCACGACTTTGGAACATAATGGAGTGCTGATTCAGGACGCGCTGAATGGAACCGTCAGCGTTCCTGCGCACTGAGGCCCCATGCCAACCTCAACTCAGTCGGAGGAAGCCGGCGCATCCGTGCCCGCACGCAAGCCTGACGACCGCCCGCCGCGGGTTCTGGCCGCCGATGATCAGCAGCACATTCTCGACGCCATTGAACTGCTGCTGCGGCCGCAAGGCTACGAAGTGGATTCCGTGCGCTCCCCGGCCCTGGTCCGCGAGGCTCTGGCCACCGATTCCTACGATGCTGTCCTCATCGATCTGAACTACACCCGCGACACTACTTCCGGCCAGGAAGGTCTCGACCTGCTCTCCGAGATCGTCTCTTCCGACAGCAGCATTCCCGTGATCGTGATGACCGCGTGGGGCAACGTCGAACTGGCCGTCGAAGCCATGCGCCGCGGCGCCCGCGACTTCCTGCAGAAGCCCTGGGAAAACGAGCGCATGCTCGCCGTGCTTCGCAC
>DATJXG010000107.1:0-6392 GCA_035500455.1 Terriglobales bacterium | reverse complement strand
TGGGCGCCCTGACGGTTTCGGCCCCCACCATGCTGGTGGCGTGGGTGGTGGCTGCCTTGATGGGATTCGTCAGCGCAGTGATTCCGTCGTACCACGCTTCGCGGCTGGGCATTGTGGATGGGTTGCGGCACATCGGCTGAGTGGAAAGCTTAGACCGGCTGAGCCCAAAACCTTAAAACGCAGAGGGCGCGGAGAACAGCCGCCGAGGACGCAGAGGAGCTGATTCCAAGCGGAAATATTATGGCAATCCCTATCAGCTACAACATACGGAATCTCAGGCTGCGCAAGGGCCTGACTATCATGACGGCGCTGGGCATCGCGCTGACGGTGACCACGGCTTTGTTCATCATGGCGCTGCTGGCGGGTTTGCAGAAGGCGTTCGTGAGCAGCGGCAATCCGCTGAACGTGATGGTGCTGCGCAAGGGATCGACCAGCGAACTTACCGGGCCGTTTCCGGCGGAGGACTTTCCCACGCTGAAGACGCTGCCGGGCATCGCCAAGGACAGCCATGGCGATCCGATGGTTTCGGGCGAGACGGTGGTGGTGATCGTGCTGAACCGGGCCGACGGCTCAGGCGAGGCCAACGTTTCGGTGCGCGGCATGATGCCGGACGGGTTGGAACTGCGGTCCGGCGTGAAGCTGGTGCAGGGGCGCTGGTTCACGCCGGGGCAGCGCGAGATCGTGGTGAGCGACATGATTCACAAGCGCTTCCAGCATGCCAACGTGGGCGACACGGTTTACTTCGGCAAAGGCAACTGGCAGGTGGTGGGAATTTTTGACGCCGGGGGCACGGCTTATGAATCGGAAGTGTGGGGCGATGTGAACCAGATGAACTCCGATTTCGACCGGCAAGGCGTTTTCAGCTCGGCATATCTGCGGGCTACCGACCCCGTGGCGGCGCAGGCGCTGGTACATCGGGTGAGCGACGATCAGCGGCTGAAGCTGGATGGCTCGCTCGAGACCGACTACTACGCCAAGCAGACGAGTTCCGGGAACGTGATCAAGTTCATCGGATGGGTGGTGGCGATCATCATGGCGATCGGGTCGAGTTTCGCGGCCATGAACACGATGTACGCGGCGGTGGCCTATCGCGCGCGGGAGATTGCGACGCTGCGCGTGGTAGGGTTCTCGCGGCCGAGCATTCTGACTTCGTTTGTGCTGGAGGCGGTGATGCTCTCGCTGCTGGGAGCGCTGGTGGGGATCTTGCTGATGCTGCCGTTCAACGGCATGACTACCGGGACGCAGAATCAGACCACCTTCAGCGAAGTTGTGTTTGGCTTGCAGATGACGCCGGCGGTGGTGGCCTATGCCGTGGCGTTTGCCGTGTTCATGGGGCTGGTGGGAGGAATTTTCCCGGCCTGGCATGCTTCGCGGCAGAATATTTTGAATGCGTTGAGGGGATAAGAGAAGCGTCGTTGGTCCTTGGTCGTTGGTCGTTGGCAAAGGCGCTGGGTCGGAGACTCAGGTATTTCGACCAAGGACCAACGACGAATTTCCAAACATGTCGATTGATACCAAACACGACGAGTTGAAGGGATTGCGGATTGACCGCTCTGACCGTGGGGGTAGCGGCGGGGACGGGCCGGTTTGGGCGCGGCGCTACATCGTCGTCGGAATCGCAGTAGTTGTGGTCTTGAGCGTCTCGGCTCTGGCTTACCGCTTGCTGGCGCCATCGGCGCCGGAGGTGGAAGTGGCGCGAGCGACGGCGGAGAGTCCGGCGACCGGCGGAGGGGTGGTGCTGTCGGCTACCGGGTACATCGTGGCGCACCACAAGATCAACGTGAACTCCAAGGTCACCGGACGGGTGAAGTGGATTGGCGTGGAGAAGGGCGACAAGGTGAAAGAGGGCCAGGTGCTGGTCCGCCTGGAAGATGACGAGTTCCGGGCGCAGTATCAGCAGGCGCGGGGCGCGGCGGAAAGCGCGCGAGCGTACCTGGAAGAGTTGCAGCATGGGTCGCGTCCGCAGGAGGTGTTGCAGGCGCAACACAACCTGGATGAGGCGCAGGCCACGGCTACGAATGACAAGATCACGCTGGACCGCACCAAGGAACTGGTAGCTTCGGGAGTTCTTTCGAAGCAGGCGCTGGATGACGCCACGGCGAAGTATGAGTCTGACCAGCAGCGCGTGCAGTCGCTGCAGCAGGCGGCGCGGCTGGTGAACATCGGGCCGCGGGCGGAGGAGATCGCGCGGGCTCAGGGAGCGCTGGTTCAGGCGGAAGGGCAGGAGGCGTACGCGAAGTCGCAGCTGGACGCGACTGTGATCCGCGCGCCGGTGACGGGCACAATCCTGGAGCGCACGGCGGAGAAAGGCGAGCTGGTGACGTCGCAATTCGCCAGCACCGCGGAGGGCGGACCGCAGGGCGAAGTGGTGGCGCTGGCCGATCTGAATGACATCCAGGTGGAGCTGGACATCGCGCAGGACGACTTCGCCAAGCTCGGTCCGAACCAGAAGGGGATCGTTACGGTGGACGCCTACCCCGACCGCAAATACGAAGGCGAGATCGCGCAGATTTCACCCGAGGCGAACCGGCAGAAGGCAACGGTGCAGGTGAAGGTGCAGATACTGCATCCGGATGCATATTTGCGGCCGGAGATGAACGCGACGGTGAAGTTCCTCGCCGAAGAAACTCCAAAGGCCGGAGGCTCGGAACCCACGGGGGTTTTCGTGCCCAGCAATGCGGTGCGCGATCACGACGGCAAGAAAGTTGTGTTTCTGGCATTCAACAACAAGGCGCTGATGCGCGAGGTCCACGTCGTCGCTCAGAGGAGCGGCGGCGTGCTGGTGCAAGGGCTGAATGGCGGCGAGGACGTGATCACCGCCGGGCCGCAGAATCTGCAGGACGGCGACAAAATCAAAATAAAGGGACAGTCATGAGTACTGCTACGGTTGCCAATATCGCTACCCAGACGAAAGTGGTGCAGGCGCGGAACGTCAGCAAGATCTTCAAGCGCGATGCGTTTGAGGTGAAGGCGCTGGACGATGTTTCGATCGAGATCGCGGGCGGGGAGTTTCTTGCGCTGATGGGGCCTTCGGGATCGGGCAAGACGACGCTGCTGAATATGATCGCGGCGATTGACCGGCCGACCTCGGGCGAACTGCTGGTGCTGGGGGAGAATATCTTCCGCTTCAACGACAGCCAATCGGCGCACTGGCGGAACGTCCACATTGGGTACGTGTTTCAGACGTTCAACCTCATTCCCGTGCTCACCGCGTTCGAGAATGTCGAGTTGCCCTTGCTGCTGACCAAGCTGAATGCGGCGCAGCGGAGGGACCACGTGATGACGGCGCTCAAGCTGGTGGGGCTGGAGGAGCGGGTGCATCACTTGCCGAAGCAGCTATCCGGCGGGCAGGAGCAGCGAGTCGCGATTGCGCGCGCCATCGTCAGCGATCCGACGTTATTGCTGGCGGATGAACCTACCGGCGATCTGGACAGCCACTCGGCGACCGAGGTGCTGGAGATCCTGAAGCGCTTGAATGAGGACTTCCATAAGACCGTGGTGATGGTGACGCATGATCCGCATGCGGCGTCATATGCGCATGTGACGCGGCATTTGGAGAAGGGGATGTTGCTGCCGCCGGAGAATTAGTGGCAGATAGCTGGCAAGGAAGCCTGCTCCCGATGGGGAGTGGGCTTTTTCTTTTTGGGGCGGGCTGGTCGGGCTGGTCGGGCTGGGGAGAGCAAAACCTTAAAACGCAGAGGACGCGGAGGAAGGCCGCCGAGGGCGCGGAGGGGAGATGTTGACGGTGGGGCTCATCGAAGCGTTGGCAGCAAAACCCTCTTTGACTAGTCATATGACTAGTCAGTACAATGCACGTGGAGGTAACTTCCTTTGGCTTCATGGCAGGTGCAGGATGCGAAAGCACGGTTCAGCGAACTGCTGAATGCCACCATCCGGAAGGGGCCGCAGGTTGTGACGCGGCGCGGAATTGAGACGGCGGTGCTGGTGCCGATGGAAGAGTGGAACCGCTTGCAGCGGGCGGCCCGGCCCGGACTCAAAGCCCTGTTGCTGGCTCCGGAAGCGCGTTTTGACGGCATCCTGGCGGGGCGCCGGAAGCTGCGGCGGCGCGCGCTTCTGGAACTCGAGTGAGCAGGTATCTGCTGGATACCAACGTGGTGTCGGAGCTGCGCAAGCCGCGTCCTCATGGGGCGGTGGTGGCGTGGTTGAGGAGCCAGCCGGAGGAAAACCTCTTTCTCTCCGCCGTAACCCTGGGTGAACTGCAGGCGGGAATTGAGCGGGCGAGACGGCAGTATCCGGCAAAGGCAGAGGAGATCGGGCAGTGGGCGGATGAACTGGCGGCTTCTTATCAGGTCCTGTCGATGGATGCGCACTGCTTCCGGGAGTGGGGGCGGATCATAGAGCGGGTGTCGGAGCATCTGCTGGAAGATGCCATGATTGCGGCGACGGCGCGGGTGCACCGGCTGACTGTAGCTACTAGGAATGAGCGGGATTTCAGGCATTTTGGGGTGGAGATTTTTAATCCGTTCAGGGGCGGATGATGGGTTGCATGGATCTATCGGGGTTGCCGGCGGGACGCCGGCGCTACGGTCGGGGTGGGGAAAGCAAAACCTTAAATCGCAGAGGGCGCGGAGCGGCTGCCGTGGGCGCTGGGGTGGCTGGCGCCTGGGTCGCCGGCGGGACGCCGGCGCTACAAAAATAGGCCCGCTTCCGGTTTGGGAGCGGGCCTTTTTAGTTTGGGGCGTTTCTGCTTTTCTTCTTCCGGCGGTCTATTTGTGGTGGTAGCCGGCGAAGAGGTCGGACATTACGTTTACGCCGTCGTCGCAGGCGTGGTTGAGGCAGGGTAGGCCGAAACCCGCCTCCATCGTCTTGAGCAGCGAGTAGTGAGTGTAGAAGGCGCCGCTCTGCACGCCGTGGAAGCCGTAGTTGGTGTCCACGATGGTGGCTACCTGGTTGATGTTGGGGGCCAGGCTGTAGTCGTTCTCGTCCCAGGTGAGGACGATGGCGTTGCGGCCATGCCGCCATGCCGGGGAACGATGGATCGCTTCTACGATGCGTTCCACGGTGACGTCGCCGAGGTAGATCAGTGCCGGATTCAGGCCGGCCTGGCTGCCGTCGTCGGTGGGATCGAAGTTGCAGAAAGCACCGGCGTTGCCGCGTCCGTGCTGGTCGTTGCATTGGTTGGGCACGATGAAGAGGAAGTCGGGCACGTTTCCGGAGCCGAGATCGGCGAACAGGCCATGCGCGCCTTCAAAGCCTACGGAGTTCTTGAGGGTGCTGTGGCGGTTCTCGCCTTCCTGCACGCTGCGGAAATAAACGAAGGGGTTATGCTTCACGGCGTACAGGGCCACGAGATCGTCTGAGGTGAGCGGCGGAGTGAGGGTCGGCAGGATGGCGCTGAAGTCCGTCTTGTCGGTGAAAAAGCCGTCGCTGTTGTTCACCCCGTCGGCGCCGATAAGCGGCAGGCTTTCCTGATAGCTCTTCCAGTTCATGCCGTGCTCGGCGAGTTGGTCGGCGATGGTCTTGCCGAGAATGTTGGTGGAGGCGGGAATGGAGCGGACGCCGTCAATGTTGTTTTCTCCGGGAGGGCCCGAGGTTTCGTTGCTGAAATCGACGGCCGGGGTGGCAGCGTCGGTGCCGGTTCCCCAGATGGGGCAGATGGCGGGGGCGGTGCCGTTGTCCAGAGAAGTGGTGGCGGAGGCGAGGTTGGTGGTGCAACTGGCGTTGTGCCAGTCAGGCGAGTTGTCGTTGAGAACGCCGAAGTTCGAACCGCCGGTAACTTCAAGATAGTTGGTCAGGCTGGGGTGAGCGACGGCGAAGTAGTTGGTGGCGAGATTGGCGGACCTGGCGTATTGGTTGACGAAGGGCTCGTTGGGGTTGTTGATGATCTGGCCGTAGCCGTGGTTCTCCATCATGATGAAGAACACGTGGTCGAGGTGGGGAACGCCTTTGGGCGTGGGGCCTTCGGCGGCGAACATGGTGCCGACCAGCGATATGGCGAGCAGGCCGAGCAGTGCGAGCTTTAGCTTCATGTGACGAACCTTCCTTCCTGGGATTCGCATTCGGCTTCAAATGCCGGATTGGGCGCGGGTTTCCTGCTGGGCCAATGTATTGGGAGGGTGTTACAGGACTGTTAACGACTGGTAAAGATTTGATGACAGGCTGGCGGGCAGTTGTGGATACCTTGGCTTGTACTCTCTGGAAAGGCAAAATCTTAAGACGCGGAGGGCACCGAGAAACGCCGCCGAGGACGCCAAGGGACTGCCGCCGAGGGCGCGGAGGACTGGCCGAGGTGACGCCGGCACTACGCGGACGGGGCTTGCTTTGCTATGATTCCGGGCATGCCCACTACATCCGGACGAGGCCGCTTTATTACATTCGAGGGATTGGATGGTTGCGGAAAGAGCACGCAACTGGAGAAGCTGGGGCGCGTG
>DATJXG010000106.1:0-3408 GCA_035500455.1 Terriglobales bacterium | reverse complement strand
TGATCCCCCATCACAAAGTAATTGCCTTTGGGGACTTTCACCGGGCCGAAGTCGGTCACATCGGAATATTGCGGCGGCACATACGGCTCGGGAACCAACTGGCCGTTGACATACAGGATGCCGTGGCGAAGCTCCACTGTCTCGCCGGGCAAGGCGATGACGCGCTTGATAAAAGATTTCGTGCGATCCAGGGGATACCAGAAAACAACCACGTCTCCGCGGTGGATGGCTTCAAACCGGTAGACAAATTTGTTGATGAAGATGCGTTCCTGGTCAGAGAGCAGCGGCGCCATGCTGGTGCCTTCAACCTTCACCGGCTGATAGAGAAAGACGATGATGACGAGCGCGAGGCCGATGGCGATGAGCAGGTCTCGCGTCCACACACGGATCTCATGACGCAGCAGGTGATGGGATTCGGGGTGCGGCGGAGATGACTTTTGGGAAATTGCCGGTGGCAAAAGGGAGTTCGGGGCGTTGGGTGTGCCGCCCGCGGGAGGAGTGGTCAAGTTCTCGCCAGGTTTGTGCATCTCCGACTACCTTTAATTTATAACATGCGTTGCGAACGTCGCGCCAGCGTCGAATTGCGAAAGAATCCGGTGCGGCCATGCGCGGCGCTCCGTATTCGATTCCGCGATGCCCTTTTCTGTTGCCTTTAGCATTGCATCCGGGTAGCTCAGGCCTTCAGGCCTGAGGTCTTCTACACATGGCAGGATGATCGCCCGGGTTCAGCCACCCCCTCGCCCCTGAAGGGACGAGCTACATCCCGTTCAACGCCTCACTCAGTCTCAAGCGCGAAGATGATGTTGGCAAGCGCCGCAACAACGGCGGTTTCGGTGCGCAAGATCAGATTACCGAGAGAGGCATCCTGAAATCCCGCGCCGCGAGCGGCGGCAAATTCCGCATCGGTCCAGCCGCCCTCCGGACCGATCGCCAGCGCAACCGTGCGGGCTTGCTCACCCCGCAAAACCTCACGCAGCGGTCTGGCCTGTGGGGCTTCGGAGAAGAACAGGCGCAGACCTTCGATCTGCGCGCCGAATGCGGCCTCCGGCTTCGCCAGCGAGTGCAAGACAGGGACTTGCACTCGGCGCGACTGTTGCGAAGCCTCCAGCAGTATCTTCTTCCAACGTTCCGCACGCTTGGGCGCGGCGGCCAGGAGCGCCTTTTCGCTGCGCGCCGCGGCAAGTGGAATGATGGAGCGCACACCGAGCTCGGTCGCCTTTTCCAGCGCCCATTCAAACGAATCGAACTTCACAACGGAAAGCAGGAGGGTGGTTTCGATGGGTGAAGAATAGCCGGCCAATTCCTCCAAGAGGGAGAACTGGACCGAGTCTCGCGAAACGGTGTCAATGCGCCCCAGCCACACCTGCGCGCCATCGCTGAGCTCGTAGAGTTGGCCGGGTTGCGCGCGCAATACACGGCCGAGATGATGCGCGGCTTCGCCTTCCATGATGGCCTGTTTGTTTTCGAACTTTTCGATGAAGAAGCGCCGGCGCATGGGCCCTATCTTGCCACGAAGTGCGCCCGCCCCAGAAGGCGGCCGCTACAATAGGAAGCAGTTCAACTCAGCTGAAGATGTCTTTCACTTTGTCGTAGAGGGACGAATTGCGGTCCGCGGGCTTGTTTTCGACTTTCAGCGTGGCGTCCAGCTGCTCCATCAGCTTACGCTGCTCGCGCGTCAGCTTCGTCGGCGTGAGCACGCGCACGTGATAGTACAAGTCGCCGCGCCCGCCACCGTGCGGGTCGGGCAGGCCCTTGCCCTTGATGCGGAACACCGCGCCACTCTGGGTACCCTCAGGAATTTTGAGCCGCTCTTCGCCGGTTAGCCCGGGAACGTGAATCTCCGTGCCGAGCGAGGCCTGCGCGATGCTCAGCGGAATCGTGCAGTAAAGATCCGCGCCGCGCCGCTCGAAGAAGCTGTGCTCCTTTACCTCCAGCACCACGTACAAATCGCCGGTGGGACCCCCGTTCGGGCCTGGCTCGCCTTCACCTTGCACGCGGAGCCGGGTGCCGGTGTCCACGCCGGGAGGAATGCGCAATTCGATGGTGCGCTCGCGATCCATCCGCCCTTGTCCCTTGCACTCCGGGCAACGCTCCTTGACGATCTGGCCCGCGCCCTGGCATGCCGGACAGGTGCGATTGATGGTGAAAAAACCCTGCTGATAAATCATTTGCCCGCGGCCGCCGCAGGCCTGGCAGGCAACGACCCCGGTACCCTTTTTCGCACCCGTGCCGTTGCAGGCTTCGCAGTATTCCTGGCGCGGCACACGAATCTTGGTGGTGATGCCCGCGGCCGCTTCCTCAAACGTCAGCGTCATGTCGTAGCGCAAGTCCGCACCGCGCTGTACGCGGCGACCCCCGCCACGCCGCCGGCCCCCGCCGCCAAACACGTCGTCAAACCCAAAGAATTCGCCGAAAATGTCGTGGAAGTCCTGGAAGATCGTGCCATTGAAGTCCGGTTGCGCGCCCACGCCGGCCAGGCCTTCATGCCCGTATGTGTCGTAAATCTGGCGCTTCTGTTGATCGCTCAGGATGCTGTACGCCTCGGTGCACTCGCGGAATTTGTGTTCGGCGTCTTCTTTATTCTCTGGATTGCGGTCCGGGTGCCACTTTAACGCCGCTTTTCGGTAGGCAGACTTGATCTCCTCGATCGAAGCCGTTTTGGTGATTCCCAGAATTTCGTAGTAATCGCGTTGGTGTGCCTTGGCCATATCTCGTTACGTTCAATTCCTCATTCTTATTGGAAGATAACAGAGAAACTCAGCGGAAGACTCGCCGCCACGCGCGAAGTTTCAAATCAGTTCACTGCGCGGTTGGATGCGCCGACGGGATGAACCGCTACGCGCACCATCGCCGGGCGCAGCACGCGCCCGTGATACACATAAGCGGGCTGGAACACTTCGAGAATCGTGCCGTCGGCGTGCTCGGTGGTTTCCGTGCGATCCATGGCCTGGTGCATGTGCGGATCGAAGGGCTTGCCGAGGGGCTCGATCCGCTCCACGCCAAGTTTTGCCAAATGGTCCAAAAGCTGTTTGTAGATGAGTTCAAAGCCCTTGCGATAGCCGGCGTATTCGTCTTCCTTGTGAGCCGCCAGCGCGTGCTCAAAACTGTCCACGGTGGGAATCAGCGACTCGACGATGCGCGCCGTGGCGCGCTTGGAATCCTCGGCGCGTTCTTTTTCGATGCGCTTACGGTAATTGTCAAAATCGGCCTGCCGGCGAAGGAGCGTTTGCCGCAGATCGTCCATCTCGGCGGAAAGTTTTTTCATCTGCGCGTCTCCTTGCAGGGACTCTTCCGCCGGGGCCTGCGCCTCTTCCGCTTGCGGGGCGCCTTGGGCGTTCTTCACTTTGACTTTGATTTCTTGCTCGCTCATAAACGTACCCTCGATAAACATCCATTCCAGATCCACTC
>DATJXG010000105.1:0-7906 GCA_035500455.1 Terriglobales bacterium | reverse complement strand
GCCAAGAAGAAGCTTCTCGAAGTGCAGGAGGTTCTGGCGCAGCGTGAGTACGAAATCGGCCGCTTCTACTATCTGCGGGAGTCTTACCCGGCCGCCATCGCCCGCCTGCATTCCGTCGTGGACCGCTACCCTCTCTACAGCAAGGCAGACGAGGCGTTGTACCTCCTCGGGCAGTCGTATGAACGCGAAATCGCCGTCGTCAACGCCCGCGATAATCCGAAAAACGACGCAGGGAAGCTGGCCAAGCAGCGCCTGCTCGACGACTTCACCAATAAGGCTGCGGAAGCTTATTCCCGCGTCCTGACCCGCTACCCCGTCATGGATCGCGCCGACGACGCCAAGCTGCGGCTGGCGGCCCTGCACCGGCCCATACCAAAGCCCACCCACGCCGCGGTGGCCCAGAACAAAGCCGAAGAAGACAGCCGCCGCGAGAGCGGAGTCATGGCCAAGGTGATGAGCACCATGCGCCGCCATCCTGACACCTCTACTGCGGCAAAAGTCGGCGAGCCCACGCTGGTGGACCCCAAGCCGCTCAGCGCAACCGAAGTGGTCCGGGAAGCCACCAATGCCATGAGCGGCGCCAAAGAGAACAATACCCTCTCGGTGGAGACCATCAAGACCGGCACCCCTGCTCCCAACCAGCCCGTACCGCGTTCGGACGATCCCAGCGCGCCGGCCCAGGCCGACCCCAACGAACTGAAGCCCAACGTGGCCTCAACCGACTCAAACGAACTTACTCCCAACGTGGATCCGGGCACTGCGCCCCCGCCGGCTCCGCCGCAGACCAATGAGATCAACTCCAACGCGACGGCCAGCCAAGGCACCACCGGTCAGGCGTCCGGCCAGAGCCAGCAGAATTCCGACGACGAGGCGGCGACTTCGTCCAGTAAGCACAAGAAAAAGAAAGGGCTTCACAAGATTATCCCCTTGTAGAGAATGTGGCGCGGGCGCCTCCGCCCGCGCCGCGATCACGCTCTGGCTGCCGTCGCTGGTTGCCCCCTTATCGCCGTGGCTGGCGAGGGGATAAGCAACCGCCTTCCGCAGAGGAACTAGTCCGCTGGTAACGTAACTATCCCCTTCGATTCGTTGACTTACGTTCCGGGACACGTTAACTTCGCGTAGCTCCCCCATGCTCGGGGAATCCCTTGGCTAAAAGAATCCTGCTGGCTGACGACAGCGTTACCGCGCAAAACATGGGCCGGAAGATCCTGAGCGATGCCGGCTATGAGGTGCTTACCGTCAACAATGGCTCAGCCGCCCTCAAACGCATCGCCGAGCAGAAGCCGGAAATCATCATCCTCGATGTATATATGCCCGGCTACAGTGGGTTGGAAGTGTGCCAGCGGCTTAAAGAGGCGCAAGAAACCGCCGCAATTCCGGTACTGCTGACCGTCGGGAAACTCGAGCCTTTCAAAGCAGAAGAAGCCAAGCGGGTTCACGCCGACGCCTTCATCATCAAGCCCTTCGAAGCTACCGAATTGCTGACCGTCCTCGCCAAGCTTGAGGACAAGATCGCTCCCCAGCCGGTGGGGAAGGCCACCCAAAAGACTCAGGGTAAGAGTTCTCAAAGCAAGGCCACGCAAGCTAAGGGGTCGCCGGCGAGGCCCGAAGCTGAGGCGCCGGCCGGCAAGAAAGTCCCCGTGGAAGTTGTGGCATCGCCCGCGAAGATCGAAAAACCAGCGAAGCCCGAAGCCGAAACCGATTGGAAAGATCGCCTGCGCATTCCGATTCCCGCTACGGCGAATGTGGAGGAAGAAAGGTACGGACGGCCCACCGCGTTCCATGACCTGCGCGTTCCGGGGACCGCACAGGCGGAGGCTCCGGAGGAACCGTCTTTTGCGGTGAACCTTCCGCCCGACATCACTTCCGAGGAGCTTGCCGCCATTCGGGAAGCGGTGGCATCGCTCTCGGGCGAGGTTGCGCCAGCGGCTGAACAAGAGCAGGAAGAAGAGGGGCCAGCGGAGGCGGCACGGCCGGCCGAGATAGCGGAGATAGAAGCCGCGCTATCGGCGCCCGAGTTTGCTACCACTTTCGCCGCCGTGCCGGTAGAGTCCGAAGTTCCAGTGGCAGAACACATCGAGGCGTTCACTGCGGCCCCGGTCGTCGAAACCGCGGTGGCAGAGTCCGTAGCCGCGATTCAGTCGCATCAGGACACAGAAGAATCGGAAGCCGTTGAAGAATCGGAAGCGCTTGCCAGTGCGCCGGAGCCGGTAGAGGAAGTCGAGTACGAACCCGCGCCTGCCGCCGCGCTCGGGGAACACGCGGCACCGGAACCGGTTCCTGCGCCCGAGGGGCGGCTCTCGGAGACCGAGGTCGCCGATGCCTTGGCGGCCCTGGGGCCGCTCGGCGGCGTCCAGTTCGAGGGCATCGTTTCCGCGGAAGCGCACGCTGGCGCTCTCGCATCGCACGGAGTCGAGGTTTATCCTCGCGGCCACGGTTCCCTGGTGGAAGAGCTGTACAGCGCCCGCTGGATCGCTGAGGAAGTGCCGTTGGATGAAAGCGTCTCTGGGCTGATTCTCGAGCAGGAGATGCAAAAGGTTTACGCCGAATCAGGCTCCGCCAGTGCGCACGCGGAAACTGCCGTGGCGGAAGCCGAAGTTCCCTACGCTGCTTCACACACGGAAAGCGCGAGAGCGGAAGAGGAAATTGCTGCCGAAGCCATTGACGCGCAGCCAGGCGCCACGGGCGCCGTCTCCTGGGAAGCAGTCGAGGCAAGCCACGCGCAAGAACACGAAGTGGCGGAACCTGCCCCGGTCGCAGCCGCAGACCTCAGCGCGGAAGAAACCGCCGCGGTGGAAGATCTGGGTCTTGTCGCAAAGGCTGAAGCCGAAGTGCCGGCGGATGCCGTCGCCGAACAAACCGCCGCAGTGCCCGAGCCCGCCATGGAAGCCGAGTTCACATCCTCAGCGGCGCCTGAGCCGGCGCTGGAGGCGCAACCAAGCGAGGAGTTCGAGGCGAGTGCCGCGCCCGAGGTTGCCGATGCAGTAGCGGTCGCAGAGATACCTCACGATTCTCCAAGCGAGGCCGTGAATGTCGAGGCGGTCGCGGCACCAGGCCAGGAAGCTCCTTCACAGCCCGAACCATCGGAACCGGAACAGGCAGAAGTGGCAGCGGCAGCTTCAGTGGGCCACGATGCCAGCGCAGACTCGCTCACGGCAGTTCCATCGGACACTAATGCGGAAGACGAACAACCACCCGATGTGGCCGCCGCCTGGGCCCGCTGGCGGCAGATTCGCGATTCCCTCTCCAGTCCCGAATTCACCGCCCAACTCGCCGATGCCGCTGCTGCGGAACTGGCCGCGGCGCAGGCACAGCACGATGCCGCGATTCATCCCGAGGTTCCCTCGGATGCGTCAGGCTCGAACGGTGATTTCTCGGTCACATCCGAACCGGCCGCATCCGGTCAAGCTGCCTCCGATTTCAAAGACATCCGGGAGAACCGGCCTGCCGCCCCTCCCGCCGAAGCCTCTGCCCTGGCCGCAGCCGCGGCCGCTTCCTCCTCTGCAGCCGACTCCGCGGTAATCTCCAACATCGTGGAAAGCGTCCTCGCCGAACTCAAACCCAAGCTGGTGGAAGAAATTGCCAGGAAGCTGGCAAAGAAATAATCGGGCGCTGCATTCGTGAAGTACGGGATGGGCCGGCAACTGAATCCGCGGCCATCCTGGTGAATGAGCTTCTACGCCGAAGTCGCGCCGGCAAACTGGCGGGAATCACTCACCTGCCTCTCCACCCGGTCCAGCAGGGCAACCACGTTCTCAGCCGCTTTGGCAACCTCGGAGTAACGGGCTTCCGCTTCCGCGATTTGGCCCGCGTCTTTCAATCCCACCACATCTTTGACCAGGGCATGCATTTCCTTGTGCTTCTTTTCCAGGGCCTGGATATCCGGCAGCTGTCCATAATTCGGCAAGGCATCGGCGTAGATCCACCGCCCCAATTCGCATTCCTCATGAGAGCCCAGTTTGTGCGGATCAATCGCCTCGCTTCCGTCCAGGAAGCGCCGCAGGCGGACCCGCCAACTGCGGTGTGCCATTTTCACCCGGGCAAAGTCCACGCTTCGAGTGACCTTTCCATCCAGATGCGATTCGTTGCCGTGCGCCACAGTCCCGCGACCGCCATTGGTGCGCAGGCGAAATTGGCCGACCAGTTTCTGGAGATTGGTGGCCAGCGCTGAGAGATCCTGCAGAGCCTCGTTGGTCTGTTTCATGGCGACCGCGCCGGAGGCGGCGATTTTGGCGATCCGCTCGACGCTGCTGTTGATCTGCTCGGTAGTGGCGGACTGTTCCGTGGCTGCAGTGGCGATGTGGGCGATCATATCGCCGACGTGTTCGTTGGTCTGGATGATTTCATGCAGCGAAGATCCCGCCTGAGTGGTGGATTCCACCCCCAGTTCCACTTCTTTGGTGCCCGCGAGCATGGCCGCAACTGCATTCTTGGTCTCGGTCTGAATTTTGCGGATCATGTCGGTGATTTCTTTGGTGGCAGTGCTGGTGCGCTCCGCCAGCTTGCGAACTTCGTCCGCCACCACCGCGAACCCGCGTCCCTGCTCGCCGGCGCGCGCCGCTTCGATGGCCGCATTCAGGGCCAGCAGGTTGGTTTGGTCGGCGATGTCATCGATCACCGCGATGATCTGTCCAATCTGGTCGGATCGCTTGCCCAGTTCCTGGATCTCTTTGGCGGTGCTGCCCACGGACTTTGAGATCGCGCGCATCCGGGCGAGGGTTTCTTCTACGATCTGGCCTCCCTGATGGGCTGACTCCGAAGCTTTCTGCGAGGCCGTGGAAGCCGTGTTGCAATTCTCCGAAACCTGCTGCACCGTGGCGACCATCTCCTGCATGGCGGTCGCCACCTGATTGGTCTGGTCCTTCTGCGATTCCACCCCTTCGGCTTGCTCCCGGGACGAGGCCGCAATGTCTTTCCCCGCCGCCGCCAGGCTCTGGGTGTTGCTGGCCACCTGGGCGAGAATCTCGTGGAGTCTGTCCACGAAGGCGTTAAACCAGGTGGCCAGCTCTCCGATTTCATCCTGCGTTGTGATCTCGATGCGTTTGGTGAGATCACCCTCTCCTTGGGCGATGTCTTTGATTCGCTCAATCATCTCCCGCAGGCGGACGAAGGTGGAACGCGAAGTGGTGAGCGCCACCACCAGCAACGGGATCAGGCAGGCAAAGGCCAGTGCTCCGGCAGTGAAGGCGCTTTTCCGCCAAGCGGTGTCCAGGTCGTCAATGTAGATGCCGGTGCCAACGATCCATCCCCATGGAGCAAATCGCTTCACGAAGGAAAGTTTGGCCACGGGCTGGGTTTGTCCCGGCTTCGGCCACTGGTAGTAGACGAAGTCCCCTTCAGGATTGCGCGCCGCATTGACGAACTCCACGAAAATGGCCTTCCCGTCCGGATCTTTAAGATCGCTGAGGTCCTTTCCATCAAGTTCCGGTTTCATGGGATGCATCACCATCGTGGGATGCTCGTCGTTGATCCAGAAATAATTGTCCTGGCCGTAGCGCATGACACGAATGGCCTCGATCACACGCTTTTGCGCCTCCGCCCGGCTGATCTTGCCTTCCACTTCCAGTTGGTGTTGCTGCTCCATGATGGAGAATGGGATTTCTACGAGATTTTTCGTCTTCTGCAACTTCTCTGACAACATGCTGGAGCGCTGGCTTTTGATCCAGAAGCCCGCCACCAACAGCAGGCCCAGAGCAGCCACGGCAACCATGACGCGGAATTTTCCTCGAAGGGTCATCGGCAGGATGTGCGTCCGATTTACCCTGACTATCGGCATGGGATGGGGGAACTTTAGGGGATCGAAACACAGCCTTTAGCCTAGCCTGTAGCCAAACCCGCGGCCCCGGGCTTTCGGAGTAACGGCGGCGCGTCGGGAAGAGGTCGTGAATGCAGTCGCTATCTTGGCTTCACCACCTTCTCGTCGTCCTAGTTGCTATCGCACTGCTGGCGTTCAACTTTTGGATTCCTGGAAAGGGCCCTTGGCCGTTCGCGGTCTTTTCCCCGAGTTATTCACGACGCGAGCGAATTCTTTCCGGCCTTTTGTTGGGACTGATCATCAGCCTGCTTGGCTACGCTGCGATAACGTCACTTTCAAAGTGAGATCCCCGGGGTGTCGTTTGACCAGCTTTTTCCGCGAACTGTAAGATCGAAGATCAGCTTTCAGCTCTTAAGCTTTTAGCCAGACCCCACTGCGGAGGTTTTCGCAGTGAACGCCGGCGTCTCGGAAGAGGTTCAAGCTAAGAGCTAGGAGCTAAGAGCTGAAAGCTGCCCTCATGCCCGACCTCCCCAAATCCTACGAACCCGGCGCCATCGAAAAGCGCTGGGCCGACTACTGGATCAGCGAAAAGTTGTTCTCTGTGCCCACGCCGCCGCCCGGTGAAAACCGTCCGGTATTCACCCTGCTGCTGCCCCCGCCCAACGTCACCGGGCGCCTGCACATGGGCCACATGCTCAACCAGACGCAGATGGACATCATCGTGCGCTGGCATCGCATGCGCGGCTTCCTCACTCTGTGGCTGCCCGGCACCGACCACGCCGGCATCGCCACGCAAATGATGGTGGAGCGGCAGCTCGCCAGCGAAGGCAAGAAGCGCCGCGACATGGGGCGCGAGAAGTTCATCGAGCGCGTCTGGGAGTGGAAGAAGCTCTACGGCAGCGCCATTCTCGACCAGATGAAGCGCCTGGGCGCGTCCGTGGACTGGGACCGCGAATATTTCACCATGGACGAAAATCTCTCGCGCGCGGTGCGCGAGGTTTTCGTCCGCCTCTATGAAGAAGGCCTGATCTATCGCGGCAAATACATCGTCAACTGGTGCCCGCAGCACGAGACCGCGATTTCCGATCTCGAGGTCAAGCACGAAGAAGTCCCCGGCAAGCTGTGGGAGATCCGCTACCCGGTTGTCGGTGGGGTGAACGGTAAAGAAGAGTTCATCACCGTCGCCACCACGCGCCCCGAGACGATGCTGGGAGATACCGCGGTTGCTGTGAACGAAAAAGACGAACGCTATACCCATCTGCACGGCAAGAAAGTTCTGCTGCCGCTGATGAACCGCGAGATTCCCATCATCACCGACGATCTGGCGCAGCCCGAGTTCGGGACGGGCGCAGTGAAGGTTACTCCGGCGCACGACCCCAACGACTTCCAGGCAGGCCTGCGCCACAACCTGCCGCAGCTTGACGTGATGGACGAGCATGCCCACATGAACCAGAATGCGGGCCCGTATTCTGGTTTAGATAGATATGAAGCCCGCAAACGCGTGCTGGCCGACCTGAGCGCGGGCGGATTTCTGGTGGGCGAAAAGGACCACATCATCGCGCTCGGCAAGTGCGACCGCTGCGGGGCGGTGGTTGAGCCGCGGCTTTCCACCCAGTGGTTTATCAAGATCAAGCCGCTCGCCGATCGCGCCGCCGAAGTGGTTGAGAACGGCGAGATCACCATCGTGCCGGACAACTACCGCACCATTTATTTGAACTGGATGCACAACATCCACGACTGGTGCATCTCCCGCCAGTTGTGGTGGGGCCACCGCATCCCCGCCTGGCACTGCGCTTGCGGCGAGATCATCGTCGCCCGCGAAGCTCCGGCGAAATGTTCGAAGTGCAGAAGCTCAGATTTGACCCAGGACACCGACGTGCTCGACACCTGGTTCTCCTCCGGCCTGCTGCCCTTCACCACCCTGGGCTGGCCGGAGAAAACCCGCGACCAGCAAGTGTTCTACCCCACAACACTGCTCATTACCGCCTACGAGATTCTTTTCTTCTGGGTGGCCCGCATGATCATGTTCGGCTGCCACTTCATGCAGGGGCACCAGCAGGATCCGGCGCTGAAAGCGGCCAGCGGCTGGGGCGACAAGAAAGATGACAGCGTGCCCTTCCGCCAGGTTTACATTCACGCCCTGGTGCGCGA
>DATJXG010000104.1:0-4521 GCA_035500455.1 Terriglobales bacterium | reverse complement strand
ACTAGCCGTTCGCCGCCGCGATGGCGCTTCCCAGTGACAGAAAGACTTCCGTGCCTTTGCCCGTGCCCAGCATCTGCGCCGCCGAAGCCCGGTTGGCGGCAAGTTCGAGGTATCCCATACTGCCCAGAATCGCGAAGACCTCTCCGGCAGGCGCTTCCGCATACGCGGTCCGCATCTGCGTGACTTCACGTTTGCCGATGGTGAGCTTGAAATGTGCGCCGGTATTGATCAGTGAAGGAATATCCTGCGGAGTGATGTTGGTGATGAGATTTCCGAAGCGGTCCACCTTCAGCACCACGCCGCGCAATGATCCATCAGCCCCGGCCTTGGGACGCGGAACGCTAAAGCGGATAAAATCTTCCACTTTGTCTCCGAACTTGGCGGTATCCACTTGCTTGGCAAGGTATGCCGAAACCGGCGCGAAAATGTCTCGCGCATGGAACGTGTTGCTCACCGGCTGAAGAAAATAATGCTCGGAGGTGATGTGGTGCACATGCAGCCGTTCTTCCCGGCTGTAAACCAGCGAAAGTACGCCATTGTCGGGCGCGACGAAATGATGGCGCTCGGTGCTCGCGATGATCGGCCGCCGCGACGTACCGACGCCCGGATCGACAACTACAAGGTGAACCGTGCCGGCAGGGAAATAGGAATAAGCCTGGGCAATGGTGAGCGCCCCGTCGAGAACGTCATAGGGCTGCACCGAGTGGGAGATGTCCACCACTTCGGCATCCGGCGCGATCCCCAGGATCACACCTTTCAGCGTACCCACAAAGTGATCGTTCAGTCCGAAATCGGTAGTCAGCGTAACGATAGGGCGGTTCGCCAAAATTCCCTCGCTCGGCCGCAGCGCCCGCTTCTGTAACGGCCAAAACCACCCGCCGGACGGAGGCACCACGATCAAACGCGAAGGTAACCCGCGGCCAAGTTACCGGTCAAGACACAAAAGTAACGCAGTTCGAACTCCGCCTTCTTTTTGCCCCTTTCCTTTGCGTTCTTTGCACCGTTTGCGGTTTAAGAAAAACGCCAAAGCCGCTAGGAAAACCTCGAAGGACAAGCTGCAGAGTGAAGACTGACGACTGAAGACTGCCTACTCGTACCGCAAAGCTTCCACCGGATCCATGCGTGAAGCCTTCAGGGCAGGGAAAAATCCAGAGATGATTCCAACCAGGGACAGAATTACGAATGAAACCAGCATCACCATCAACGAAGCCCGCAGGAAAATGTCGCCTTCGTGATTGGAGGTCTTGTAAAGATCGCTGTACAAAGGCATCGGCGGGATCACCCACGTGAGCAGAACAGCCACAGCCATGCCGATCAACCCGCCAGCGAAGGTCAGCACCAGCGCCTCCAGCAGGAACTGCACCAGAACATGCAGTCGCCGCGCCCCCAACGCCTTGCGCAGGCCGATCTCCCGGGTGCGCTCCGTCACCGAAACCAGCATGATGTTCATCACGCCCACGCCGCCTACGCCCAGCGTGACCGCGCCGATCAGGCCCAGTACTGCCTGCAGGCCGATAGAGAACGCGTTGATCATGGCGCGATCTTCAATCGTGTCCCACACCGGAGTCGCCTTTTCGTCCTTGGGGTCGAAATGATGCCGCCGCGCCACCACCTCCCGCACCGCTGCCAGCGCCTTTTTGTTCAACTCCGGCGCGGTGGGCTGGAAGATGATCATGTCGGGATCGCGGATGTTTTTGAGGTCGCGCATGATGGGGAAGGGGATAAACGCATCTTCGTTGTCCGGCCCGTTGTACATCGAATCCTGAATCTTGTTCCGCAGAACTCCGATCACGTCAAAATCCAGTCCGCCGATGCTGACGCTCTGACCCACCGACGGCGCGCCCTGAAACACCCGCTTGTTGGCATGGTTCCCCAGAATCACCACGCGGTGATGCTCCAGGAAATCGGTCTCGTTGAAGTAGCGTCCGTCTTCCAGGGTGAGTTTTCGCATCTGTCCGTAGGGCAGTTCCACGCCCCGCACCAGGACCGAAACGACCCGAGTTCCCATCTTGAAGCCGAAGTCGCGGTCAGCTTCCGCGCTCACCGCGCGAACGATGGGCACTTCGTCGCGCACCGCCTCGACGTCTTCATACTGGTAGCTCACCGGCTTTCCCGCCCGCTGCCCGCCTGCTTGCAGACTGGTTTGCCCCGGCCATAGCACCAGGACGTTGTTCCCCATATTCATGAAAGCATGCAGGACGCTGCCGCCCAGGCCTTGCCCGTAGGCCAGCAAAATGACCACCGACGCCAGCCCCCACACAATGCCCAGCATGGTGAGCACCGACCGCAACCGGTGCCGCATCAGCGCCTGCCAGCTCTGCGAGATGAGTTCTTTGAGAAACACAGTCGTTGATCCTGGGTCCTTGGTCGTTCGCTGTTGTTCGTTCGCCGTTGGCCGCAAGGTGGAACTTCTTGGAGCGATGACAAGTGACGCCGTGCGCGACTCAACAACCTGTCACCGCAACATGTCGCCAAGGACCAACGACCAAGGACCAAGGACGGCTCTACTCAATCTCTATATCCCCCGAACCCGTCGCCACCTCCACCGGCACGCCACCGGAGCGGACCTTGCCGCGCACTTCTTTCTTGCTGATCGCCCCTTGCACCGTCACCGGATGATTCACCGAGATGGAGCCGGAAGTAGTGCGTGCGTTCAGGTCGAACGACGCGTCCTGGGGGAAACGCAGCCGCACCGTTCCAGAACCGGTATGCAGCGTCCAGGCGCCAGTCGGGTCGCCATCGGCATGAATTCCGCCGCTGCCGGTCTTGGCCTCGAGCGATCCGTGCACGCTGCGCAGATCAATCCCGCCCGAGCCCGTCTCCGCCCGCACCGCCCCTGAAGCCGTCTGCTCAAAAACGATATTCCCGCTGCCCGTGCTGGCCTCAAAGCCGCCGGCGACGCCGTTGGCGCGGATGCTCCCGCTCCCCGTCTTGGCGCGCACGTTGCCTTTCACGTTTGCGATCTCAATGTTTCCCGAACCCGTGTCGGCGCGCACCGTACTCCCGATGTCGTTGAGCTTGAGACCGCCCGAGCCGGAGCCGACTTCCACCGTACCCTGCACGCCATCGACCGTCGCATTGCCCGAGCCGGAGTGCGCCCGCAGCGTCGTATTCGCGGGAACCATCACCTCGAAACTGATGGAAACGTTTCGCCGCAGATCAGGATCGTCGATGTGGCCGATGCGAATATCGTTGCCGCTCTGCAGAATCGGCGGATTCGCCTCCAGCCGCCGCACTTTCTCGTCGGCATTGCCGTCCAGCCAGTCATTGGCGCGAATCCATCCCGTCACCTGCACCTGGTCGGAACCGCCGGTGCGCACCTCGATGTTTCCCGAGCCAGTCTCGACCTCCAGGCTCACCGCTCCGCTCACATGCAGCGACCGCTCAAACTTCCCTTGTGAAGCGGCAAAAGCGGCCCCGGTTTGCAGACAGAACACCAGCGCAGCCACTGCCGCCAGTTTGATCCATGCGATCTTCATGATTCCCTCGATTTGGTCGTTGGTCGTTAGCCGTTGGCCGCTGTTTAGCTCCTCGTCGTTAACCCGGAATCGCAGGCGGTTGGCCAACGACCAACGACAAAGGACCATCAATCAATCTCCACATCCCCCGATCCGGTATGAATCGCCAGCATCGGCCCGCCACCGTGCACCTGTCCGCTCACCAGATGCCGCGAGCGCAGGTTGCCCTGAATCGTCACCGGATGGTTCACCACCAGTTCGCCCGACCCCGTGGAAGCCTCCAGATTGAACCCAGCCTCTCCTGGCAGGCGCAGACGCACATCGCCTGAACCGGTGCGAACTTCCCAGGGCTGGCTGGGCGAACCGTCGATGGTGATGTCGCCGCTCCCAGCCTCCACGTGCAGCCCGCCGGTAACGCCGCGCGCTTCCACGTTGCCCGAGCCGGTACGCACACGGAAGTCGCTGGCCGCATTCGCTTCCACACGAATATCTCCGCTGCCGGCTTCGGCGTTCACGGAGCCGGTGATTCCGCGCGCCTCCACGTTGCCGGAACCGGTGTGCAGGCGCACGTCGCCCTTCACGTCATGGACGCGCATATCTCCCGAGCCGCTCTCCAGGTTGAGGCCATTCTGCAGCCCTTCGATCGTCTGGTCGCCAGAGCCGCTATGTGTGTGCACACTGGTGTCGGCAGGCGCGGTGATCTCGTAGTCGATGGAGATATCGCGCACGTCTATGTAGTCGATGTGAACGCTGTTGCCGCTCTGGTGGATCGGCGGACTCTGCTCCAGTTGGTGGACTTCGGCTTCCTTTCCGCCGTTCATCCAGCTGTCGTTGACGTGAATGCGTCCACGGATCGAGACCGTTCCCGCTGGCCCGGCGTGAATGGTGATGTCGCCCGATCGGGTCAAAACTTCTAGATCAACCGTTCCGCTGACTTTCAAGTCGCGCTGGAACGAGCCCTGGTAGGAAGTGGAGGCGGAGGCCAGGACGGCAGCGCCGAGACCCAGTGCAAGCACTACCACGAAACGCAAAAGTGAAGCCGGAATCAGTCGCTTCATAATGT
>DATJXG010000103.1:0-4145 GCA_035500455.1 Terriglobales bacterium | reverse complement strand
CGGCGTTCCCGGCGTAAGTTCGCTCTGGCTTTCATCTCTGGGGCTGGGAACCTACCTCGGCGAACCCGATGACGCGGCCGACCAGGCCTACATCGAAGCCATCATGACTGCCTTGCGTTCGGGCATCAATGTTCTCGATACCGCCATTAACTACCGCCACCAGCGCTCGGAACGCAATATCGGAGCGGCGCTTTCCCGCCTGGTGAAATCTGGCGAGATGCGGCGGGATGAGGTACTGGTGTGCACCAAGGGAGGCTATCTCTCTTTCGATGGCAACGTCCCCGCCGATCCCCGCGGATATTTTCAACGCGAGTACGTGCAGCGGGGCATTCTCGATCCCGAGCAGGTGGCGAGCGGCATGCATTGCATGGCTCCGGCTTATCTGGAAAATCAGATTGACCGCTCGCGCCGCAATCTGGGGCTGAGCACCATCGATGTGTTCTATGTTCACAATCCCGAGTCGCAACTCGCCGATGTGAGCCGGGAGCTATTCCACCAGCGTCTGCTGGATGCTTTCGCCATGCTGGAAAAGCAGGTAAAGGAAGGCCGCTTGTGCTACTACGGCATCGCCACCTGGAACGGCTTTCGGGTTGCGAAGGGCTCACGCGACTACCTCAGCCTGTTCGATCTGGTGCAATTGGCACGAGAAGCCGGTGGCGAGGACCACCACTTCCGCTTCGTGCAACTGCCCTTCAACCTGGCCATGCCCGAAGCCTATGCACTGGCGAACCAACGATTCTCGAATCAGCGGCTGGGAAAGGAGCAAGTCTCACTGCTCACGGCGGCAACCCGGCTGGGAATGGCCGTGATAGGTAGCGCTACGCTCTACCAGGGCAACCTGACGCACGGACTGCCGCCGGTGGTGGGCCGTATCCTGGGCCTGAAGACCGATGCGGAGAACGCCATCCAGTTCTCCCGCTCGGCGCCGGGTTTGACGACTGCTCTGGTGGGTATGGGGCACCCCGAGCACGTTATGGCAAATCTCAAGCCGGCGCTGGTTCCACCGGCTGCGCCGGAAGAGTGGAGCAAGCTCTTCAGCGCCCGCTAGCGGGCTCGTGTAGGCGCACTCCTCCTCGCGCGTGCGAAAGCGACATAGAGCCAACTTGGCCAGATTTATGGATATCGCCGCACGTGCGAGGACGCGCGCGCCTACATTGTCAGCGGAGGGAATGGAACTACTTCAGCTGGCTCAGCTTCTGCGCAGCCGTGGTGGCTGCTTCGGTGCCGGGATTTTCCTTCTGGATCTGCTCGTATTCCCGCTTGGCTTCGAGCGGTTGCTGGTCTGCCTGGTAGGTCTCAGCCATCTCCAGCTGGGCTGTCGTCTTGGCTACGACGGTCGTAGGTTTGGCGGCCAGCTTCTTGTAGATCTCGATTGCGTCTTTGTTGCGGTTCTCGCTGCGATAGAGTCCAGCCAACGCAAAGTTCGCCAGCGACGAAAGATCGGCTCCGCGCGAGGCGGCGATAGCCTTCAGTTCGCGTTCGGCTGCCGCGTTATCTCCCAGGTCTTCTGAGGTAAGGCCCACGAAATAGTGGGCAATCTCGCCCGAGCGGGTATGGGAATATTGATCGGCGACGGCCTGAAACTGCTTGCGGGCTTCCGTGGCGCGCTCTTTCGCGGAAGCGAATGAGGGGAAATCAGGTTGTGGAGGCGTTCCCGCAGGCCGCAGCGGTGTATCCAGCGTGCGCACCGCTCCTTGCAGGGCAGCGCTTGCCTGCTGATCTTTCTGGTCGAGATAGTACCAGCCGCCCACTCCTCCGCCGGCGACCGCCAGTACAAGAATGCCGATCACGATCAACCTGGACCGGTGTTCCAGCGACCAGTCCATGGTCTTTCCCGCGACCTCCATCGTGGTCCGGCTGAAGGCGTCCTGCTTTAGTTGATGACGGGTTTCGGCGCGCACACACGTTCCTTCAAGCTGGATTTGTGGAGTAGTCGAATCTTCAGTCTAGCAGGGGTAATTTCGCAGCGTCAAAGACTGAAGTAATGCAGGCACCCACGCCCGCCGTGCAAGCCGGAGCCGACAACCTATGTTTCACCCCAGACAACAACCAAGCCACCCCGGGGGTGGCTTCCCGATCATTCCGCAGGATGCTGCCCATCACTTCGACTGCTCTTCCAATATCCCCTGCTCCAGCTTTTCCTGGCATTCGATGCAGTGGCGCGTCCAGGGCACGGCTTCCAGACGCTTGGCATTGATTTCTTTTCCGCAGGAGATGCATTCGCCAAAGCTGCCTTCGCGAATGCGGGAGAGCGCGTTCTCCACCATCTGCAAGAGCTGGCGGTCGGCATTGCTCTGGTGGAAGAGAAATTCCTTAGTGTAGGAACTGGCGGCGCGGTCGGCGATATCCTGCGCCGAATCCTCGTCCACGGTGCGCCCGTCCTGTTCAGTGCGGGAAACCATGCGGCGCAGATCCTGCTGCCGCGTCTCCAGCCGTTTCTTGAAATAATCCAACTTCTTCTTTTCCATGAGAATACTTCGCGGCCCGGAGGCCGCCCCTGGCTTCTACGATTTTGGCCAAACGAAGATGATATGCGCACGTTTTAGGATGCGTCAACCGCCCCTGGGGTGGCCACCTAACGATGCTGCCGGCACGGGCCTGCGAAGCGATTACAACCGGTTCGGGACGAATGGCCGGCGCTACGTATGGTTCGGCTATACTGCGGGTGCCCTGCGACCTCTATGCAAGCCTCGGACAGCCAGAATCTAACCCACGAACGAACCCTCCTGGCCCTGGCGATATTGCTCGGCTTGGTGGCCGCCTGGATCGGCAGGGATGCGATGATCTCCGATGGCATCTCCTACCTCGATCTCGGCGATGCCTATGCGTACGGCAACTGGGCAGTCGCGGCGAACGCCTATTGGAGCCCGATGTACGCCTGTTTTCTCGGAATTGCGATCCGGCTGCTCCACCCCTCCATTGTCTGGGAATTCCCGGTCGTTCATCTGGTCAATTTTTGCTGCTACGTGGCCTCACTGTTCGCGTTCCGCTACCTCGTCCGGTCCCTGCTTGCCGACCGCCGCGATCCGCAGTCGGACTCTGACGCAGACGGAATTTTCCTGCTGCCCGAATGGGCGGTATGGCTGCTCGCCTACGCGCTCTTTCTTTGGGCAACGCTGGAACTGATCACGATTTCGTTCGTCAGCCCCGACCTGCTCCTCCTCGCATGGGTCTGCCTCCTGGCCGCGCTCCTCGTGCGCCTTCGCGGAGAAAATTCCTATGCGTCATTTCTGGCGTTTGGGCTCGTTCTCGGGGCTGCATATCTCACCAAAAGCGTGATGTTTCCTCTCGGCTTTGTGTTTCTGGCTGTCCTCCTTTTTTCCAGAAAGCTTTCCCGGCCACGCGTGCTGGGTACGCTGCTGGCCGGGATTGCGTTCCTGGTGGTCTGTTCTCCCCTTGTGTTCCTGATCTCACGAGCCAAGGGAAGACTGACTTTCGGAGAGACCGGCAAAATTGGCTATGCCTGGCTGGTGACCCCGGGGGCTCCGGAAATCCACTGGCAAGGCGGTCCTGGGAACGAAGTGCCGCTGCACCCAACGCGAAAAATCCTCGATCACCCTCCGATTTACGAATTCGCCCAACCTGTCGCCGGCACCTATCCTCCCTGGGACGATCCTTCCTACTGGAATGATGGGCTGCGGCCGCACTTCAATTTGCGGTCGCAAGTGCGCGTGTTGGTGGCCAGCACGGTTGCCTACTGGAAGGTGCTGGCATCCCAGTTGGCCTTCGTTGCCGGGATTCTGATTCTCCTTCTCATAGGAGGCCGGCCCGCACGGAAGCGAGTTCTCGATTACTGGCCGGTTTTTGCAATTTCGCTGGCCGCGCTGGGCCTTTATTCCCTGGTTCTCGTGTTGCCGCGCTATGCGGCGCCTTTTCTCTTGCCTCCCTGCCTCGCCGCCCTGGCTGCCGTTTCCCTGCCAAAGCGCGAGGGCTTCGACCGCGTAGCCAAGTATGTAGCAATCGCTGTCGCAGTCAGCATGGCGGTGGGTATCCTCCAGCCACTGTTGGAGGAGGGCTCCCGCAACTTGCTCGGGGGCTTGCACTCACGGTCGCCGGTAGAGCAAATTCGGGCCGCCCAGGGTCTCAAGAAGATGGGCCTCAAGCCGGGCGATCGCGTAGCCGTCATCGGCGAAGGCATTAACGAC
>DATJXG010000102.1:0-12825 GCA_035500455.1 Terriglobales bacterium | reverse complement strand
GCTTATCGTGACTGGCGCGTTGACTCTAGCCAGCGTCCCAGTAATCCAGGCGCTGAACCTGCAACAACTTGCTCTGCTGGTGGCGGGCCTGCTGGCCGGTTGCGCGGCATTGTTGACGAAACAATGCTACCGCTCCGCTGGGATCCTGCTGGCGCTCGCTTCCATCAAGCCGCAGATGGCGGCTTTGATCACCGCGTGGCTGATGCTTTGGGCCCTAAGCGACTGGAAAAAGCGCAAGGCGTTCGCCGCGAGTTATGCCTTGAGCATGACCGCTCTCGTGCTGGCAGGAGAATGGCTTCTGCCGGGTTGGATTCCCGAGTTCGTCCGCGGAATTGTGGCGTACGCCCGCTACACCGATTCTTCTTCCTGGCTGGCGCTATGGCTTCCCCGCGCGTTGGCACTGATTGGAGCGGCCGCGCTCGTCGTCGGCTTGGTGGCGGTAGGTTGGCGTTCTCGCCTTGCTGCCGGTGATTCCCCCGCATTCGCATTCACGTTTGCTCTGGTGCTCGTGGTCACCATAATGATCGTTCCGGCCACAAAGCCAGTTTTCAACCAGATCCTGCTTCTTCCTGCACTGCTGCTGGCGGCGCAGGACGCGCCGGCCACCTGGGCGAGAAACTTACTGAGTCGCGCGCTGCTCGTTCTGTGGTGGGGGATCGCGGGGGCACCCTGGGTGCTGGCGGCCGGAGTCATACTTGTCTGGCTGTTCCTGCCGGCGGCTCTGCAACATGTTTGGTCACTACCGTTGTACCTGAGTCTTTTACTGCCGCTCGCGGCTTTCGGCTTGCTGACCCTTCGTGGCAAAACAACCGTGCAGGGACGGGGCTTGCTCCCGGGCTTGCCCCGTCCCGCAAGCGAAGCGAGCGAACGCCCATCCGGTTACCGACAAGAAGAACACCGCAATGCCCGCAGACGCCCCGGCACGTAGTATCCTGCGGTGCGACATTCATGGAAGGCGCATCCCCGCAAACGTCATGGTTCAATCGCAAGCGCCTGCGCGCGCATGGCATCCTTCTCGCTTTGTGCCTATGGTCGGTGTACGCCCTGGACATGAGCACGCATGGGCAAATCGACCGCAACGGGCTGATCAAAGGCGCCGACTTTCTCCACTTCTACACGCTGGGCACGCTCGCCCGGCATAACCGCGGCGATTTGCTCTATGACATGCGGGCACAATCCGCAATGTGGGCCTTCGACCCGGAAGTTGCCAACTATTCCTACGTGCCGCTTTACGGACCCCAGGTCTCTTTGTTCTTTGAGCCGCTTGCCCACCTTCACTATCTACGCGCCCTGGCGCTATGGCTGTCGATCAACCTGCTGATTTATGGCTTCTGTTGCTATGCCCTCTGGCGGACTTGCCCGAATTTGCGAGGCGATTTCTGGACCGTGGCAATTCTGGCGGTGGCGTTTCCCGGCCTCTTTCATCTCATCGCCTGGGGACAAACTTCCGGCCTGGCGCTCGGCTGTTTCACCCTGGCGTATCTGGCATTGCGGCGAAAGCGGCGGTGGCTCGCGGGACTGGCCGTCGGCTGCCTCATTTTCAAACCGCAACTGGGACTGGCAGCGGCAGTACTGTTCGTCGCTGCGGCGGAGTGGCGAGTGGTGATCGGGGCGGTCGCCTCGGCAGGCGTTCAGCTCTCGCTGGCGTGGTGGCACTATGGGACCGCAGTCATGCAGAACTACGCACGCGCGCTGTGGCGGGTGCGCGACGTCTTAGTCTTGCTCGAACCGCGCCCTTATCAGATGCACTCGCTGCGCGCATTCTGGTCGCTGCTGCTTCCCTGGCCGGATGCGGCGTTTGGGTTATATCTGCTGACTGCCGCGGCGGCTCTCGCCATGGCCGTGCAGTGCTGGCGGCATGAGGCGTCTCTGGAATTGCGATTTTCATCGCTCCTGCTGGCTACCGTTCTGGTGTGTCCGCACTTGACGGTTTACGATCTGGTAATTCTGGCGCCGGTGTTCTTATTTCTGGCGGATTGCGCTATGGAGCCCGAAATTCTCGAGGCGGCCTGGCTGAAAGCGCTGCTCTATGCCTGCTATCCCCTGTTCCTGCTGGGCCCGATCACACGCTACACGCACCTTCAACTTTCGGTGCCGGCGATGGCGGGAGTGCTGGGGATCGTTTGCCTCAATGCCAGCCAGCAGAGCGTCGAGGAATGAGAGACAGAAAAAGCCTGAATCGCCGAGAGCGCTGAGGAAAGCCCCCGAGGGCGCAGAGCGATGCACTCTTCCCTTTCTTTCCGCATTGCTTTGCCGCTACACTTAAGCCCCATGAGTAATCCGACGCAAACTCAGATCAGCCTGGTCAACACCGCCGACTATCGCGAGAACTACTCCAATAGCGTGCAGGTGCGGGTCAACGTATGGGACTTCTTCCTGGTATTCGGCACGCTGCAACCGCAGAGTGAGACCCACGTGGAAATCCGCAATTTTCAGGGCATTTACCTCAGTCCTCAGCAAGCCAAGGCACTGGCCTCCATCCTGCAGCAGAACGTGAGCAGCTACGAGAGTACGTTCGGCGAAATCAAACTCGATCCCCGCATGGCGGGCGTGGGGCCGATCCACTGAACACGCCCACGCGCGAAGGTGGCCGCGGCCTGCATCCGGCAATCCTGTTTACGTTTCTCTTTCTCCTGCTGTTCGCGCTGCACGGCCCGCTGTTGCGCCTGCCCTATTTCTGGGACGAAGCCGGCTACTACATTCCGGCCGCCCGCGACCTGTGGCTTACAGGATCGCTGATCCCCCATTCCACGCCGTCGAATGCTCACCCTCCGCTGGTGATGGCTTACCTGGCGCTGTGGTGGAAGATCGCCGGATTCACTCCGCTGGTAACGCGGGCTGCAATGCTGCTGGTGGCGGCGTTCTCCTTGCTGGGAATTTTCCGGCTGGCCGAACACATTGCTAACCGCGAGGTGGCCTGGGCTTCGGCAATCTGCACTGCGCTGTATCCGGTGTTCTTCGTGCAGAGCACGCTGGCGCAGGTTGATTTGGCCGCCGCCGGACTGATCTTCTGGGGCCTGCTCAGCCACTTCGAGCGGCGGTGGACCGCGACTGCTCTGTGGTTCTCGCTTGCGGCTATGGCAAAGGAAACCGCCGTGCTGGTGCCTTTAGCTTTGTTGGCATGGCGGATTGCCGCCAGGTTCTGCTCCTCCAGGCGATCGGGCACGGCGGATGGAGAGATTCCCGAAAATCTCTCCGCCGGGATTTTCGCGCCCCTGCTTGTTCCGGCCGCCGTTCTTGCCACCTGGTACGCCTACCATTACTCACTCACCGGCCATGTCTTTGGAAATCCCGAGTTCTTCCGCTACAACGTGCAGGCAACTGCCAACCCCCTGCGCATCCTCCTCGCGCTGCTGATGCGCCTGTGGCAGACGGTGGGCTATATGAACCTGGGCGTGCTCTCCGCCGCGGCCCTGCTGGCGATGCTGCTTCCGCCCTTGCGCGACCAGGGAGAGGAGCGCCCCCGAATCTCGCTGCACATTCAGTTTACGTTTCTCGCGGTCGCCGCAGTTTATATCGTCGTGATGTCAGTGATCGGCGGCGCGGTCTTGGCGCGTTATATGCTGCCGATCGTTCCTCTGGCGATTATTGTTTTCGTTTCGACCCTGTGGCGGCGCGTTCACTTCTGGCGCCAGGCAATTGCACTGGTGCTTTTGGGTTTCGTGCTCGCGCTCTTCATCAATCCGCCCTACGGATTTACGCTGGAAGACAATCTCGCTTACCGCGATTACATCCTCCTCCACCAGGACGCCGAAAACTTTCTCGAAGCCCGCTATCCCATGGCGCGCGTCCTTACCGCCTGGCCCGCCAATGACGAACTCACCCACCCGGCGTTCGGCTACGTGACCCGCCCGATGCAGGTGGTAAGGATCGAGAACTTTACGATTGAGCAATTGATGTCCGCCGCCGACCAGCGCTCCAGCTTTGATATGGCGCTGGTGTTCTCCACGAAATACGAACCGCCGCATCCCTGGCTTGAGCATTGGGAGGCGTGGCGCAGGATAAAAGCCCGGTTCTTCGGCTATCATCGCGACGCCCCGCCGGCTCTTGCCGCCCAGATCCTCGGCGGCGATCTCGTGTACGCCAAAGCTCGCCAAGGACAATGGATCGCGGTGATCGAACTCCGCCAGGTCAGGGATGCGAAACTCAGGTAGCGCCGGTGTCCCGCCGGCCGTTTCCCCAATGAAGACCTATGGTGCCGCCGCCGGCGCTTCGCCCGCCGGGTGGTGGCGGGACGCCGGCGCTACCATCAGGTGGCAAGAGTGGGTTTTGATCACCAGCCACAATTCGCTTCCCGGCCGCAGTTGCAGCGAATCCCGCGCCGCCAGGGTCAAATGGACTTCGACCTCGATTCCGCAATCCACAGTGGCGACCACGATCATGTCCCGCTGGGCGATCGCAGTAAGCGTTCCCGGAATCACGTTCCGTGCGCTCAGCCCTTCTGGACGAATCGTGGCGAGGAGAATATCTCCGGCGCGAATTCCCACAAGCAGCTTCGTTCCCACCTCCGCCCGCACCAGCGGCGTTTCCAGTTCGAGGGTCTCGCCAATGCGGCAGGTCATGGTCCCACGGTCTTCGTGAACGGAGGCCACGGTGCCATCGAAGACATTCTCAAAGCCCGCCAACTGCGCCACCGTTTCCTGCCGAGGCGCAGTCATCATTTCGTGGGGCGTGCCCTGGGCGACGACGCGGCCGCTTTCCAGCACCAGCACCCGCTCCCCCAACGCGAAGACTTCCTCGCGGCTGTGGGTGACGTAGAGAACTGGAATCTGGTGGGCATCGTTCCACGCCCGTAGGTCGGCCACGATTTTGGATTTGGTCGCCGCATCCAGCGCCGCCAGTGGCTCATCGAGGAGCAACAGGCACGGATCAGTCACCAGCGCCCGCGCCAGCGCCACCCGCTGCCGCTCGCCACCGGAAATTTCTCCCGGCTTTCGACCCCGCAAATGAGCGATGCGAAACGATTCCAGGATCTCCCCGCCTCGCCGCCGCCGCCGTTCTCTGGAGTCCAGCCGTCGCAACCCATATCCGATATTCTCTTCGGCCGTGAGATGGGGAAACAGCGCCAAATCCTGGAAGACGTATCCCACGCGCCGGCGCTGTGGCGGGACGTCAATCTTCTGCGCGTGATCGAAAAAAGTCCGCTCGCCGGCAGCGATCCGCCCCGAATCCGGGAGGACGAGTCCGGCAATACAATCGAGCAACGTCGTCTTCCCCGCCCCGGACGGACCAAACAAAATTGTGATGCCGGGTGCGGCGGTGAAGGCGAGTTCCACTTCGAACGCACGCGCGCCCGGGAAGCGCTTGCGTATATCGACCGTCAATGATGAATTCGCGGGTGGCATGGCGCGTCCGGCCCCCTTCATTTCCACGGCCACACCGCCCACACCCGCCGGTTCAACCCGTACACCAGCGACAGCACAACGAACGAAATCAGCAAGAGCACCAGGGCGGTCTGATTCGCGGCGGCGTAGTCCACGGCCTGCACTTTGTCGTAGATGTCGATGGAAACGGTGCGCGTCACTCCCGGAATATTGCCGCCCACCATGAGTACGACACCGAACTCGCCCATGGTGTGAGCGAAACTCAAGGCCACGCCGGTCACCAGCCCCGGAACCGATAGCGGCAGAATCACGCGGAAGAAAGTCTGCAACCTTGAAGCGCCAAGCGTCGCAGAGGCCGCCATCAATCGAGAGTCCACTCCGGCAAACGACGCGGCGAAGGGCTGTACGGCAAACGGCAGGCTGTAAATGAGCGAGCCAATTACCAGGCCTTCAAACGTGAAAGCCAGCGTGTGCCCCGTAAGCCCCTGCCACATTCTCCCCAGCGGACTGCGCGGCCCCAGCGCGACCAGAACGTAGAACCCCAGCACGGTCGGCGGCAAAACGATGGGCAGCGCAACCACCGCCTCGGCTATAAACTTCCAACGCCAGCGCGAAAAGCTGATCCAGTAGGCGACCGGCAGGCCGAGAATCGCCAGCACACCTGCCACTAGCGCGGCCAGTCGGAAGGTAAGCCAGAATGTCTGCCAGTCCATCGCTTTTCAGGAACTCAAGAGCCAGAATCAGGAAGGCAGAATTCTTTCATCTTTCATCGCACCGGGCAAACCCTACTCGCGGCCATGCCCCGATTCGAACGCCGCGAAGAGTTCACCCCGCACACTCGGCGGCGGTTCTCTGCGCCCTCTGCGTTTAAAGATTTTGGTTTTCGGCTGGTACAGCAAACGAGGAACCCAGCAAAACACGTTTCACCCTTGTGATCTCTGAACATGCGAATGTTCATTCATCACAGACATCACAGGTCTGCCAGGCCTACGATCTCTCTCCGAGGAGATCAGCCATGGAGAATCAGGAAGCGGTGCAGGTCATGCGGTCGCTGGCGCGTGGGCTGGATCCGGATTCAGAAAAACCCCTGGAGCCTGGTTCCATCTGCCTGCGTCCGAAGGTGGTGAAAACCCTCAACCGGGCCCTGGGCGCGCTGCTGCAAGTCGAACAGCGGGAGCGGGAAAAACCTACCAACGCAGGCCGCTACTGGTCGCGCGCCGAGGACGCTCAAATTTGCGATGAGGTGCGGCGCGGCGTCGATTTGCACGAGATCGCTAAGACCCACAATCGCACCATCGGCTCGATCATCGTGCGGCTGGTGAAACTGGGAAAGATCACGGCCCCTGGCGCACCCTCAGCCGATGCCGCGCAAGGAAATATACCGCTATCGTCATAACTGCGACGCCCCGCCGAATCACGCTTTCGCGTTTCGCGCCGAGACCTGGCCCGCATAGAGCCATGCAAACCGGGTGATGAGCGAGCCCGCGACCGCCGACCATGCCGCATAGCGCCGAAACGAGGCTGAGTTTTTCTTTCCCGCCAGGCTCATGAGCCGCAGGGCGAGAGGAACCGGTCCCGAGAGCAGACCTCCGGTTCGGGTAACCCATCCGCTTGGGCCCTCCTTCAATGGGGCAAGTTGCGGGCGCGAGCGGCCCTCCATGCGTGCGCCGGTCCACATTTCGGCCAACGCCGCGCCGATGCCCAACATTTGCAGGGCGCGGTTCCTCTCATGGCCGAACAATTCCAGGAGTCCGACCGCCGCCGACAGCCCGGATGCACCGAAGTGCACGGGCAGTTCGCCGGCATTTTCGTTCCACACAGGAATCGCCGTAGCGCCGATCAGGACGCCGGTATAGTTCGAGAGTGGCAGCCCGAACGCCATCGAGGCAAATTCGCCGGCATTCTCAAGCACACGTAACGGCAACGATGAGCCATAGCGCTCGCCCAGAAACCCCGCCATCGCCGCAGCCGCCGTGCCGCTGGAAAATCCCAGCAGCGTCCAGACGCCCACCGACATCGGGCTTTGCGGCTTGAACACCCGCAGCATCGCCAGAAAGCGCTCTGGGCGCCCCAAGTCAGAGATGAGGAGCGCCGGCGAGATCACGGATCCCGCGGTGGCGATCCAGCGCGCATCGCGGACCAGCCTGGGATCAGCGCCGGTGTAGCGGGCAATCGCGCCGATGACTCCCGCCGCGCCGGCTGCTCCGCCCACAAAAAAGTAAAGAGGAATCTCCCAGGACCATGGAGCCTGCTTCAACATCGGCGTGCCGTAATAGCCGTGTTCCGGGGTTGCCTGCGGAAAAGGCGCGCCCGCTGGACGCCTTCCGGCAACTTCCATGCGGCCCAGCTTCTCCGCTTCCCTGCGGATATCTTCCAGCCGCCGCTCGCGTTTGGGATCGCTCTTGAAAGGCAGTGGCGCGGGATCAATCACGTCCGTTGCTCCTGTTCATGAGAAAGGCCAGCAGAGTGCCGCCGAGAAGAAAACCCGCGGCCAGCGCCGACGACGTCCACCCTTTGCGCAGATACACCGTGGGCACTTCGGGCGCAGGGGGCAGGTTGTAGGACCGTGGATCGCCGCGAACGATGAACATCGCATGTGTGCCGGCCACGCTGCTATCAGTGGGATTGTAGAGCGCGGCATCGGCCATTCCGCGGCGGTGTAGCTCTTGCAGCCTTGCCTCCGCTTGCAACTGCAGGTCTTCGATTTCCCCGAATTTGATGGATTCTGTGGGGCACGCCTTGGCGCATGCCGGCTCCAGGCCGGCCTTTTGGCGGTCGTAGCAAAACGTGCACTTGAATGCTCGCCCATCCTTTTGATTGCGCTCGACCACTCCGAAGGGGCAGGAAACCACGCAGTATCCGCAGCCGTTACAAATATCCGGCTGAATGAAGACGCCTCCAAATTCGGTTCGTACCATGGAACCTGTGGGGCACGCCTCCAGGCAACCGGCGTTCTCGCAGTGCTTGCACACGTCCGAAGAAAAGTTCCAGGAGGCCTGCTCGGGCGCGTTGCCTCCAAGTCCCGGCACCGGCGCCTGTTCGACAAACTTCACGTGGCGCCAGGTCGAGGCGCCTAACGCTGTGGTGTTGTCATAGGAAAATCCACTCCAGTCGAGGCCGTCGTCGCTGAGCTCGTTCCATTCCTTGCAGGCGACCTCGCAGGCTTTGCACCCGATGCACAGTGTCGAGTCTGTAAGAAACGCGGTGACGCTCATACGCTTTCCCCCGCGCGGGCATCGCTCCTGGCCATGAGATTGCCCGCGCGGCCGGGAGTCACGTTGCAAGTCAATGCCTTGGTTTCCATGATGCGCACATTCGGTTCTTCACTGATAACCAGCAAATCGTTGACTACATCGCCGGTCACCGTGCCGCGGTAACCCCAATGATAGGGCAGCCCGACCTGGTGAACGGTCTGCCCGTCGATCTCCAGGGGCCTCATTCGCGGAGTCACCAGAACACGAGCTTCAACGAAAGAGCGGGGGGTGGTGATGGTGGCCCATCCGCCGTGGCAGATTCCGAGCACGCCAGCCAACTCCGGCGAAATTTCCGCGAACAATTCCGGCTGCAGCTCACTCAGATGCGAAAGATAGCGCGTCATGCCACCCGCGGTGTGATGCTCAGTCAACCGGTAAGTAGTAAGCACGTAAGGATAGCGCGGATCGCCGGGCGATTTCGCATAACGATTGTCCGGGCGCTCTTTCTTGCTAGCGGCGGGGTTGGTCTGCTGGCGATAGAGCGGATTCTCCAGCGGCGATTCCAGAGGCTCATAGTGCGTGGGCAAAGGCCCGTCTTTCAGGCCGCTGGGAACGTAGAGCCAGCCGACCCCGTCCGGATGCAGAGTGAAGGGCCGGGCACCGCCCAGGGCCGCTGTGCCGTGGCCATGTTCAATGCCCGCCGGCGCATCAGGTGACGTTTCAGCTTCGTAATCCGGATTGTCCAGTCCCGTCCATTTGTTTTGCGTTTCATCCCACCAGACCAGTTTTTTGCGCTCGCTCCAGGGTTTGCCGTCTGGGCGCGCGGAAGCGCGGTTGTAAATGATCCGGCAGTCGTTGGGCCAGGCAAAGCCCCAGCCGTGGCCCAGCAAATCTTTGGAGTGACGTTCGTTGGCCCGGTTACGATCATCTGCGGGAAACACGCCACAGTAGATCCACGCTCCGCAGGCGGTCGAACCGTCGTTCTTGAGATCCTTGATGTGCTTAAGCTGGCTACGTTCGGGAAAAGAAAATCCGTTGATCTCCTGCAGAATCTCTTCGGTCCTGGGCTCCGCCAGCGGCCCTTCGGTGGAGTAGTTCCAGGTAAGAGCCCTCAGTCCGGCGTTGCGGGCGCGCGCATCGCGGCCGGCTTTCTCCTTCATGCGCAGGCCCAGGTGATAAACGAACCAGGTCTCGCTGCGCGCGTCTCCGGGTGGATCGACCGCCTGCTCGCGATATTGCAACAAGCGCTGCGTATTGGTGAATGTGCCCGACTTTTCGGCGCTGCCTGCTGCAGGGAAGAGAAAAACTTCGGTGCCGATGGTCTCCGGCGACAGCTCTCCCCGCTGGACCTCCGGCGACGCGTACCAGAACGAGGCTGTCTCGGTTTCCACCATGTCGCGGACTACCAGCCATTTCAGCCGCGCCATCGCTTTGCGTTCCAATCTTCCGTTGGAGGCTCCCACAGCGGGGTTTTGGCCCATTACGAAAAGCCCGTCGAGCTTGCCATCCATCATGTCGAGCCAGTAGCCGAAATGTGAGTGGTCGCCGGTGACGCGCGGCAGCCAGTCGAACCCCCAATCGTTCTCCTTCGTCGCGGCGTCGCCGTAATAGGCCTTCATCAGGCTGATGAAGTATTTATCGAGGCCTGCCCACAGGCCGGTGCGCGCGCTGTGCTTCTTCAGGTAGCCGCTCAACTTGTGCGAGTCCGCCTCAAAGAACGGCATGGGCATGTAGCCGGGCAAAATGTCGTACAGCGTGGGAATGTCGGTGGAACCCTGGATCGAAGCATGTCCGCGCAGGGCAAGAATTCCTCCACCCGGACGCCCGATATTTCCCAGCAGGAGTTGCAGGATAGCGGCGGCGCGGATGATCTGCACGCCTTTGGAGTGCTGCGTCCAGCCAACCGCATAACAGATAGCCCCGGTTTTCTCCGGCCCTGAAGCCGAAGTAAACTCCTCCGCGGCTTTGAGGAATATCTGCTGGGGAACGCCGCAATAGCGCTCCACCATCTCCGGGGTGTAGCGCGCGAAATGCCGCTTCAACACCTGAAACACGCAGCGCGGATGCTGCAGGCCGGGATCGGAGTCGAGGCCGCCGGGGTCCTGTGCTTCCCCGCCCCGGTCCTTTCCGTGCCCGCCACCCGCCGGTGAATGTCCCGGAGGTGTGGAAGTCTGTTTCTCCTGAGCGCCTTGATACAACCAGCTTTCGGGGTCGTACTTGTTCTTCTGCGCATCCCAGCCGGAAAAAAGGCCATCCAGATCTTCCGTGTCGGCAAAATCGCTGCGAAGAATCGTGGACGCATTCGTATAGTGAACCACGTATTCGCGGAATTCCCGGTTGTTTTCCAGCACGAAATGAATGAGCGCGCCGAGGAAGATGATGTCGCTTCCGGCGCGCAGCGGCACCCAACTATCCGCCATGGCGGATGTCCGCGTGTAGCGCGGATCAACGTGAATGACCTTCGCGCCCTTTTCCCGCGCCTCCATTACCCACTGGAACCCGACCGGATGGTTCTCCGCCATGGACGAACCCATGATCAGAATGGCGTCCGCGTTACTGAGATCTTGTTGTGCGGTGGTGGCGCCGCCGCGCCCAAACGATGTGCCCAGACCGGGCACGGTTGAGCTGTGTCATATGCGTGCCTGATTGCTCAGGCAAACCATTCCCAAGCCGGCGGTGAAAAGCTTCTTGATCAGGTAGTTTTCTTCAATATCGAGCGTGGCGCCGCCCAGGTGGGCGACCTTAGTCGTCTGCATCAACGTTTCGCCGTCACGGGTCTCCTGGAAGCTGCCTTCGCGGGTCTGCCACAATCGCTCGGCGACCATCTCCATCGCATCTTCCAGTTCGATCTCGCGCCAGTGATCCGAATAAGGCGCGCGGTATTTCACCCTCTTCAATCGCCCGGGATGAGTGTGCAGTTCGTAGGTGTCTGCCCCTTTGGGACACAGATGTCCTCGCGAAATTGGCGACTGCGGGTCGCCTTCAATGGAAATCAGTTTGCCGTCCCGGTGATACACAAGCTGGCCACACCCCACACCGCAATAGGGGCAGACCGAACGCGCAACCTGCGCTCCGTCGGTCTTAGGACGCAGGTTCTGCGTTCGTTCGCTCATCACCTCCGGACCCGTGCCGTCAGCACCGGTTCGAATCTGCTGTATGAATGGCCATCGCGATAGAAGATTTTTGAACATTTCTGATAAGCCAGCCGGTCTTTCTCGACTTATGTCTCGTCCAGGGTGGACCGTGCAGTGTCAGTAGAAATATCGCTTGCAGCCGGCAAACAGTGTAATCCGAATTTTGCTGTAGCGATACGGGGTATTTTCGGGTAAGCGAGGTCTGATTGGCGATGATTTCATGTGCGGCGGTTAGGCAGATTTCGCCGGAGGCATGGATAATCCTTGCAGTGAATCGGCTTCAATGAACATTCTGCTGATCATTGGGTCCTGGCTGCGGATGCGGTTCTTGATCCTGCCGATGACGGATTCCAGTTGTTGCACATCTAGCCCGCGGCGAAATTTGATTTCGGCGGCGAGCAGCACCTCGTCGGGGCCAAGTTGCATGGTCAGCAGGCTGCCCAGTCGTTCGACGGCGGGATCATTCCGGATAATTTCTCCCAGCCGTTTTATCCTTGCCCGGCTCGCCCTCTCTCCTACCAGCAACGCACCGCTCTCCCGCCCCAACAGAACCGCGACCAGTGCGAGCAGAACTCCGATGGCAATTGAGGCGGCCGGATCGAAATATGGATTGTGCAGCATGTGTCCGAGAAAAATCCCCAGGAAGGCCAGAAAGATCCCCGCCAGTGCCGCTGAGTCCTCGAGAAAGATTGTGAAGACTGCCGGGTCTTTGCTGCCGACGATTTCACTCCATATACTTTCGTCGGTGGCTTTGCGAGCGCGTAGTTCGCGGTACGAGACTCGCCACGAGTACGAATCAAATACTCCTGCCAGTGCTAGCACCAGGTAATTCAAAGAGGTATGCGAAAGAACTCCAGGTTTAAGTATGTGTGAAATGCCCTCGTAAACCGCCGAGGTAGCGCCAATCCCAAAGATGTAAACAGCTACCAATAGCGAATAGAAATACAGGGCCTTCCCGTGCCCAAATGGGTGCAGAGCATCCGCGGGCCGCTGGCTTCGCTTCATGCCCAGGAGAAGGAGGAATTCGTTGCCGCAATCCGCGATCGAATGGAAGGCCTCAGCCCACATCGCGGAACTTCCAGTCACTGCGGCCGCCAGGCACTTGCAAACCGCGACTCCCAGATTTGCCGCCGCCGCAATATAGATGAGTCTTAGCGATTGCGACGAGCGGCG
>DATJXG010000101.1:0-20386 GCA_035500455.1 Terriglobales bacterium | reverse complement strand
CGGTGTGCCAGCGGAAGAAATCGCCGTCGCCGCTGGCGGTAATCTGTGCCTCAATCCGTGAGATGCGGAATGGCTCCCTCCCGAGTTGCCGCAGCACTCGTGGCAGGCACGCGTTGATGCGGTCCACGATCAGCCTCTCGTACCTCCCCAGCTCCATGAGAACGCGGGAGCGCCGGTACTCGAAGTCAACCGCGCCGCCCTGCACACCGGGTGAAACCACTTCGCTGACCTTGAATTCCGCCTCCCGCGCCAGCGTGTCGTGCATCAATTCCTTCAACTCCGCCGGCGCCAGGAATTCGTCTAGCACCACGCACTGGGCATAAGCGATCTCCGGCATCTCGAGGACAGCCACGCCACCTTCGGGGCGCGCTGCCTCTGTCGAAGACCATGGTTCGTTCCGCGCCATCATCTTTGGGCTCGGCGGCTCCGGCGATTTCAGCGGGCTCGGCGGTTGGGGCGACCCCGGAGCTGGATGTGGCGAAGGGTGGGGGCTTGGCGGCTCCGGCGACTTACGCGGGCTCGGTGGTTCAGGCGAGCCCAGCGGGCTCGGCGGCTCGGGGGACCCCGGGGCTGGATGCGGCGACGGACGGGGGCTTGGCGGCTCCGGCGACTTACGCGGGCTCGGTGGCTCAGGCGAGCCTAGCGGGCTCGGCGGTTCAGGCGACGGATGAGGTCCGGGTGGCTTCGGAGACTGCGCCCACACCCTGGAGCCTTCTGGAAGGCCCCAGGCCGGATGTTCCGTGAGCTGCTGAGCGATGCTGCTGCCCAGAATGCCGTAGGCACGCTGGGCCACAACTTCACCTACCGTGTGAGCGATTGTCTCGGCTAATTGATCATTGCCGGGCGACTGGACACTGGCCCGCTGCCACAATCTGGCCAGCAATTCTTTTTCACGCAGGCTGAGGATGCGTTCGTCACTCAGCAGCGCGCCAGAAAGATTGGAAAGAACTTCCTTCGCCGTCATTGCCAGGCTCCTACCAAGTACTCAGGATCCAGCGCTGACAGTCCGGTAAAGCCGACGGGGGAGAGGCAAGGCTAACAAAAATCGGACATCGGGGGAAGAGGTAATTTACGAATTCCGGAAATTCCTGTGGAAATCGTCCGCTGCGCGGAGTGTACTTACTTTCCTGCCATCACTGAAGTAAGTGATTCGAAAATCTTAAGGCCTTCGGTGCCGCCCAGTTCCGGTTCGCTGGCGCGCTCCGGATGCGGCATCATCCCCAGCACGTTGCGGCCGGGACTGCAAATCCCCGCGATATTTTCCAGCGAGCCGTTGGGATTCGCCTCCGCGGTAATTTCACCCTCCGCGTTGCAGTAGCGGAAAACAATGCGCTGCTCGCGCTGCAACTCCGCCAGCGTGGCATCGTCACAGAAGTAGTTTCCTTCCATATGTCCGATAGGAATGGTCAGGACTTCGCCCCTGCGGCATGTGTTCGTAAAAGGAGTATCGATGTTTTCCACCCGCACCTGCACCGGCTTGCAGACGTATTTGAGCCCGGCGTTGCGCATGAGCGCCCCCGGCAGTAGCCCCGATTCGCAAAGAATCTGGAAGCCGTTGCAGATACCCAGCACCAACCCGCCGCCATCGGCAAATTTCCGCACCGACTCCATCACTGGAGAAAACCTGGCGATCGCTCCCGTGCGCAGATAATCGCCGTAGGCGAATCCCCCGGGAACGATGATCACATCGCAGCCCTGCAGATCGTGCGATTCGTGCCACAAATATGTCACCGGCTGCTTCGCGACCTGCTGCACCGTCCAGAACGCATCCTGATCGCAATTAGAACCGGGAAAGACGATCACGCCGAATTTCATCGCGCGCCTCGATGCAAGAGAATTTTTTTCAGTCTAGCACGCCCGTGTAGGGACGGGGTTTGCCCCGTCCCCCGAGCGAAACGGGGGCAAAGCGTGCAATCACTGGAGGAGCGGAGGCAGCCAGCCGTAAGAGGTTCCGTGGCGCCCGCAGTCTCGGAACGACTCAGTCTCCCGGAGGAGCGGGCGCAGCCGCGGGCACTGCGTCCGGCGCGGCCGGCAAAGCGTCAGCCCCGGACGGCGGAGCTGGCGGGGCGATACCAGGATGTTCCATTCCCGGGTGATCCATCCCCGGGTGCCGCATTCCGCGACCCGGCCCCATGTCTCCGCCCGGACGAAACATCGGGCCCCCTCGCTCCTTGCGGATGGCCTGCAACTGCTTCCATTGTTCCACCGACAGCACCTTGCGCAGATCAAGCCCCATCATGGTGAACTCGCGTTCCAGCTTGCCGCGCGCCGCCAGTGTCTGGTCCACTTGCGCCCCGACCTGAGCTTCATCGGGATTGTCTTCATCGAGCAGCGCCTGCAGCTTGAAATCCTGCTTCTCGGTGTCGGCCTGATAGTCGATGAGCTTCAACCGATGGTCATAGAATTTCTTGTCCAGTTGCTGGATTTGCTGATCGGTAAGCTTCAGCTTCTGGGCGACATCGGAATTCTTCCACCACTTCCCCATCGGCCCGCGCTCGCCCGCCGGCCCCATGGTGCGTCCGCCGCCCATCATTTGGCCCTTCATCATGTGCTCTCCCATCATGCCGCGCGCCGGCGGCGGATCGGGCACTGCAGTATCCTGGGCGAACGCGCTGAACGGCGTGAGCAGCAAACACCACAATGCGTACCGCGTCATTTTCACCAGGTTGATTTTCATTGGTTACTTTTTCTCCCTGTTCTGTCGAACTTGGTCGGCCGAAGTTGGTTGTGTCGAACTTGGTTGTGCCGAACTTGCATCGCCGGAGGCAACCGCAAAATCCTGCGGGCTGATCTCGCTCGCCAGGATGGCGGCGGGCTGCAAAGCATCCGGCCCATCCTGCGCCAGCGACTCTTCCACCTCCACCAGCAGCGCATGATCCTGCATGGCCTGGGTCTGTACAGTCGCGGCACTCGTCGGGGCGTGCGCGCGCCTCGGCAACAAAACCGCCGCCAGCAGCGCCGCACAAGCAAGCGCCACACCCAGCCACAGCGGCCGCCAGCCAGCCGGCCTCGCAGATTCCACGCTCGTAACTCTGGCTCCGATTGCCTGCCGCTGCCGCGTCCAGAACTCTTCCGCCTTCTGTTTCTCCGCCCGCAGCCCCCGCAGTCCCTCGCGCAGGCGGCTGGCCTCATCCAGGCAGGAGTCGCACATCTCCAGGTGCGGATCCACGCCCGCGGGCGGCGCCGCCAGCAACTCAGCCATCTCCCGGTCGCTCAGATGTGGTGTTATCTCCATTGCTGCTCCTTCATCGCCTGCCGCACGCTGCCCAGGGCGCGAAACAGCTGCGCCTTCACGCTGCCTACTCGCACTCCCAAAACTTCCGCAATTTCCGCCAGTGACATCTCCTCCACAAACCGCAGCAGGAAGACGGCCCGCTGTTGCGGCGAAAGCAACTCCGTGGCCGCCAGCACCGCCTGCAATTCCGCCCGCGCCAGCACGGCCCGTTCCGGAGAAGCCTGCGCCGCCGCGATGGGCGTAGCTTCATCCGCCTCGTCCAGGCCGATCAGCTTTCTCCAGAACGAAGACCGCCGGTTCTTGACGTGATCGCGCACCAGATTCACCGCGATCCGCAGCAGCCACGTCTCCACCCGGCACTCCCCGCGAAACTTCGTCAGGTTCTGGTAGGCCCGCAGGAAGCACTCCTGCGTCAGCGTGTCGGCGGCATCTTCGTCTTTTACCAGCAACGAGATGACGCGATACACCCGCCGCTGATGCAGGCGCACAAATTCGCCGAAGTCTGCGCTCGCAGCGGGCGCAATCATTTGCGCAGGGGCCGTCAACGCCGTCGTCAGTGCTGTCTCCACGCTTACTTATCCTGCTATCAGTATGGACGATTTTCCGCGGGCAAGGTTTACAGAGAGCCACATTTTGCAGAAAGACTCCGCCTGTTCTTCTTGGACTCGAATGTGCATCCTCACGTTCGGTTACAAGATGAACCGTCACCCTGAGAGGCTGGGACTCAATTGACCTGGGCGGCACCGTGGAAGGGCACGGCTTCCAGCCGTGCCATCAGAGTGCCTAATGGACGCGGCTTTTAGCCGCTGTGGCATCTCTCGCCTTCTGACAAAAGCGCACCAGCCTACACCTGCAACACATCCCCATTCCGCGCCACCATCTGATACAGCACCGGATTCACGAAAAACCCGATAAACAACCGCGAAACCAATCCCGCCACGATCACGATCGCAAACGGACGCTGCGTATCCGATCCGATCCCGGTGGAAAGCGCCGCCGGCAGCAAACCCAGGCAAGCCACCAGCGCGGTCATCATAATCGGCCTCAGCCGCAGCAGCGACGCTTCCCGCGTCGCCTGCCGGATGCCCATTCCCTCTTGCCTCAGCTTGTTGATGTAAGAAACCAGAATCACCGCCGTTTCCACCGACACTCCCAGTAGCGCCAGCAGCCCCAGCACAGAAGAAACGCTGAACGGCGTATGCGTCAGCTTAAGGGCCACCAGCGCTCCCACCGGCTCCGTCATAATCACACCCAGCGCAATGCTGACCGGGAATTTGAAATTTCCGTAGAGGGCAAACAGAATCATGAAAATCACCACTACAGCCAGCGGCCCGATCACATCCAGCTGCGCCCTTGCCTCCAGAAACTGGCTGTACTCGCCGCCCCACTCCAGCCGGTAGCCCTGCGGTAGCGACACTACCTTGCGCACCGCCGCCTGCCCATCATCCACCGCCCGCTCCAGGTCGCGGCCCTCAATCGAATACTGCACGCCGATGTAGCGCGAATTGTTCTCGCGGTAAATAAACGACGCCCCATTTCCCTGCTGGATCTTCGCCAGCTGGCTCAGCGGAATCTGCTCGCCATCCGGCGCGCCCACCAGCAGGTTCCCGATGCTGGTCGCGCTGCTGCGGAACTGCGGCTGCATGCGCACCACCAGGTCGAACAGCTTTTCCCCTTGGATCACTTGCGTCACCGCCTGCCCGCCCACCGCCGCTTCAATCACCGCCTCCACGTCCGCCACGTTGATGCCGTAGCGCGCGATCTTGTCGCGATCCACATCGATCAGCAGGCTCGGCTGCCCCAGTTCGCGCACCACCGTCAACTCCGTGAACCCGGGAACCTTCGCCAGCACATTCCTGATCTGTACCGCCTTGTCTTGCAGCACATTCAGGTCGTCGCCATAAACCTTCACCGCCAGCGAACTCTTCAGGCCGGTCAGCGCCTCGTCCACCGCATCTTCCGCCGGCTGCGTATAGTTGAAAATGATCCCGGGAAACGCCGTCAGCTTCTTGTTGATGGAAGCGATCAGCTCCTCCTTGGTGCTCACTTCCCCGCTCCAGGCGCTGTCCTTGTAAGGCTTCAAGCCGACGTAAAACTCGCAATTAAAGAAGCCGGTGGGATCGGTGCCGTCGTCAGGGCGGCCCAGCTCCGAGCCCACCAGCGTCACCTGCGGATACGACATCAGAATCTGCCGGATCTGCGGCGCGATGCTGCTGGCTTCTTCGAACGAGATCGTGTACGGCATCGTGGCCCGCACCCACAGCGCGCCTTCGTCGAGGTGCGGCATGAACTCGCCTCCGATGAACGGCACCAGCAGCAGTGTCGCCCCGAAAATCAGCGTCGCGATCAGCATGGTGGTCTTTGGCCGGTCCAGCGCCCAGTCCAGCTGCGTCGCGTACTTTTCTTTCATCCATTCGAACCAGCGGTTTTGTTTCTCGCGTACCCCGTTCTTGAACCAGTAGGAGGCCAGCACCGGAACCAGGGTGAGCGTGAGAATCAGCGCCCCGATCAGCGCGAAAGACATGGTCTCCGCCATGGGATGAAACAACTTCCCCGAAGGCCCGCTCAGCGCATAAATCGGCAGATACCCGGCGATGATCACCGCCACCGAATAGAAAATCGGGCGGTCCACGTCCTTGGCCGCCAGCAGAATGATCTCGGGCAGGTGATACTCATGCCCTTCCCGCAGGGCCAGTTCGCGGTAGATGTTCTCCATCATCACCACCGTGCCGTCGATCACGATACCGAAGTCAATGGCACCGATCGAGAGCAGGTTGGCGGCGACATCGTGCGCGTGCAGCACAATGAAAGCGAACAGCAACGAAAGCGGAATGGTGAGCGCCACGATAATCGCCGCCCGGAAGCTCACCAGGAAGAAAACCAGCACGATCAGCACCAGCACCATGCCGCGCAGCAGGTTGTTTTCCACCGTATCTGTAGTCAGCTTCACCAGGTCGCTGCGGTCGTAGAAGGGTTTGACCTTCACATCCGGCGGCAGAATTCCATGGTTCAGTTCCTCGGTCTTGGCCTCCACTCGCTTCAGAACGTTCTGCGTCTGGTCGCCGCGCAGCATCAGGATCACGCCCTCAACCGCGTCGTCATTTTTCTGGAAGCCGAACTCGCCCAGCCGCGGCGCATGGCCGATGGTGACCTCGCCGATGTCGCGCACCCGCACCGGCGCGCCGTGGTTCTGCCCGACCACCACATTGCCAATGTCGTCCGTGTCGCGCAGCAGTCCGATGCCGCGCACGTAGTAGAACTGCCCGCCCTGCGAGTAGAATCCGCCGCCGGCGTTGGAATTGTTCGCCGAAAGCGCGGCAACCACCTGCGGAACCGTGAGGTGGTACCCGTAAATGCGCGCCGGATCGAGCAGCACCTGGTACTGCATCACCCTGCCCCCGAAGCCGGAGTCGTCGGCCACGCCCGGCACCGAGCGATAGGCCCGCTCCACCACCCAGTCCTCGATCGTCTTCAATTCCTGCGGCGTGCGGTCGGGGCTCTCCAGAACGTAGCGGTAAACCAGCCCGCTGGGGCTGAACAGCGGCGCCATGGAAGGCGCCACGCCTTCCGGCAGTTCGGCGTCGGCGATGCGCTCGAACACGATCTGCCGCGCGAAGTAGCTGTCGGTGTCTTCCGAAAAAGTGAGAATGACGTCGGAAAGTCCGTACAGCGAGATAGAACGCATCACCTCCATGTGGGGGACGCCATTCATCTCCAGCTCCAGCGGCAGCGTGATGAGCCGCTCGACCTCTTCCGCGGCGTGGCCCGGCCACTGCGTGATCAACTCAACTTGTGGAGGCGCGAGATCGGGATAAGCGTCCACCGGCATGCGCCGGAACGACATCACCCCGCCGATGGTGATGAAGGCGGTGAAGATGAGCACCACGAAACGCTGGCGAAGCGCGGCTTGGACGATTCGATGGATCATGCTTGAGCTTCTGGCTCTTAGCTTCTAGCTCTTAGCTCCTGACTTCTTTGACACTTGCGCGGATTCCGTCACCGCGTTTGTCATTCCGAGCGAAGCGAGGAATCTGCACTTGCTTGCAGCTACGAAAAACGCTGCGAATGCGGCACCACCGTGGAAGCGCGGCCCTTCAGGACCGCGTCACGCGCCTCGAATCAATGAGGGGCTTTAGCCCCGGTGGTCGTGTTTTCCAACTCCTGTCATCCGAGCGAAGCGAGGGATCCTGGTTCTTGCCTCCTTCGTCACCGCTCCAGCAAGCTCTCGTTCTTTCGGAATCACACCGTGGCGTTCAGAGAACCGGAAACAGCCGCCGGCCTACGCTCCCTCGCCGCTCTCACGCCAGCCAATTCCCTTTACCTCTGCAGCGAATTAGCAAACTGCAAAAACAAACTGCCATTGCCCACCACCCGGTCGCCCGCTTTCAATCCGCTGGTGATCTCGGTCTTCCCTTCCCAGCTTTGCCCCAGCGTCACCGGCCGCCTTCCGAAATGGTCGGCCGAGAATTCCGTGTAAACGAAGGGCTGGTTTTCGGCGTCGCGCAGCACCGCCGCGTCCGGCACCGCGATGGTTTTCTGGATCTTTCCCGCGTTCACCGCAGCGGTCACGTACATGTCCTTCTTCAATTTCCCGCCGGGATTGCGGGTCTCAATCCGCGCCTGCAAGGTCCGGGTATTCGGATCGAGTGCGGTCGCAATATAAGAAATCCGCCCGTGAAAAACGTCGGGATAAGAATCGGTCTGAATCGTGACCTGATCTCCCACATGCACATAGGGCAGATCGCTCTGATAAATATTCACTAGCACCCACACGTCGCTGATGTCCGAGATGGTGAAGCACTGCGTCGCACCGGGCTGAATCAATTGCCCTACTGAGACCAACTGCTCCACCACTTCACCGGCGATCGGCGCCCGCACCGGAACCTCAAACGACGGAGGCGCTTTCACCACCGCATCGGGATCCGTCACTCCCATGACCTTCAGCGCCGCCTCGGCCGACGCCAGGTCGCCCCCCGCCTGCACCTCCGCCGATTCCGCCTGCTCCAGTTCTTGTTCGGCGATCGCATGATGGTCGTACAGATCCTTCGAACGCCCATACACTTTCTGCGCCAGCGCGTATGCGTCTTTCGCCTTCAGATAATTCGTGCGCAGCTGCGAATAGTCGGGGCTCGCCACATAGAGCATAGGTTCGCCCTGCTTCACCTTCTGCCCTGGCGTCACCACAATGCGGCTCACCGGCCCGCTCACTGGAGTAATCACCGGCGTGGTGCGAAAGTTGTTGTAGGCCACTGCGCCCGTAAGGCGCAGCGTGCGCTGGAAGGTTGTCGGTTCGACGCTGATCACCTGCACGTGACCCATCTGGTCCTGCGGAACCGCAAAGAGTTCCGCGCCCGAATCGTTCCCGCCCTTCGCGGCCGTCGGTGCCGGACCTTCGCAACCCGCCAGCACGAATAACAACCCGGCCAAAGCGGCGCCGGCCAGCAGGCCGCGGCGCGTGCCGGGCTTGACTCCGTAGTTGCACAATTTCATGGCAGGTTCCTCGTTCCCACCGCTTCCTTCAATTGCTCCACCGCCGTCATGTAAGCCGCCAGCGCCTGCCGGTAGGCCAGTTGTGTGGCGCGGTAGCTGCGCTCGGCGTCGAGAAAATCCAACAGGCTGGCGGCCCCGCGCTTATAGGCATACTCGCTGATGTCGCGCGAGTCCTGGGCCTGCTTGAGATATCCCGAGACGTAAAGTTTCACGATCTCCTCGCTGCTCCTGGCGGATTCGTAAGCCGTGTCCACATCGCCCATCACCGTCTCCGCCGCCGACCGCTGCATCTCCTGCGCCTGCGTCAGCGCATAGCGGGTGCGCGCGATCTCTCCCTGGTTGCGGTCGAAGATGGGCAGGTCAAAGCCGGCAAAAATCGATGCCGAATTCTGTCCCGCGGTGTGCGTGAAATCGTAGGTTCCGGTTACGTCCACCTTGGCGTTCGCCTTGGCCAGCAGAATCTGGCTCTGCGCCGCCGTCACTCCTAGTGCTGCGGCCTGCAGATCGGGGCGCTCCCGCAGCGCCGCTGCCTGCAAGTCTTCGAGGTGCGCTTTGAGAGGTTCGTAGCTCAGGTCGCCGACCACATCGAAGTCGGGAGAAACCGATTCATAGCCCAGCAACTCGCGCAGTCCCACCAGCGCCTGCACTCGCGCCAATCGCGCCGAGGATACGTCGGTCTGAAACTGCAGCAGTTGCAACTTGATCTTGAGGGCATCGCCTTCGCTGATGAAGCCCGACTTGTACTGCTCGTCGGCGATGTCAGCGGTCTGCCGGAAACTCTTCAAATCCTGTTCCGCGACCTGTAGCGTGGACTCGGCCAGCAGAACGCCCACGAACTGTTGGCCCACGTCGAACACCAAGGTGCGCTCGGCGTCGCTCACTTGCGCCCGCGTCACCGCCGTCTGGTCGCGCGCCGCCTGCAAGCGCCGCTGGCGCTTGTGCCCGCGCTCAAACAGGTAGCCAATCCCGATATCGAATTGCTGCGTCAGGTTAAGGTCGTCGGCCGAAAAATCTCCCGGACTGAAGATCGGAATGAACTGGGAATCCGCTCCAAACGTCGGGTTAGGACGCAGGTTGGCGGTGATTTCCTGCGCCTGGTTCTGCAGGATGAGGGTGCGGGTCGCCTGGAGCGAGTGGTTGTGCTTCACCGCCAGCTCGATGGCCTGGTCCAGGCTGACCATGGTCTGACCCTGCATGCTTTGACCCTGCCTGGTCTGGCCCTGGGCGGCGCTGGTTCCTCGCAGCGGCAAAGACACCGCCACCGCCACGGCGAGAATCCACCGGCTACGTGAATGCATGAATTTAAGACGAAACGCGTCAGCGCGACTCAAGCAGCATCCCGCCCGTCCCCTACGGGCTTGCGTCATGCAGCAGTTACAGTGACCTGTACTTTATACTTTAGATGCGCCCAACTCTAGATGCGCCCAATTCTCGAGTTTGGGCCAAATTGTTCGCTCTGAGAAATTGTAAACTTACGCCTTCTTGTTTGCCTCCAGCGCTTTGCGCGCCGCCTGCAACTGCTTCATCTTCTCGGCGCCCACTTCCGGATATGCCAGGTTCAGGCGCTCCAGCGTGTCAACGATGGCCGCCGCCACCACCGCTCTCGTAAACCATTTATTATCAGCGGGTACAACATACCACGGGGCATGCTTGGTGGCGGTATGGCGGATCATGTCTTCGTAGGCGTTCATGTAGTCATCCCAGAAGCCGCGCTCCCGCACGTCGGCTGCGGAAAATTTCCAGTTCTTCTCGGGCTCGTTCAGGCGGTCGAGAAAGCGCTTCTTTTGCTCTTTTTTTGAAACATTCAGAAAAAACTTCCGCACTACGACCCCATTGCGCCACAGGTAGTGCTCGAAGCTGTGGATGTCCTCAAAGCGCTCCTTCCAGATTTCTTTGTCCTCGAGCTTGTGGGGGATTCTTTGCGCCGCCAGCAACTCCTTATGCACTCGCACCACCAGCACCTCTTCGTAGTATGAACGGTTGAAGATGCCAATGTGGCCTCGCTCCGGCAGACATCGCGAGGTGCGCCAGAGAAAATCATGGTTCAACTCTTCCGGTGAAGGCGCCTTGAACGAGTAAACCTGGCATCCCTGGGGATTCACCCCCGACATCACGTGCTTCACCGCTCCATCTTTGCCGGCCGCATCCATCGCCTGGAAGATGAGCAGCACCGCCCAGCGATCCTGGGCGTAGAGTTTGTCCTGCATTTCCGCCAGGCGCGCCACGCCTTTTTCCAGCAGTTCGTTGGCGTGCTCGTGGGAGTGCAGTTTTCCCGTGCTCGCCGGATCAAAGTCCTTAAGGCGGAAGCCTTTGCCATCCTCCACTCGGTACGGATCTGCCAGCTTGCTGGCCCAACTCATCATCCACCTCCTGCCGCACGGGTTAGCAGTCTATACCAGTGCCCAGCTCTGTGGAAAAAGCCCGCTACTTTCGCACAAAAAATGAAACATAACAGCCAACCTATCTGGAGTTACTCGAAACCAACAGGCTCCGTGGTTGCACGCCGTCAGCGTTCTCGTACTCAAGTCCTTCTGTCTCAGACTGATACGTCACCAAACAGATAGCCCCTACAACCTTTTTTGATGGCAAAACTCAACTGGATAAAGGTAGAATTTCTCCCAATCCGTACGTTGCCTCTATCGGTCAGCAACCGTGAGGCGAAGAAATATAACCACCGTTGCAGTAGAGGGGGCAGCGGTAAACCCCGCTTGCTGAAAGCAGGCGCGGCCTCTCTTGAGTGGAGTTGTGGCTATGTCTGCAGCGAGTGGCACCACCATAGTATTTCTCGTCGCTGAAAACCGATTGCTGCGCGAAGCGCTGGCAAGAATCCTGGACAAGAAAAATGATCTGGAAGTGGCGGGTTCCTGTGCGCTTTCCCCGACCGCCATGGAACAGATCATGGGCGCTGCGCCCAATGTACTGATCCTCGATTCCTTCACCACCGGCAACGGGCATCTGCACTTCGTGCGCGAAGTGCAGCGCCGCATTCCGGCTCTATGCCTGGTGATGATCGGCATGGAAGACGACGAACAGACCTTTCTGCGAACCGTGCGCGAAGGCGCCCTGGGATACGTGTTAAAAGACGCCTCGTCCCTGGAAGTGGTGGGAGCGGTGCGCGCCGTGGCCAATGGAGAAGCGGCGTGCCCGCCTCATTTGTGCGCGGCGCTATTCCGTTACCTGGCGCGGCAGTCCAACCAGGTGCCGAACCTTAACGTAAAACTCGGACTCGGGCTCACCCATCGCGAACAGCAGTTGGTGCTGCTCATCAGCCAGGGCATGACCAATAAGGAAATCGCCTCCCAGCTCCAGCTCGCGGAGCAAACCGTGCGCAACCACGTGCATCGGATGTTGCGGAAAGTTGGAGCCAGCGACCGTCTGGCGGTAGTTGAGTTGTGCCGCCTGCAAGGCATGCCAGTGTAAAGGCATCGCGTACCAATCTTTTCCACATTATCAACCTTTTTTCCACCGCCCCATACCTATCGCGGTACATGATCTTAGTGTGGCCGCGAAACTTCTCTGCTTTATTAGTACCTCCCCAGTACATTGCCGGGAAAATACCAGTACATGGCAGCGGTAACCGGGGCTGGGACGATGTACTCAGACTTCCCATTCCGGCAAAAACAGAATTGATCCTTACATTTTTCTCAGAAAAACCTAATACTTCTGCGTCCGAATGTTGGGGAGCTTACCATGCAAAAAGTTCGAGTCCTGGTGGCCAACCGACCTCGACTTATGCGGGAGTTGGTACTGGCTACCATCGCTGACCAGCCCGACATCGAGATCATGGGAGAGGTTGGAGACGATTCCGAAATCATCCAAATTGTGACCGAGTGCAAGCCCGACTTCGTAGTGTTGGCGTTGGACAAATTGGGGCAGCGGCCTCTGGTGTGCGACGAACTGCTGCAAAAACACCCCAGTATGAAGATCCTGGCGCTGGCGCCCGAGCGCAACAGCACCGTGTTTTTCTGGTCGGTCGTGCAGATCCATTCCGCCAGCGTTGAGAACTCACAAGAAGGAATTTTGAACATTTTGCGCGGCAAGGGATCGCTGGTGGCGTAGTGTGTTTCGGCCAGTGCCAGGTTCACCAGCCCGGCATTCTAAAGCTTGTGGCCAGAATGCCGATAACTGAAAGAAAGTAAAGGGTTAACTTACGTCAAGCAGATGTAAGTGAGGGTGGCGAAGCTATGCCCTGGCAACAGATTGAGACCACCGCGATTGCTGGCCCGCCGACAGTTCGCACCGAGGCCATGGAGCCGGTGCCGGAGTTCCAGAAGTCTCACTGGTATGCCGCCTATACCTGCGCCCGCCACGAGAAATGCGTGGCCCGGCAGCTGCAGGCGCGTGGAGTCGATTTCTTTCTGCCTCTCTATCGCAGCCAGCGCCGCTGGAAAGACCGGCGCAAAATGATCGACCTGGCGCTCTTCCCCGGCTACGTGTTTGTCAGAATGCCGATCGAAAACCGCTTCCGCATCCTCACTCTGCCCGGCCTGGTTCGCCTGGTAAGCTTTCATGGCAAGCCGGCGGTGTTGCCGGAGAAGGAAATTGAGGCGCTGCGCAACGGCCTCACCCAGCAGGTTTATGCCGAGCCTCATCCTTACCTGCAGATCGGGCGCAAGGTGCGCGTGGAAAACGGCCCGCTGGCCGGCCTGCAGGGCTTTCTGGTCCGCCGGAAAGATAAGTTTCGCCTGGTCATCTCCCTGGACCTCATCCAGCGCTCCATCGCCGCGGAAGTAGATGCCGCCGACGTTCAGCCGGTGAACTAACCGCAATCCCACGATCTCCACAATTTAAGGCTTCTTTCTTTATCGCGGCTCCAGCGATTCGCAGGATCAAATCCTGCCATGCAGAGGCCGCAGACAACATCCGCCGAGAGCGGAGAAGCGCTTCTCACTTTCGCTCTCGCTAGATTGAAGAACTCGTCCGTGGAATCCCGAAACGAATTGCAGCCCGGCCTGATCTTCATCGAGGTCTTATGAACATGCGCAGGTACCTGTCTCCCGCCCCGCAGCCAGCAACCGCCCACGCGCAGTCACGCATCGTCCGGGTCCGCGGCGGCTTGTTTTCGGCTTATCGCAGCCGCGAATCGCGGACGCGCGTCCGCAGCCGGCGGGACGGTTTCACTTGCGCCGCCGCGGCGATGGCATTGAGCTTCAGCATCCTGCTTCCCCTCCCGGGCTGGGGGCAGCAGCGGGGAGACTACCGTACCACTACCGCGATTGATCCCTCGCAGTCGCGCGCGGCCGAGGCCGCGGCCGAGCTGGTCTCTCTGTCCGCCGACAAAATTATCTCGATTCTGCGCGAAGAGCCGGGACTGTTGCTGGCGGTAAAGAAGACGCTGGTGCGGCGGGCCTACGAGCAGGGCCGCATCCTCGATCCCGCCGACTTGACCGACGACGCCCTCTATACCCTGCTGCGCGACGACAACAGTGTGCGCGTGGTGGCCACGCGCGAAATCGAGGACCGCTACTACATTCGCCCCAAACCGACGCGCGAGGAACTGGAGCGCAATCCTCCCAAGGACCTTGAGAAGAATCCGGCGGAAGCCAAGCTGACCTCTTCCAACCCCTCGGCGGAAGAGATTTACTGGTCGCGGCACGAAGACGATTTCACTCGCCTTGCCGGCAACGGGACAGCCGCAACAAATGCGGACAACACCCAGCCGGCTTCTCAGGCCACCCCGCCCCCGATCCCATCGGGAGCAGTCCCGCCGCAGGGCGGACCCTACCCGGGTATGCCGTCGGCTCCGGCGTCTCCCCAACCCTATCCGTCGCAGCCCGGGGACAATCAGCCTTCGGACGTGCGGCGTCAGCTGTTGCAGGCACAAAATCGCTCCAGTGACGACTTCCTCTACGGCGGCGATCAGGACGAGATGATGGGTATGTCCCGCATCCGTCCCGACCAGCTTCCCGCCGTGCTAAGCGCCAGCATGTCCGGTAGCGGAATGGCAGGGGCAGGCCTTGGACTCCCGAGTGCAAGCTCAAACCCCCTGTCGATGATGCTCTCACCAGACATTTCATCTCTGGGTTCAGGGCTGGGCAATAACGACTTATCGTCTTTCCAGCAGCAGGCTAGCCTTCAGTATCCGGCGGCACCGCGCCCCTCGCCGCCTTCGCCCCCCACCTTGCCGGCGCTCCGCCATCGCGCCAACCCCTATGCCGACGTCCCCTCGCTCTACGAACTCTACGCCCAGTATGGACGCTCGCCCACATTGCAGCGCTTCGGCAACGATGTGTTTCGCAACGGCACCGGAAACTTCGCCGAATTGCCCATGGACATGCCGGCGGGGCCCGAGTACGTCGTAGGCCCCGGGGATGGACTCGCCATCGAAATGTGGGGCGGAGTCTCCCAGCGGCTGCGCCGCATAGTGGACCGCGAAGGCCGGTTGGCTCTTCCCGAAGTCGGTACCGTCGAGGTGGCCGGCCACAACCTGGGCGAAGTGCAGCGTATGGTGCAGGGGGTGTTGCGCACCCAGTTCCGCGACGTGGAAGCCGACGTTTCGCTCGCCCGCGTACGCAGCGTCCGGGTGTATGTCGTAGGGGACGTGGAGCGTCCTGGAGCCTATGACGTCAGTTCCCTTTCGACGCCGCTGAACGCCGTGTACCTCGCCGGGGGCCCCACCTCGCGGGGATCACTGCGCATCCTGCAGCACTATCGCGGCAACCAACTGTTGCAGTCGATCGACGTTTACGACTTGCTGCTGCATGGCGTGCGCTCCGACATGCAGCACCTGGAACCGGGCGACACCGTGCTGGTGCCGCCGCTGGGCCCGGAAGTCACCATCGAGGGCATGGTGCGCCGCCCCGCCATTTACGAACTCAACGGGGAGAAGAGCCTGGCGGAGGTTCTGGAACTTGCCGGAGGCGTGCTTCCTTCCGGCACGCTGCGGCACGTGGACGTGGAACGCGTCCAGGCCCACGAGAGCCGCACCATGCTCCGCCTCGATATCCCGGAAAACAACAATGCGGTGGCGGCCACCAACGCGCTCGAAGATTTCCCGGTGCAGGACGGCGACAAAGTTAAGATTTCGCCCATCCTGCCTTATGCCGACAAGACCGTCTATCTCGACGGCCACGTCTTCCGCCCCGGGAAGTACGCTTATCGCGACGGCATGAAGGTCAGCGACCTGATCAAGTCCTACAACGACCTTCTGCCCGAACCCTACAAGCAGCACGCCGAAATCATCCGCCTGAGCGCCCCCGACTACACCCCGCAGATTCTCGCCTTCAATCTGGGCGACGCTCTCAGCGGCAAGGATCAGAACCTCGAACTCAAGCCATTCGACACCGTGCGCGTCTTCGGGCGCTTCGATTTCGAAGACCCGCCGCTGGTGACCGTCACCGGCGAGGTGCGCGACCCCGGCGACCACATTACCAACGGCGCCACCTATCTCCGCGACGCCGTCTACCTCGCCGGCGGCACCACCAACGATGCCCAACTGAGCGACGCGCAGGTCTTCCGCCGCACCCGTGACGGCAAGATGGAAGTTCTCAGCGTCAACTTGTCGCAGGCTTTGGCCGGCGATGCCAAGGACAATATTCTTCTCCAGCCCAAGGACCGGGTCATCATCCACCGCAATATGGTGAAGACCGATCCCGCGGCAGTCAGCATTCAGGGAGAAGTAGCCAAGCCCGGCAAGTATCCCTTGGGTGAAGGCATGACGGCGGCAGAACTAGTGCAGTTGGCCGGCGGCCTGAAGCGCGGCGCCTACAGCGAATCCGCGGACCTCACCCGTTACGCCGTCGAAGACGGCAAGAAAGTAGTGGGCGAACACATGAACGTTCAGATCGCTAAGGCCCTGGCCGGCGAGCCTGACACCGACATGCGCCTGCACGACGGCGACGTGCTCACCATCGGGCAGCTGGCAGGATGGAAAGATGTAGGCGCCTCCATCACAGTGACCGGGGAAGTCGTACATCCCGGAACCTATGGAATCCGCGAGGGCGAGCGCCTGAGTTCAATCATCGCTCGCGCCGGCGGCTTCCGCTCCGATGCTTATCCCTACGGGTCGGTATTCCAGCGCAACCAGGTGCGGGAGATGGAAGAGGCGAACCGCTCGCAACTCATCCACGAAGTCCGCGACGAAGGCTCAGCTCTGCGCCTGGCTCCCGACACCGACGAGGACCAGAAACAGGCCAAAGCCGCGGCCTTGCAGCAGTGGCAAACCGCGCTCGAGCACCTGGAGAACACGCCTCCCACCGGGCGCCTGGTCATCCACATCGACAAGAATCCCAAGCGCTGGAACAACTCCCCCGCCGACATCGAAGTGCGCAACGGCGATTCCATCTACGTCCCCAAACGTCCCAACATGGTGATGGTAGATGGCAGCGTTTATAACCCCACCGCCGTCGCCTACAAGCCGGGAAAAAGCGTGCGCTGGTACCTGCGCCAGGCCGGGGGGCCCACCAATATGGCGGAAAGGAAGGGCATCTTCGTAATTCGCGCCGATGGCGCGGTGGTCGGCGGGTCCGGAGGCCTGTTTACCGGCGGCGTGGACAACGCCGCCCTTCAGCCGGGAGACCTGATCATCGTGCCGGAAAAGGCCTTCAGCGCCAACAGCCGCTGGAAGAATATTCTGGAAGGGGCGCAGCTCACCTACTCCATCGGCATTGCCATCCAGGTGGCGCGCAGCTTCTAGCTGTCCTGCGCGGGTGTTCCCCCGGATGAAAAACAGGGTGGGAGAGTCCAGGCAGAGATTCATGCGCCTCCGCAGCCTAGGGTGGTGGATGTCAGCGATCCTGCTGATGAACTGCACACTTTCATGGGTCGTAGCCCAGGAAGCGGGTTCCGGAGAATCGAGCCCGCTACCGTTGGCGATGGAAAAGCAGCCCGCAAACTCGCAGGCAGGCAAGGGAAACGCGTCGCCGTCTTTCGCTCTGCCACCTCCGATGGCTGCGCTCAACCCTGGCGGAAAAACTATCGAACATAATCCTTACCCTTACCAACTGCAGCCCGGAGAAGACCCGCAGAACCGTCTCGGCTTTCCTCTGCTTGAGCATTTCGCCGCAGATCAAAAAAACTTCTGGACAGCTCCGTTCAGGCTACATACGGACGACCTGCACTGGATCGCTCCCGCTGCCGGAGTCACGGCCGCACTGATCGCCGGCGACAGCTGGATTGCCCGCCAGGTCCCCGACACACCCAGCCAGTTGCAGCGCAGCCAGAACTTTTCCAACTACGCCGTGTACTCTCTGGTCGGCATCGGCGGCGGATCATTTCTTTTGGGCCACCTTACAAACAACGACCACCTCTCCGAGACCGGCCTGCTGAGCGGCGAAGCCGCCCTCAACAGCACCGCGGTGGCTTACTTGCTGAACTACGCCACCCAGCGGCCGCGCCCCATCGAGGGCAACGGCCACGGTTCGTTCTGGTCGGGAGGTTCGTCATTTCCTTCCGAGCACTCCACGGTCGCCTGGTCGATGGCCAGCGTGATCGCCCATGAATACCCCGGGCCGCTCACCCAGTTCGCGGCCTATGGCTTGGCCTCTGCCGTGACTCTGACGCGCATCACCAGCAAACAGCACTTCGCCTCCGACGCCGTGATCGGCAGCGCCCTGGGCTGGTACTTCGGGCGCGAGGTCTACCGCGCGCATCACGATCCCGAAATCGGCGGCGGCCCCTGGGGAGATTTTCATTTATTCGGCGAAATGGCCAGGCCCCGGCCGGAGAACATGGGCTCGCCTTCCATTCCGCTCGATAGCTGGATCTATCCCGCCTTCGAGCGTCTGGCAGCCCTGGGCTACATTCAGAGCGCCTATCTCGGCCAGCGCCCGTGGACGCGCATGCAGTGCGTCCAGTTTCTGGAGGAAGCCTCCGACCATATGCGCTACGACGGCGCGGATGACGCCGGGGACAAAATCTACGACGCCCTGCAAAACGAGTTCCTTGAAGAAACCCGGCGTCTGGATGGCGCGGCCAATCTGGGAGCTGAAGTGGATTCGCTTTACACTCGCGTGACCGGCATCTCTGGCAAGCCGCTGACTGACGGCTACCACTTCGCGCAAACCCTCACCAATGACTACGGCCGTCCCTACGGCGAAGGCTTCAACCAGGTGACCGGGCTGACTGCGCACGCCGTCGCCGGGCCATTGTCCATTGCAATTCAGGGCGAGTACCAGCACGCTCCGGCGGTGCCCTCAGATTCGGCCAATGCGCTGCAGGCCATTGCCACCGTTGATGCCACCCAGCCTGTTCCAGACGGCCGCGCGGCAATCGACCGCTTTCGCCTGCTGGAAAGTTCCGTCGGCCTCACCTTTCACGGTTTTCAGTTCTCCTTCGGCAACCAGAGCCTGTGGCTGGGGCCGGGCAGCGGCAGCGCCTTTCTCGCCACCAACAATGCCGACCCCATTCCCATGTTCCGCGTGGACCAGGTCTCTCCCATCCACGTACCCGGCCTTTCGCGGATTCTTGGGCCCATGCGCAGCGAGTTCTTTCTCGGCCGTCTCTCCGGCGCCCGCTGGATCGATGCCAGCGGCCAACTCTACGGCCCCAGCATCGGCGACCAGCCCTTCCTGCAGGGAACCAAGATCAGCTTCAAGCCGACCCAGAACCTGGAATTCGGGCTGGGCGTTACCGCAATTTTCGGCGGCCCCGGACTGCCCGTTACCTGGCATAATTTCCTCCGCAGCATCTACGGCAACGGCTTGCCTACAACCAGCGCCGATCCCGGCGACCATCGCTCGACTTTCGATTTCACATACCGCGTTCCTTTCATGCGCGACTACCTCACCATTTACGCCGACTCGTTCGTAGAGGACGAGATTTCACCGCTCGGCTCCACGCGCCCCTCGATGCAAATGGGAATGTACTTCCCCAAGTTCCCCAGGCTGCCGAACCTCGAGTTGCGCATGGAAGGGGTGTATACCGATGTCCCCGGCTTCAAGGAGAGCGCGGGATATCTATACTTCAACGGACGCTACCGCTCCGGCTACACCAATGACGGCAATCTGCTGGCCAGCTGGATCGGGCGCGACGGACGGGGCGGACAAGGCTGGGCGACATACTGGTTTTCGCCGCGAAGCTTCGTGCAGTTGCAGTTTCGCCGCCAGGTGGTGGATCAGGCGTTTCTCGGGGGCGGAAGCTTGAATGACTTTGGCGTGCGAACGGAATTGCTGGCCGGCCATAACCTGTCACTGGCCGGTCAGGTGCAATACGAGCAATGGAACTTCCCGCTGCTTGCGCCCACCGGCCAGGCGAACCTCAGCACTTCGGTGCAGATTACGCTCTATCCCAGCCGAAAGGGGCGCAACCGTTGAATCTTAAGTCCCGCCATGGAGGCCGTGCATGAGCTTTTCGCTTGATGCCCGCGTCCGTCCGCCCGCCGAACCGCCCGCCGGCGACCTCGGCCCCTTCCCGACCCTGGAGGCGCCGCCGGAGCAGAAAAATCTGCTGGCTTATCTCCGCCTGATCTGGGAGCAGCGCCGCATGCTTTCACGGGTCGCGGCAGTCGCCTTGGCCGGCAGCATTGTGCTGGCCTTGGTGATCCCTGCCCGTTACACCGCCACCACCCGTCTGATGCCGCCGGACAACCAGTCCGGTTCCGGCATGGCGCTGGCGGCGGTGGCGGCGATGTCCCAGAGCACCAGCTCCGGTGGCGAGGGGCTCAGCGGCATCGCCAGCAATCTTCTGGGCCTCAAAAGCAACAGCGACGTTTTTGTGGGAATC
>DATJXG010000100.1:0-9879 GCA_035500455.1 Terriglobales bacterium | reverse complement strand
AGCGGATAGATGCCGACCGTGAAGATCAGCCCCACCAGCAGTAGCGCGATGCGCAGGTATTTGGTGCGATCAGCATCGGCCATGTTTTTCCTCGAGACGAAGTGATGGTATTGCAGCCCTCGGGGTCACTTGGGGACCCTCGGGGCGGACAAAGCATATCAAGGATTGCAAGAGTTAGACGATTGAATCTGCACGGAATTCGGGCTAGCCTGGCGCGCAGAATTACCCGCGCGGCCTGGCTTGGTCCTTGAGTGGAGCGTGCGGGGTGTAGACTGTCGGGGCCTTGGATGGGAAGACGAAGAATCCTGGCTAAATCTGCGGAGGAGGAAATTTATGGACAAGAAATTGTGGCGGGTTCTTGCGGGGTTGTTCGCGCTGGCGCTGTTGGCGGCGTTGACAATGCCGGCGAACGCGCAGATGTCGGTAAAGGAAAAGCCGGCGATGTACTCGTATGTCGCCAACTGGAGTATCCCTCGCGCGCAGTGGGGAGAGATGGAAAAATCTGCCGTGGCCGACCAGAAAATACTGGACCAGGCTGTCGGCAACGGGACGCTTGTAGCTTACGGCGGCGATGAGAATCTTGTGCACCGGCAGGATGGTGAAACGCACGACCAATGGTGGTCGGCGATGTCGTTGGCCGGATTGCTCAAAGTACTGGACCAGTTCTACACCTCGGGCAGCGCTACGTCTCCGGTGCTGGCCAGCGCCACGAGGCATTGGGACAGCATTTACGTGTCGCGGTATTACAACTGGACGCCGGGAGCGGTGAAGGGCGGGTACACATCGGTGTCAGCCTATAGCCTGAAGGCGGACGCTCCGGACGACGCGGTGGACACGCTGAGCAAGAACCTGGTAGCGCCACTGCTGGAGAAGATGCTGGCCGACGGCACGATTCGCGAGTACGAGGTGGATACGCAAGCCGTGCACACCGAAGCCCCCGGCCAGTTCGTGATTGTTTACGTCTCGCCCAACGCGGAGGGACTGGACAAGGTCAACGCGGCGATCAGCGAGACTTTGAAGTCGAATCCGCTGGATGGGCCGGCATTTATCTCCATGGTGGACTTCTCGCAGCACCGCGATGAGCTTTTGCGGACGAATGCGATGTTTAAGTAGCTATCAGCTCTTAGATTAGCTCTTAAGCTCTTAGCAGCTTCTGGCTTTGCTTATCGAAGTGCTGGTCCGCGAGCGGTTCGTGCCTTCGGGCGCTCGCGGACCTTCGATCACGATGGAAACGCATTCGGTGATGGTTGCACCTCATCGGGACTATGGGCGCTGGGCCAGGGGGCGGTCCAGAAGGCCGAACGATCTGGAGAGGTAATAAGCAGCCGCCGACGAGATCGCGCAGCCGATTCCCAGGGCGAAGCTTAACGTACCGAAAACCAGGAAAGCTTCTTCCGCGCCGAAAACCCGATTGCGCAGGAACAGCAGGGCAATTCCCAGCAGCACAAGCACGATTCCGGCCTGCAAGGAGCCGATGATGCGCCGGTACGGGGTGACGTCTTCGATGGCCAGCGACTCCAGGAATCGCTTCCCGGCGTCAGTCTGGGCGTAAGTTAATAGCTCCTGACCGGAGCTGAATTTTTCCAGCATGCGGGTGTGGAGTTCGGCCTGCAGCCGTGAGGTGCGATAGCGGCGGATGGTGGTGAAGGTCAGCCATGCCACCCATCCGGCAAGGCCGGGAATTGCAATCAGAGCGATTACGCCTTCCATAGGGTTTCTCCTTCTTCAGCTTTTAACCAGAACATTTAGCGAGGACTGGCAGGTTGCGTCAAGACCCGGCGTGGAGCCGGCGGACTGTCGTCTGCTCGCGGAGCCTGCGAAATTGCTGCCCACATCACAATACGGAGGGAGGCTGTGAAAAGTTCCGGAAATGGCGGCGGGCTACTGGGTTGGCTGGAGCTGCTCCACCATCTGGTGGACGGCGGTTACGTCGTAGAAATTGGAGAGATCGGCGTGGCCGGCCAGGGTTTCGCGTTCTTTGCCGTCCACCAGGATCTTCACGCGGTGGATGTCGGGGAAGTTCAGGGAGAGAGTTTCTACCAGGGAGGCCACCGTCAGCTCTTCTACCAGGACGCCGGAGCGGTGGCCGTCGGCGAAGGGGGAGTTGAGGTCGATGACCGCGAGGCCGGGATCCACAAAATAGACGGCGCGGATTTCGGAGCCGGGGCCCAGAGGGTGAGGGGAGAATTTGTCGAGATAGAGGTTGAGGAGGGCGCGGAGGAGTTCTTCGGCGCGCTGCTGGCGGCCCTGGGGTAGAGCGATATCGGCCGGCTGATTGGCGAGCACGCCGGATTCATCGTAGGCCACGCAGAGGGTGACGTGCTCGGTGGGGCCGGAAACGGGAGCGGCTACGGGGCGGGTATCGGCGACCGGCGCGGCTTGTGGGGCGATGCTGCTCATGTGCCAGACATAGAGGCCCATGGCAACCGCGATCACCAGCATGATGCCGACGCCGATGAGAAGGTGGCGGGGGATCATCGGCCGGCCTCCAGTTGGGGGCGGAGGGCGAGAACCGCGGCGCTGACGCCGGTGGCCAGCTGTTGGCGGTAGGCGTTGGTGTTGTAGTCGGCGGAGCCGTTCACGGCGGGGGCGATCTCGATCGCGATGGCGGCGGTAGCTACATTGTTCAGCGGGCGCAGCGGGGCGGTGAGGGTGCGCACCATGACGTGCTGTTTCTGGAGCTCTTCGGCGACTCCGCTGGAAAGGGCGCGACTGATGGGCAGGTAGGCGGCCTGGGCGGTGTTCCAGTCGCGGAAGGGGCCGTTGTCGCGTCCGCCGGCGGGGATGAGGGCGGTGTAGATCCTCACCCCTGAGCCGAGCGGACCGGCATGAAGGGAGATGTAGATTGCGGGGCGGGCACGGTTGGTCATCATGGCGCGCTGATCGAGAGTGAGCGGGTTGTCGCCATCGCGCAGCAGAAGTGTGGGGAAACCTTGCAATTCGAGCTGCTGGCGAAGGCTGCGGGCGAAGGCCAGGGTGACATCTTTTTCGGCGAGTTCGTCAGTGAGGGCGGCGCCGCGCTCGCCGCCGCCGTGGGCAGCGTCCACGACCGCGAAGAATCTGGGTTGTGCGGCGGGAGCCTGCGGCGTTGCGACTGACGCAGCAGGGTTCGCCGGCTGCGAGGTTGCAGGCTGGGCCGGCGGCGGGGGGACCTGCGTTGCCGAGGTTGCCGGGGCCTGCGCCACCGGCTGCGGGGCGGACGAGATGCTGATGGTGTGGCCGTTGTTGCTGAAACTGGCGAACAGGGGGGCGTCGCTGCTTACGGTGATTCTGGCGGTGCCGTTGTTTTCTTCGTAATGCGCTGAAGGAATGACCTTGCTGTCGAAAGTAAGGACTTCGGTGCCGGGCGCGACAACCGGGTCGCGGGTGAAGGTCATGAGCAGCTTGCCGGGCTCAGTGGAGATCATCGGATTGACCGGCTCGGTGAAGTTCATCAGCAGGGTTGGGGGGTCGTGATGGGCGACCTGGGCGGTGAAGTGGACGGCGACGCTGCCGATGAGGACGCGGCGGGAAGCTTCGTGAAAAGTGACGGGACCGCCTAAGACGCGGGGGAGCAGAGATCCGAGGCAGGCGAGGGGCACGAAGCCGCGCCCATTTTCCAGAAGGAATTTTGCGGGCAGTTCGTAATCATGGCCTTCAAGGCGGGCTTTGGCAGAGCCAGGAGTGAAATCGACGGCGACGCGGTTGTAGCGGAGTTTCCACTGGCGGCCGTCGGGCTGGGCGTTAACCGTGCCGAGAGGATCGAGGAGTTCGACCAGACCGATGTAGTCGTGGCCGTCGCGGGTGATTACAGGGAGCGTGTAAGTGGCGGCGTTGGAGAAGACGGAGAGGTGCTTTTCATTGTCGGCTGCGCCGGGGTGAAGAAGGGTGAGAAGCAAGACGATGTGGAGGGTCAGCCGCATGCGGGTCGGGTTGCGCCGAGGATTCCCTGTTGGGTTCTTGCCGATGTATTGGGAAGGGTGCTTCGACTGCGTAAGGTCCGCGCTTTGCGCGGACCTTACTCCGCTCAGGATGACAGGGCGGAGATTGCGCAGGATTGCAGAGAGCGAGGTGGTTGAACGCTTACAGTCCCGCGAGTTTGACGAATTGGAATTCGGCTGGCGCTGCACGTTCTGAGGGAGCACATCCCCTAGGCCATTTAACCACGATCTTCCATTCGCCGAGCATTGCCGATCGTGAGATTACGTTGTCGGGAAAAATGCCGGCGGGACGCCGGCGCTACCGCGAGACTGCGCGGCTGCAAGCTGATAAGCTGAAGAAAGCAGGAGTGATTCGTGCCATGCTGCTGAACGGAATTATCCCTCCCATTACCACGCCCTACTATCCGGACGGAGCGGTTTACTACAAAAAGCTGGAACACAATGTGGAGCGCTACTCCAAGACTCCCGTGGCGGGCATTACTGTGCTGGGCTCGACGGGGGAAGCGATCATGCTCTCCGACGAAGAGCGGCGGCAGGTGCTGAAGATCGCGCGAGGGGCGGCGGCGCCGCAGAAGGTTTTGATCGCCGGGAGCGGAATCGAGTCGGCGGCGGAAACTTTGCGGCTGACCGAATACGCCGCGGAGCTTGGGTATGACGTGGCGCTGGTACGGACACCGCACTTCTACCGCAAACAGATGCTGCCGGCGAATCTGCTGGCGTTTTACCGGTTTGTAGCCGACCGCTCGCCGTTGCCGGTGCTGATTTATAACGTGCCGCCGTTTACCGCTTATGACATGGCGGCGGAGATTGTGATTGAGCTGGCGGGGCATCCGAATATTGTGGGGATCAAGGAATCGAGCGGGGATGTGGAGAAGATTCGCAGGATTGTAGAGGCCACGCGGGACATCCGGCATACGGCAACCGTGACCGAGACGTTTGAGGCGGTGACGCCGCGCATGCTGCAGGCCGCGAGCGGCGGCAACGGGTCGGGTGGCGCGGTGGTGCCGGTGGCGGTGCTGGCGGGAGAGAGCAAGCCATCATCGGCAGCAGTGAGTGTGGTTGGGGGGCTGAAAACGCGGCAGAAGGAAGTGGCCTTTCAGGTATTGGCGGGAGCGGCGCACAAGCTCGAGGCGTCGTTGCAAGCGGGGGCGGTGGGGGGAATTCTGGCGTTTGCCAGCCCGGCGCCGACGGCGTGCTATGAGATTTACGCGGCGTGGAAAGAAGGCGACTCAGAATTGGCGCGGTCGAAGCAACAGCGGATTGTGGCGGCGGCATCACGAGTAGGGGCGGAACTGGGCATTCCAGGGCTGAAGTATGCCATGGACCTGAACGGATACTACGGGGGGCTGGCGCGGCTGCCGTTCTTGCCCTTGACGGCTGATTTGAGGGCGGAAGTCGAGAGGCTGATGGCTGAGGTCCGGAATTGAGGGTTAGGATAGACATTTTGGGTGAAACCCAGTTGCCAGTTGCCAGTTCTCGGTTCCCAGTTGTCGGGCCTCAGTCGCGGGAGTGACCGGGCGTTACTTCGGTTTGAGTGAAGGTGCTGTCCGGAGGCGCACTTTTACTACTATTGTCAGGTTGAGATTGAGGAGGGAGTTCATCTATGGCGACCACATTGCAGCCGGCCAGCGGCGAGGCTACCAGGCAGCTTATCAACTACCGCAGCGGAGGAGGAGTGGCGGTGATCGAGATGAACGATCCGCCGGCCAATACTTATACCTACGAGATGAACCGGCAGATGGATGAGGCGATCCTGAAAGCCCGCATGGATAATGGTGTGTACGTAATTGTGCTTACGGGAGCGGGCGAGAAGTTCTTTTCCGCGGGCGCGAACATCAAGATGCTGGCCAGCGTGGATCCCACCTTTAAGTATTACTTTTGTCTGCATGCCAATGAGATGCTATTGCGGCTGGAGCACACCCCGAAGCTGGTGATTGCCGCGCTCAACGGGCATTGCGTAGGCGGTGGACTGGAAATTGCGATGGCGGCGGACATTCGCATTGCGCGGCGGGATGCGGGGAAGATCGGGTTGCCGGAAGTGAATCTCGGCGTTTTGCCGGGAACGGGCGGCACTCAGCGGCTCTCGCGGCTGGTGGGCAAGAGCAAGGCTATCGAACTGATGGTCACCGGCAATACGTTCTCCTTCGAAGAAGCCCAGGAGATGGGCATCATCAATGACATCTTCGAGCGCGAGGGCTTCATGGAGAACGTCATGGAGTACGCGCGCCAGTTCTGCCCGCCGAACAAGGCAGCAAAGGCGGTGGGGCGGATCAAGCGGGCGGTGCAGACGGGGTGGGAGATTCCCATGGAGTCTGGACTGGCGGTGGAGCGGGAGAATCAGCAGTTGCTCTTCCAGAGCGAAGATGCGAAGGAAGGATTGGCGGCTTACGTGGAGAAGCGACCGGCGGAGTTTAAAGCGAAATAGCATTTTGCAATCAGCATTCAGCGGTTGAATATGAGGTCAGCCAATCCGAAGCGGCTGATGGCTAGTGCTGATGCGATGAGGTATTTATGCCCGGTAAAGTTGCAAAAATCGGAACCTTCAGCGAATGGGTGGGAATGTTCAACGATTGGCGCAAGGAGATTGGCGTCGATCGCGATGAGATCGCCAGCTTTCACTTCGATACCCTTTATGGTGCGATTGAGACGGAAGAAATCCAGTTCGGGTCCTTCAAGGGGCGGCGGAAGTGGGAGAACCTGCGGCAGATTCCTACCCAGCAGATGCGCGATGCGCTGCTGAATATGATCGTGTATCAGGGGGACACCGAATTCGCCAGTTGCGAGCAGCAGCGCCATCTGTTTGAGACCGCGCCTACCGACTGGGACCGCAAGGCGATTACGCGCGTGATGATCGAGGAAATGCGCCACGGCTGGCAGATGTGCGCCGTACTGATGGACCACTTTGGCTATTCGGGGCGGGTGGAAGCGCAGAAAATGCTGGAGCGGCGGGCGTTCGAGAACAAGCGACTGCTCGGCGCCTTCAATGTGGATGTGGACAACTGGATGGACTTCTTCACCTACACGGACTTTGTGGACCGCGACGGCAAGTTCCAGTTGCAGATGCTGAAGTACTCCGGGTTTGCGCCGCTGGGCCGCTCGATGTCGTACATGCTGCGGGAAGAAGCGTTCCACATGGGCACCGGCAATGACGGCCTGAGGCGGATCGTGCAGGCGGGCGTGATTCCGGCATGGCTGATCCAGAAATATCTGAACAAGTGGATTTCGAGTTCGTATGATCTGTTCGGTACCGATCATTCATCCTCGGCGCACTGGGCTTACGTCTGGGGGATCAAGGGACGCTACGACGAGCCGAAGAACGAGCAGGCGCCCGACCTGGATGATCTGAATGATTACAACCGGCATCTTTACCGCGACGAAGTGGCCGGCCTTGTGGCGCGGCTTAATGGGGCGTTGAAGCCGGGAGAGCCTCAGCTTTACGCGCCGGATATCCGATTCAACCGTTCCATCGGCCGCTGGGCGGGGCAGAAGTATCATGCGCAGAGCGGCGAGCCGGTGGATGATTCCGCTTACGGGGAGTATCTGAGGGAAGCATTGCCTACGGCGGCCGACAAGCAGCTTCTGCTGGACATCATCAGCACGGAGAAGAAATGGATCGCGGAGAAGGAAGGCGCGCGCGATCCGTTTGAAACCATCGGGGAGCCGAGGAAGTCGGCGATCAATCTGTAAGGCTGCTGCAATGAAGGTGTGGGGATGGGACTGGCCTCGTCCCGCACAGCGAGGCGCGGCCGCGAGAAGTTGCAGATTCCTCGTCGCCTTTGGCTCCTCGGAATGACTGGTTTTGTGGCTGTTAGTGAGTCTCCGGCCGATCCTACCCGATGAGCACGAGCGTCACCAAGAACAGCGGGAACGCTACCCGGCGCTACAGCCTGGGCGAACTGATGGTGGCCACCGCTGCACGGGAGATCCGCGACGGAGAAGTGGTTTTTGTGGGCATGCGGCTGCCGCTGATTGCCTTTGTCGTGGCCAAGAAGACGCACGCCCCCAATGCCGTCGGCCTTTTCGAAAACGGCGTGATTCGCTCCACGCCGGCGGCGGAACTGATCTACACCATGGCCGATCCGCCGAATATTCTCGGGGCCACGCAGTGCCTGGACATGCTGGGCGTAATGAGCTTGCTGCAATCCGGCCGAGTACACCTCGGCTTCCTCGGCGCGGCCGAAGTGGACCGCTTCGGCAATCTGAATTCTACCGAGGTGCGCGGGTCGCATGGTCTGGTGCGGCTGCCGGGGTCGGGCGGGGCCTGCGATATCGCGTCGCTGGCGCATCGTTTTGTGGTCTTGCTGGAACATAGCAAGCAGCGGTTGCCGGAGCGGGTTTCGTTCCTCACAAGTCCTGGGAACGGCGATGGGGCGGGCTGGCGCAAGCGTGCAGGACTGCCACGCGGCGGGCCGGCTGCCGTGATCACAACGAAGGCTGTGTTGCGCTTTGCTGAGGATGGCGAGGCGCACCTGGCATCGGTGCATCCGGGAGTGGGGATTGAAGACGTTTTAACCAACACCGGGTGGACGCTGAAGGTTCCGGGCCAGGTCGCAGAAACGCCAGAGCCCAGCGTGGCCGAGCTGCAGGCGATCCGCGAGTACGATAAAGAAGGTTTCTGGACAAAGTAGCGGAGCGGGCGCTGCCGCCCGCCAGGGGGAGCCTGGGCATGCAGGTGTTGACGAAGTCTTCCCGCGTCGTTTTCGAGTCGCATCCGCCCCTTGCCCGCATCTCACTGCGGAACCCATCCTTAAACGTCATCGATCTTCCGATGATGGAGGAACTGGCACAGGCGCTGGGGGAGATCGAGGGCCATCCGGAGATCTCGACGATTGTGATCTGCGGCGGAGGACAGGAGTTTTCCGCCGGCGTGGATGCTGCCGCGCACGCGTCGGACACGATCGAGACTATGCTGGCGAAGTTCCACGCTGTAGCTCGCTTGCTGGTGGCAACGAAGAAAGTGAGCATCGCCGCGGTAAAGGGACACTGCCTGGGCGGCGGCGCGGAACTGGCAATGGTTTGCGATGTGGTGCTCACGACGGAGGATGCGACGTGGGGATTTCCTGAGATCAAGCTGGGTTGTTTTCCGCCGGTGGCGGCCACGGCCCTAGCCGCTCTGACCGGGCAAAAGCACGCCGCGGAGCTTATCCTTACCGGGCGCACTATCAGCGGCGCGGAAGCGGCGGACATCGGGCTGGCCACGCGTGCGGTTCCTGATGCAATGCTTGAAACCTCGGTGGAAGAGGTTACATCCAGCCTGGCGAAGCTCAGCCCGGCGGCGCTTGCGGTGACGAAGAAAGCTTTGTACGCGTGGGATAGTATGCACTTCGACAAGGGGCTGGCGCGGGCGGAGCGGATTTATCTCGACGAGTTAATGAAGACGGAAGACGCGCAGGAGGGGATCAGGGCGTTCATGGAAAAACGGGTAGCTCGTTGGAAGGGAAGATAGGGTTAAGCGTCAGCCCTCATTCTGAGCGAAGAGAAAGAATCCCGATGCAGCGGCAATCTGCGATCGGGCTGCAAGGCATATCCACGATGCGGTTAGAGAGCAGCGTAAGAATGCCTTGCGGCGGCGCCTAGCTGGTCTGCAGAATGGGGTCCTTCGCTTCGCTCAGGATGACAGTTTAGTTGAGTCTCCTGGCAAAAAGTCACACACTCTCAGGATGACAATTTGAAGCGGAGCGAGACAGCATTCAAGATGACGATTTACCTTCAGTGAAGAGTCGTCGTGAAGCGTAGCCAACCAATATGCCTAAAGTACTTTCCATGCGTGAAGCCATAGCCGAGTTGGTGCCCGACGGCGCCTCCGTTGCGCTGGGCTTGCAGATGGAGCAGATGATCCCCTTCGCTGCCGGGCACGAAATCATACGGCAGAAAAAGCGCGGGCTCAGGCTGATCGGCCCGATTTCCGACATTCTGTTTGATCAGTTGATCGGCGCGGCATGTGTGGAGCAAGTTATCG
>DATJXG010000099.1:0-2156 GCA_035500455.1 Terriglobales bacterium | reverse complement strand
ATCGTTCTGACGGTGACTGACAACGGCTGCGGTATGAATGCCGATACCAAAGCCCACATCTTCGAGCCGTTCTTCACCACCAAGGAACAGGGCAAGGGAACCGGGCTGGGACTGGCCACCGTCTTCGGCATCGTGAAACAGAGCGGCGGGCACATCACGGTGGAGAGCGAACCGGGTCGCGGCAGCATTTTCCGGGTCTATCTGCCAAAGACCGAGGATGCCGTTGAGGAAGCCCGCCGCCTGCAGGCTATCTCAGCCCGCGGCAACGAAACCATCCTGCTGGTCGAAGACGAACACGCCGTCCGCGAATCCACCGCCGAATTCCTCGCGCAAAATGGCTATCGGGTGTTGATCGCTGAGAACGGCCCCGAAGCCCTGCGAATGGCCGAGCAGTATGAACAGCCCATCCACCTGCTTCTCTCTGACCTGGTGATGCCGCGTATGAGCGGCAAAGAGTTATCGGAAAGAATCGTTGGCCTGCATGCGGAAACCAGGGTCGTGTTCATGTCCGGCTACTCCCAGAACCTGCTCTCCCATCAGCAGATTCTCGACCCCGCATACTCGTTGCTGCATAAGCCGTTTCGCCTGGCCGATCTCGGCCAACTGATTCGCGAGACCCTCGACCGCACCCGCGCCGCCAAGGCGGGAGGGTAGCGCGGGAGGGTAGCGCCGTCGGCCCGCCGGCAACGTGCGGCGCGGGCGCCGCCAGCCCGCCTCCACCTGCCATTGAGTTTGGAGTTTTCTGAGTCCCGCCAGCGCTATACCGCCGCCCGATGCGCATCCGACGACCGTACGTGGTTAACGGGCTTTTCGTGCAGCAGCAATTCCGTCGCCTGCACCCGGCGCTCGCCGTGAAACCAGCGCTGCATCACGTTATCGCGCAGGAAATTCGCCAGCGCCAACAGGCTCATGCCTTCGTGGTGCGCCATCCAGCAGGGCACAACCTGATAGCGCTGCCGCCAGGATTTGCGGCGTGACGAGGTGTAATCCACGGCCTCGTAGAAGCCGTAAGCGGCGAACCAGCCCAACTCCTCCATGCGCCGCAGATTGCGCAAGGCTTCCGAGGGGTCCACGTTCAGCGAGAGGAAAGTGGAATAAGGCGAGATCACCAGGGCGTCGGGCTCGCTGTTGTGCAGCGCCAGATGCGGTAAGCCGAAGGCGTGGTACTGGTAATTCCCCGCTTCATCCATCTTGTAGTAAGCCGATTCCGAAATCCCCCAGGGAATATTCTTCGCCTGCGTGTAAGCCTGCTGCGCCCGCACCGCGGCCGCCCGCGAACGCTCCAGCAGGGTGTTGGAGTAGGAGCGCATCCAAATTCCCGGCATCAGGTACTCGAAGAGCGTTCCCGTCCAGGAAAGCAGCACCGGCCGCCCCTGCACCAGGGTGTGCGCGCGCCCCAGCAGGAACCAGCTTTCCTGCGGAATGTCTTCCTTGGCGATGGCCACAAAAACCGCGGTGCGCGATTCGGTGGCCAGCAAGTCATAGCAGGCGGGCTGCAACTGCTCCGTCCCCACGTCATACCCCACCGACATCAGCTTGCGCCGCGTATTCAGCAGGAAGGTAAAATCCATCTCGTTGGCCAGTTTGCCGCTGCCCGCCGCGATGGTTCGCAGGTTCTCGATCAGGCGCGCCGCATTCTCCCGCGCCGCGAGGAGCATGCCGCGAAGTTCTTCCGCCGCCGTTTTGTGCTCCCCGGATTGAATCAGCCGGTCCAGTTGCTGTTCCAGTCGCTCCACGAACCCCGGAACCTGCGCCAGCGTGACGCTCTCCATCGGCCTGTTCGCCGGTTTCATGCCCGCAGCAAGCTGATCGCGCAAGGCGGAGAACTGGGGAAGCAGCCAGGGCTCGTAGTCGCGCACCAGGCGCTGAATGGCTTGCAGACGCAAGCAGGCCTGCTTGCCGTACCAGCGCACATCGCCCGCATGCTTGGCCTTCGAGCCGACGCGCTGTGCTTCATCGAAAGCATTTTCCGGCGAATTGAGGACGAACTCCAGCCAGCCCGCTCCCCGCAAGTCGCGCTCCAGCGAGGATAGTTGCTTGCGCGGAATGGCGCGCAGATTGACCAGGGCGCGCAGTTGATCGAGAAGCCCTTCGGCTAACTGCGCCTCGATCAACGGCCGGCGCAATTGCTCCAGGCATCCCTGCTGCAGGGTCCA
>DATJXG010000098.1:0-5082 GCA_035500455.1 Terriglobales bacterium | reverse complement strand
GCATCCATCATGGTCTTGTCTCCCGGTTGGGCCCTGGTTTGGACTTGGACCGCTTTCAAACCCGCCTGCAATGCCGCCGCCAACTCGCCGCAATTCCAGGAAGGAACGCCGGCCGCCGTCGCCTCTCCGATGCCCAGGAAGAAAGCGCCGATTAGAGAAGTGGAGGCGCCGCCGTCCGCGCCAAGGATTCCCCAGCCGGCTTCGCAGAAGCAGATCTTGAGATCAGCGGGCGCTTCTCCGGCGAACGCTTTCTCGAGGCGGTCCATGGTTCGCAGCATGGCGCTGCCGTGATCTCCATCGCCGGCGACAGAGTCAAGCTGCGAAAGCCAGGAATGTTTGTCTCGAATCCGGAATGCGGCGGACGCCATCATCCGGGAAAGCTCCTCTCTGGCCACGCGGTTGGTCATTGGACTACACGAAATCATGAACGGCGCGATTCGCAACAACCTCACAACAACCGAGATCGCAACTACCGAAATCACGCCAACTGAAATCAGGCCAACTGAAGATCACCGCACCACAAAATAGGGGGCGTCGCACGGAGCATCCCAGAGGCGCAGCAGTTCCGAATCCATACGGGCGATCATCAGCTGCAAACCGCCCTGTTCCTGCGTGGTGATGAATTCGCCTATTTTGCTCCGGGCAACTTTGATTTCCTTGCCGGCAAGGATCTGGTGCACACGCCGGAAGAAAATGAAAAGCTCCATCAGGGTGGTCGCGCCCGCTCCGTTCACGATCACCAGCAGGTCTTCTCTAGGCTTCACCTGCAGATCCTGCAGGAGCATCGGCAGCATCACCTCTGCAGTCTCGTCTGCCGTCTTTAACTTCATCCGGCCAGTGCCGGCTTCACCGTGCTGTCCCATGCCGATCTCCATTTCATCGTCGGCCAGGGTAAAGATCGGCTGGCCGGTTGAGGGATGCGTGGCAGTAGTCAAAGCCACGGCGAGGGTGCGCGTGTTGCGCTCCGTTCTCTCGGCGATTTCAAGGCACTTATCCAGTGAAGCTCCTTCCTCCGCCGCTGCACCGGCAACTTTGTACACAGGCAGGAAGCCGACGAGCCCGCGCCGGTCGTCGGGGTTCGGTCCTCCGGCAATGTCTTCGTGGGTAATGATCTTGCGGACGTTCAGGCCCTCGCGCTGGGCCATTCCCATGGTCATGTTCGCCGACAGCACGTCTCCTGAGTGGTTGAGCACGACGAAGAGAACGCCGGCGCCACGATCCGCCAGGCGCAAAGCCTCCAGGCATCGAGGCGCTCCGGGAGCGGCAAAGATTTCCCCGGGGACGCTGACGTCGAGCATGCCCTCGCCAACAAACCCGCTCAATCCCGGCTCGTGGCCACTTCCGCCAAGGGTCACGATCCCAACCTTCCCAGGTGCCTTGGGCTTGGTTCGAGTGACCAGATTTTTTCCTGTCAGGCGGACCTTCTCCGGGTGTGCCAGAACAAACCCTTCCAGCAGTTCCGGGACGACATCCTCCGGGCGATTGATCAACTTTTTCATGCGCGACGCCTCAGTTCTTGCTGGGAACACCATCCCACAGGGGCAAGCCGTCTGCGGCAACTTCAACGGTCTCCATCTGTCCGAATTCGTATTCGGTGATGTGCAACCGCTTCTCGCCGGGAAGGGCAAAGGCAACGTTGGTCGGAAGTTTTCCCGAGGTTGCAATGCGTTGCACCACCTCTCCGCCGCGACCGAGTACGGTGACATCCTTCTGGCCGAACACGGCAACATAGAGCAGACCGTCGGTGGAGAATGCCATCCCGTCCGGGCCTCTCCAGCCTTCGGGGCCGTCCGGCCGAACTACATTTCCGAATAAAGTGCGAGGCCCGCCGATCTCACCTGCCTGCCATCGGTAGGAATAAATATTGCCGGTAAGAGTTTCGTTGGCGTACAGCAACCGGTCCGGCCCGAAGGCAATTCCGTTGGTGAACTTAATTCCGCCGTCCAGTTTCTTTACTTTGCCCGTCAGCACGTCAACGCGGTACACACGGCCGTCGTACTTCATTTGCATATAGTCGGGACGAATCTGGTTGTTGGGCGCGAACTGGTCGATGAGAACCCCCGAGTCCGTCAGGTAGAGCCCGCCATCCGGGCCGAAGCAAAGATCGTTGGGAAACATGAACGCTTCACCGTCGCAAGCTGTGGCGACCACCTCAGACTTCCCCGCCATGGTCAGCCGCACCAGCGACGGCAGCTTGGACTCCGCGATCCAAATGACTCCCTTGGCATCAACGGCAAGGCCATTGGGCCGCCCGGTCTTCTTGATGACCAGCTTGCTACTGCCATCCGCGCTGATATGCGTGACACAGCCTCGCTCAGCGCCGCCCTCGACGATCAGCCAGGTGCCGTCGGGGAGCGCGACGGGACCTTCCGGGGCGCTGAGGCCAGTAGTGAAGATACGGGTCATTAACAATTAAACTCGAATAATTAAGCTCGAATCTTAATCTTGCTTGAGCGCACCGGGAGCTGGCAGATTGCGGGCCGCATCGTCGAGCACAAGGACCCAATCACCCTCGGCGGGTGGGTTGAATTGCTTCTTGCCGGCCGTGGCAAACTTGCCGGCCATGGTGGATTCTCCCGTGCGTGGGTTAAACCACCACGCGGTCGCTTCCTTTCCCGAGATCTTGCTCATGTCCACGGAGAACACCCGCGCGTCCGGGAGATAGGCGATTACGGTCCCGCCATCCGCGGTGCGCGCGGCCGCCAGGTAGTTCAGTCCGGTGAATTCGCCGATCCCGTCTACCACCACCTGATGTTTTTCATCCGGAACCAGGTCATACCAGGGGCGGGAGTGAAACAGCGTACCGAGGCGCTGCATATCGAGCGCGCCCACGGAATTCAGTGCCTCTTCCCAGCCCGGGTCAAAAAGCCACATGGGCCGGTTCCCCATGAACTGTCCGGTCGCGCCGCACAGTATCGCCCAATAGGCTTGCCTACGCACCTGCACGGCCGAAGCGTTGTGCTCGCCCTCGTAGGTGGATTCAATCAGGACAAACGGCATGGGCGGCTGCCGGTTGAAGTCGGCAGTGAGTTTCTGATGAACGATGCCGTAAGTGTAGGTCGAGTTCAGATCGAGCCAGCCCTCATTGCGGTATTGATCGATCGCGGAGTTCTCTGGATGGCAGTGCGCCGTCATCACATGGCGGTCATCGGTCTCTTTGATACCCTGCGCTACCGCATCCACATCCTCGCGTGCTTTATCCGGATTGCGGTCCCCGCCGATAATCCAGACGATGTTGTCGAACCCGCGGTAGCGCTTGCCCACGTATCGTCCCCAATTGCGTGCTTTTTCCGGGCCGTTGGCCTGCAGTTCCTCGATCCAGCCTTCCTCGGTGCCGATATATCCCAGGTAGATCGGCGCCAGGAAGACTTCCATCCCTTTCTCCTGCGCCTTGCGGATGACCCAGTCGGCATGTTCAAAATACTTTTCGTTCGGCGTGGAGAAATCTCCCGGGGTGGTGAACGGTCCTTCTCCATAACGATTCACCGGCCCGCGGAATTTGTGCTCGATCAAATTGACGATGACGGAGTTGAATCCCTGGCGGCGCCGCGCTTCCAGATATTTCTCCGCCTCTTCTTTCGTCAGTCCGGAGATGAGGGACCAGGGGGCATCGCCCTGAATCAGGAAGGGCGCGCCGGTCTGATCGACCAGATGGCGATGATCCTGCCCAACACGAAGGGGATAACGGTCAGCGCCGACGGCTAGAGTGGAACAAAGCAGCAGAGTAAGCAGGAATGCGTGGGGCCTGAGCATGAGATTACAAGCATGATGGAAACAGGAGGGGTTTTCCAGGTCTATAAGCTTCTGATAGCTTTTTGTCAGGATAGTATCCCGAGCGTGTGGAACCTCGGCGCGAAGCGGTGCCATCAATAATTTGAATACTTGTGACATAAATTTATTAATTCCTGATAGATAAGGCCCCCTGCTCCCCAATAAGAATGAGGCACCGGCGCTCCGCACGGCCGGGGAGGACGCGGATAGATGGATTACGAAGCCCTATCAAGGCAGCATGTGCTACACGCTCTGAGGCGGCCGAAATCGTTGATCCTGGAGCGTGCGCAAGGATCGCGGATATGGGATATCCACGGCAAAATGTATCTGGATACGATGTCCGGATCGGCGGGTCCGGCGATGGTGGGGCATGCGCATCCTGCAGTAGCCGCAGCCGTCGCCCAGCAGATGGCAAAGCTGCCCTCCGTGAACTTGTTGCACGACAGCCCGCCCGTCATCGAATTCTGCACCAGGATGGCAGCACTTGCCCCGAAAGGAATGACCAAAACGTTCCTTTGCACCGGCGGCGGAGAAGCGGTGGAAGCGGCGGTCAAGTTCGCGATTCGCACCACCGGACGCGCGGAAGTGCTTTCTCTTTCGGGCGCCTATCACGGCCAGTCGCTGGCGACCATGGGATTGGGGGGAATGCCGGCACTGCGAAAGTGGATGCCCGGTGGCGTGCGCTGGCCGAATTTCCGGCAGATTCCATCCGCCGATGCTTACCGGCCGATGCTGGGCGAAAGCCCGGACAGCTGTGCTGCGGCGCTTCACGCCCTGGAAGCGGATCTCGACGCCGGCAGTTCGTGCCAGGTCGCCGCGCTGATCATGGAAGTCGTCCAGGGGCCAAACGGCCACAGCGTATTTGAGAAGGATTACTACGCCGGGGTGCAGGATGTTTGCCGCGAACGTGGCGTGCTGCTGATTGTTGACGAGGTCCAGACCGGCCTTTGCCGCTGCGGTACGACCTGGGCCTGCGATCTGTTCGGTGTGCGGCCGGACATCCTGGTGGTGGGCAAAGCCCTTGGCGGAGGCTTCCCCATCGGGGCTTTCATTACCCGAAGGGAGTTGATTCCCGAAGGCCTGGAATCCGAACCCTGGCACATGTTGACCTTCATGAATCAGCCACTGGCTGCCGCCGCGGCGCTGGCCGTGCTGGACATCGCGGAAAAAGAAAAGCTGGCAGACCGGGCGCGGACGCTTGGCGCGCAGTTCACCGAAAAGTTCACCCGCCTGGCCCAGCGCTACGACGTCATCGGAGACGTCCGCGGCCCCGGCCTGTTCGTCGGCATCGATTTCGTTGAGGATCAGAGA
>DATJXG010000097.1:0-4144 GCA_035500455.1 Terriglobales bacterium | reverse complement strand
GGGAATCTCCAAACTGCCCGAGGATCTGAAATCGCAACTGTTGAACGCCGTTCTGCTCCTGGAGAAGGAGCGCATCGCCGAGGTCGTCCGTTCGGTTTCGATATTGGATCCGCAGCTTGCCAGCGAGTTGGCACGGCGCGCAGACGCACTCCGGTTCACGGGAATTCTGCAAGCGATCCAAAGAGGAGAGTCCGGTGAACGCAGGTAAAGTCCTCATCGTGGATGACAACGAGGAATCCCTGAAACTTCTTTCGGGAATCCTGATCGCCGAGGGATACGCCGTTCGCCCCGCGGATAGTGGAGAACTGGCGCTTGACGCAGTCAATGTCAGTCTGCCGGAAGTTGTTCTGCTCGACATGCGGATGCCGGGTATGGATGGTCCCGAAGTCTGCCGGAGGCTTAAGGCGCGCGCGGATACTCGCAACATTCCGGTCATCTTCCTGAGTGCGTCGCTGGATTTTGAGGACCGGCTGGAGGGTCTGGAAGCCGGCGCAGTGGACTTCATCAACAAACCGTTTCGCCGCGAAGAGTTGCTGGTCCGGCTGAAGACCCACCTCGAGTTGGCCCGGTTGCGGAGCCAACTGGAGCGGCGGGTGGAGGAAAGGACGGCAGAATTACTGGCCGCCGTTGATCAGTTGCATGCCGAACTGAAGATGCGGCGGCAAGTCGAAGCCGAACTGCGCGATAGCGAGCAGCGATTCCGCTCCATTGCGGACACGGCCCCGGCGGGCATCTTCATCTCGGATCGGGCAGGGGCCACGATTTATGTGAACCAGTGGATCCGATCCTATACGGGAATGGGCCTGGAACAGATCGTGAATGACGAGTGGCCGCTTCTTCACCCAGAAGACCGGGACCGCACGCTGGAAACGATCGCGGCCGCCATCAAAGACATGATTCCGTACCAGATCGAGTTCCGCCAGCGGAGATTCGACGGGCAGTACCGCTGGGCAGCGTCCGCGGCAACCACCCGGTTCGTAGATGACAAATTTGCCGGCCACATCGGCATTATCCTGGACATCGAGGAATTAAAGCAGAGCCAACAGCGGGCAATGGCGAATCAGAAACTGGAGAGCCTGGGAGTGCTGGCGACCGGGATCGCGCACGACTTCAATAATCTGCTGAGTACGATCCTGGCGCATTCCGACCTGGCCCTGCATGAGATTCCCGACGACTCACCCGCCCATAACGACGTTAAGAGCATTATGACCGTTGCGGTTCGCGCGTCGGAGATTGTGCGCTTGCTGATGGCCTATGCGGGCCAGACCGATCCCGACCCGTTCGAGCCGATCGACTTGTCTACGCTGCTGGAAGAGCTGATTCCCTTGCTGCAGGTGTCCGTGCCCAAAACCGCCAAGTTGAGTGTTCACCGGGCGGCGCCGCTACCGATCTTCCGCGCCAATGCGGCGCAGGTTCGCCAGGTGGTCCTGAACCTGGTGGTGAACGCCTCGGAGGCGCTGGAGGGTAAGAGTGGAAGCGTGGATGTGTCGACCGCCCGGATACACTTGGTTCCCGGGGCGGGCGACGCACGGCCTGCCGGCCTGCGTGACGGCGAGTACGTATTGTTACAGGTTTCGGACACCGGCTGCGGCATGACCGAGGAAGTCAAAGCCAGGATCTTCGATCCGTTCTTCTCCACCAAATTCCTGGGCCGTGGGATGGGGCTTGCAGCCGTGCAAGGCATCGTGCGCGGCCAAGGCGGCGCGATCCGCGTGACGAGCGCTCCGGGCAAGGGTTCCACATTTGAGGTTTGGCTGCCCTGTTCGAATGGTCCCGCCAGGTTGGACGAGGAGCGCTCGCTCCCGCCGGCGCTGTCGAAGGGGTCCGCCACAGTTCTGTTGGTGGACGACGAGGAGGCTCTGCGCTTCGCTGTGGCGAGCGCCCTCAAACGGGAAGGCTTTGCCGTCCTGGAGGCGGCGAACGGCCTGGATGCCGTCCAGTTATTCGCCAGCCACGACAGAGAGATCGATGTGGCGGTTCTGGACGTTACGATGCCGGGCTTGTCCGGGCACGACGTCAGCGACGAGATTCGCAGATTGCAGCCGGAGGTGCGTGTGCTTTTCACAACTGCGCACGACGCGGCCGAGCGCGATGATAGGCCGAGGGCCGGCGGCGAGAGGATACTCCGAAAGCCGTACCACCTTCGGGACCTGGTTAGAACGCTGCGGGAGATGTTGGGATAGGAGCCTATCCGCAAGTTGTCCCGCCTGGTGGCACCTATTGAACTTTCGTCGCCGCTGCAGGCTGGGCTGCGGGAACGGGCTCGGTTTTCTTGTGCTTCATAGCCTTCTGCACCTCCTTCACATCGCGGTTTGACAGCATACTGGTGTAGTTTCGTGAGTCCCGGCAGAAGATCATACACGGGATGCGTTTAGGCACTTCCTTCTTTACCAACGATGTAACGTGTTTCTGGATAAGATCATCTTGCTTTAGCTTTGGATCGAGCTGGGTCAGCTCACCGGCAATTGTCACCTGCGACTTAATGAACGTATTCAGATCGTCTTTCGTCGCATAATTCTGCCCGATCAAGCCAGTGGCCAGATTCGAAAGGCCGTCGAAGGCGCCCTCGCCGGGTTTGGGTTTGAGTACCTCGGCAATGAGAGCATCGACCTTCTGCCATTTGGCCGGGTCGTTTGGTATTCCGCCTTTGACCAGATATCCCGCGTGTTCGTGCAGACGCTTTGCATCCTTAAGCAGAACTCCAAGGAACAACTGCACCATCGCCATCCGGTCCGCGCGTGGAAAGTCGCCCATCAATCCCCAATCGATCAGTGCGATCTTGTATGGGTATGCGGGATCGCTGGTCACGTGAAGGACATTTCCCGGATGTGGATCGCCGTGAAAGATGGCTTCCGGCTTCTTTGAAAAAAGAACGTCCCCCGTCATAACCTCACTCAGTTCCTGTGCCATCGTCGACCGCTTGCCGGCGTCGCCCGGAAACGCACTCGTGATCTTCTCGCCTTCGATGAACTCCATCACTGTGACATGTTTGGTCGAGATGGGATAGATTTCGGGTACGACCACTTTCTTGCTTCCCTTGTAATACTCGCGTGCACGAATAAAGTTTTTTTGCTCGTCGACGATGTTGATCTCGTTGGTCAGCGCCGCTTGAATGTCCTTGAAGATGTCGGCTAAAGGCACGGACCCGAATTCATAGAAGTCGTGATATTTAGTAAAATGTTCCGCAAGCACATCGAGGATGGCAAGGTCTTGCGGCATATCAACCAGGACATAGGGCTTCACGACCTTGCAGATCATCTGACGCCTTCCGGTCGTACCGGGCGGAATGCCGGTAGCACGTATCACTGCACCGACGCTGGCTTCCGAGAACAGCTTGTCGGAAAACTGCATCTGATACCGATCGATTTCTTGTTTGCCGATGTCCGAAGCGATGAACTTCGACAGTTCCGGACCGGTCATCGTGCGAATGCCGTTTTCCAGGTCCTGCAACGCCTTCTGATACTCAGGCGCCAAATCGGGATTGCGCGCCAGGATCTGCCCCACCTTTTGTAAGACTGGCATTTTTGAAACGAATTCTTTCAGATAGTCGCCCCGCGACGTATTCGGCGGGAGCATGGCAAGGCTGACCATCTTATCGAGAAGCCGATCGTCGGAAAGACCGTCAATAAATATGATCAGCCCATCGTGAACGATAGGGCCCCAGACCGCGCCCCATTTTTCGGGGATCACGTCTAAGACGCCGGACTGATGAAGGATCAGTTCGATCAGGATGGGCCGGTGCTCGGCCCAACTGGTCTTTTTCAGCACCGCGATGGCCTGTTCTTTTGTGAACGGCAGTTGCTTCGGTATCCCGGCAGCCTCAATCATCTTCTGAAGCTCTTTAAGATCGGCAGCAGCGGCCTCCGACGCCGGATGCGCATCCTGCAAACCCGCAACGACGGCGAATTGAAGCAATATCTGCTGGGTGTCCGGCTCGAACTCCTTCAGCAACGCCATCAACAACGGCAGGCCAGTAGTGCCCCGTTTGAAAGTGTCGTAATGCGTGCGCGGTGTCGGCAGCGATGGGTGCTTTCGATTGTCTGGTGCGGATTCCTGGCTGGCCGCGTACGCGCCGGCATGAACCGGCGTGAAGCCGATCAGTATGGCCGCCGCAAAGATAAAGGCCCTCTTCCCGGGTCTCAGT
>DATJXG010000096.1:0-10047 GCA_035500455.1 Terriglobales bacterium | reverse complement strand
TTTTGATGTCGAGATTCCCAAGCAGCTCTATCTGGGCCATTGGATTGGTTACGACCCGCAAGCCGCCGAGGATAGCGAATCAAAGATGCTCGCTTTCTTCAATGCCAGGCTGACGCCTGATGTCAGGCAGGATTGAATTTCGGCCCAGGCGGCCGGCATTGCAGGGTTTTGTAAGGAGTTCTAAAACGGCAGGCCGGGTTCGAAAGAAAGCTGCGAATAGGTAACCGTGCCGCTATCGAATACCGCCTCGACCTTGACCGGCCCGCGCAGGCGCCTGAACTCGCATGTTATTTTGGTGGGCAGGAACGCGGCGGGCCTGAGGGGGGTGGATTCCACCGCCAGTACGCCGTCTTCCGCCGTGGGAGCTTCCACGCAGATGCAGCGCATTTCCGGTATCGGCAATCGCCGGTACGGCCATAGCGAGAGGGTAAAGGGATCGGCCGCGCAGGCCCCTACCAGGGCCGGTTCCCGCCACTCCATGTTCTGCTTCGCCGCGTAGGGCACCGAAGGGACGGCGAGCCCCAGCAATCTCAGCAGGGGGGCGCGGAGTTTGTAGAGCTCTCGCACACGCCATGCGTCGGGATCGAGATTCGAGATCAGCGCGTCGCCAGACGATGAGGTGAGAATATGCTGCCCGGCGTGGTTCAACCGGGTTGTAATGCGCTCGATCTTGGAGCGGCCGCGCGGCTGGCGGAAGCGGAATGGCAACTGCCCCTTCACCTCGACGGTCCACACGCCCGCGCCCGGCGCCATGCTTGTCAGCAACACATAGGCTGCCGGGTTAGGCCATGCCGCGGAAATGAAGGAACGCTCCGAAGGAACGCCCGACTCCAGCCAGAGAGCACCGTTGCTCCCCCGATCCGACAGCATCTCATAATTGGCCAGACGGAAGGGAGTGGTCGGCGCCCCGATGTAAGGCGAGTTCTGCACCTGCAGATGCAGATGCGGGATTGGTGATCGTCCGGAATTGCCGACCTTGCCCAGATATGCCCCGAGTTCGACATGCGCGCCGGTGCTCACCGCGATGCTCGATTGCCGCAGATGGGCCAGCAGCGCCCAGCCCCCCTGGTCCATGCGGAGCAGCACGTAATTGCCCCAGTTTTCAGCATAATTGCATATGCCGATGGTGTTGTCCGCAATGCCATCCCTGACACGTTCGACGAACCCGGATGCCGGGGCAGTCACCGGCGCATCCCAGATTGATGGTTCGGCACCCGACCTGTTTTCCGCCGGGCGCTGGAAGTCGAGCGCGTGGCGCCAGGGGCCGGTATGGCTGAGGCGGCCGTTAAAGCCCTGGGAGATTTGCACGGTGCCGGCCAAGGGAACGACGAGCAAAGGCTCGTCGTGGCCAAACCGGCGCAACCGGTCGACTTCACAGAGCCAAGCCTGTTCCGGTGGCACGTCGTGCCGTTCATTGCGCCTGAACAGCGGTTCGTCATTGGCCAGGGTGAAGGCGGCCAGGCAGATCCACACCGCGCCGATCGCCGATAGCGGCAGAATCGCCCAGGCCGGCTGTATATGCTGAATGACGGCCGCGAGGACCGCCGCCGCCGCGCCGCCCACCGCGGCCAAGCCGAGGCTCCGCCAGCCGGGCAGGAAATAGGCGGCACCCATGGCCATGCCGGCGATGAAGAAATTATACGATGCAGGCTGCCAGTAGAATGGCACCGACAGGCCTTGCAGTCCGATGGAGGTGATTGCCCCGGCCACCCACCCGGCGATGCCGCCGAGAAAGATGGCCCTGGACCACAGCAACAGCGCCAAGCCAACGATCAGGCCAACATTCAGGTGGGGCGCAAAGAGCAATGAGCCGAGTGAACGGATGAAAATTGTGGCTCCCGCCAAGGCGTTCACGGGTTCGGGCCAGGAGAGGAGCGTACTCGACGCGGCTGCCACCCAGACGGGAAACAGAATGAACATCGCTCCCGCAACGAGGCTGAAGCCGAGCACCATGGGCGGAAAGAGTGTTCCGGCAAGCGCACGCATCAGGGCAGCGGTGAGGAGTGCGGCTGAGCTCGCTCCCAACGCGATGACCGCGATTTCGGTCTCCAGAGGCACGTAGGAGGCCGAGGTAAGCCAGGATATGGCTATGGCCGCGAGGATCGCGTTGGCCCTGATGCCGCCGCCAAGCATTGGCTTGTCGAACGTTCCAACCAGCCCGCCGACAAAGTCGCCCACCCACAGCCCGAACAGCCCGAAAATCAGGCTGCGGAAATGCCCCAGCGTGACCGCGGCCCACAGCAGCAGGCCGAGCCGGGCCTCGCCAACGAAGAAGACTGTGCCGAGGGCGAGCCCCAGTTTTGCGATGATCTGGTCCCCGGCGCGCCGCATCGGCTGTGCCGAAGACTGCAGCCGCTCGCCCGACGTGGCGCCGGATTTAACCTGTTCGGACATTATATTTCAGTCAGGTGCGGGGGGATGCTCTCTGGACCGCAAACATCTTCGAGCGTCTCACGGGCACGGATGATGTCCGCCGTGCCATTGTTGCCGATCAGCACAACGGCGGGACGGTACTGGATGAACTGCATCCATTGGGTGACATTGTAGGCGCCGACGGGACGGATCGTCAGAATATCGCCTGTCTCCAGCGGCGGAAGATCGACATGATCCCTGATGACATCGATGGCCATGCAGAGCGAGCCGTAGATCCGGGACGGCACTGGCGGCGCGTCGATCGCGCGGGCGGGCAGGATTTGGAACTGATACCACGCGCTGGTGTAAAGCAGGTTGATTCCGGAATCGATGACATAGCCGATGCGCGAATCCTCATTCAGGATCATGCGTTCCTTGTAGGCGCGCGCCGTGAGGCTTTCATCGGTGAGAATGGGACGGTTGACGCCCTTCACGGCGATGACCGAACTCAGCAGGTAACCCGCTTCATCGATAAGGCAACGCCCTGACTCAAGCCGGAGCAGTGGCTGCCGCTCAACCGGTAGTTCACGGAGAACATCGGTGATTGCTGTCGCATAAGCCTCGATCGGCGGCACGGTCTGCTCCACCGGCCCGGTAAAGCCGTGCAGCAGGCTTTGCGACGGAAAACCGCCTCCCAGGTTCAGGCAGGGAACCAGGTGATGGTATTTGTGCTGAAGCTCCTCGCGCAGCTGCAGCAGCTTCTTCGTCGCCACGGCATAGGCGCTGGGTGCAAGAATATAGGTGCCGATATGGCTATGCAGCGTGTGCAGCTGGAGCTTCGGGTTTTCTAGAATCCGCGCCGCCGCCCGTTCCGCCTCGCCGTTCTCCAGCGCGAAGCCGAATTTCGACCACACGGGTTTAATCCCGGCGTCCAGCCAGACGCGCAGCCCGACATCGACAGATTTTCCGTGTTCGGCTGCCAGCTCCTCGACAAGGCTGAGTTCATCCCAGTTGTCGATCTGGATGATCGAGCCGTCCTCGATCGCCCTTTTCAGGATTGTCCGCGGTTTGTAAGGGCCGTTGAACACGATCTCTTCGCCCAAGAAGCCGAGCTGGCGTGCCTTCTCGTATTCGAACTGGGAGACAACTTCGGCGATCCAGCCCTCGCTGTGGAAAATTTTACAAATCGCGCCGAGGTAATTCGTCTTTAATGACCAGGCGAAACTGGTCTTGCGGTAGCGGCTCTTGAAGGCCTCGCGCATTCTCTTGGTTTTTTCCCGAATGTCATATTCGGAAAAGACGAAGAGCGGGGAGCCGAATTCCTCGATGAGTCCGGCGACGGGAAGGCCATCGATCTGGAATAGCGACGGCGCCCGAGGCCCGCGGGCATAGAAATTTCGGTCCTCGGCCACGTGCGGGGCGTTGCGGCCAAGCTCTCCGCTGATGACGGGGGGAACGTAAGAGCGATCCATTAAGACCTCCCAGAGAAGTTAAGGAGAGGCGAGCCTATGCGTTCCCCGGCGCTGGCCAGTTCAGCAAGGTCGGAGATATCTCCAAGCACATCGACCGAGTGACGGATGAACATGCGTCCCGCGTCGCAATGGGCCAGGGGTGTTTCTTCGGTGCCCATCAGCCGCTCCAATAGGCGGGCCGGCAGGTTGCAGCCGAGTTGCGATGGAAAATCCACCCAGGCGGGGAAGCGCGGGTTCATCTCGAACAAAAGATGCGGTCTTCCTGGCGCCTTGATGAATTCCAGCTCGAACGGGCCGGTCCAACGCAGGGCGCGGATAAAGCGCCGGGCGAGGTTGTCGATGCGCGGATCCGCGACGACAACGCCGGCGAAACCTTTTCCGGCCGAGGTGCGCAGCATCTTCCTGATGGAACAGCTGCCGATGGTGCCGCCATGGCCGTCTCCCAGGCCGACGACATCGTATTCCTCACCGATGATCATCTCCTGTACCAGGACTGGCAGCCCCCACATTTCGGCAAGTTCCTCGAAGCTGGAGTACAGCTCCGCCTCCGAGCTGACCAGATAGGCCTCGTAATATTTGCCCTTCACGTAAACCGGATAACCGATCTGCTCGGCAAATTTCTTCAATTCACCTATATCTTTGGCAGCTCTGGTTTCAGGTGTCGGGATACCCAGCCGGTGGCACAGCATTGAAAGGTTCTCTTTGCTGCGGCGCAGGAATGCGGCCTTGCCCGGCAGCATGACTCTTATTCCCCGGCGAGAGAGCGCGTCCTGCACTTCGATGAAATTCATGATCTCGGAATCGAGGCTGGGGATGATGAACTCTATCTTCTCTTTCTCAAGAATGGCATCCAGCCGCTCTAGCAGCGCCTTGGCGCCCGTTCTCGGGTAGGGGAGTAGATAGACGGCATCCAAACGGCAGTTGTCCCGGCAGTAGATCGAACTCTCCATTGGATCGTAAGAGAGGCCGATGATTCGCAGGCCTGGAAAACGGCGGCGCAGGCTCATGATGACCGAGGCGCCGGGTTGCGGGTTGTCGCCGCGGTGCAGCCCGGTAATCGCGACTGATCTCGAATTAATAGGCACTTGCTTTGTCATGTACAAACCGATCCAAGGGTTCGATTGCGGCCAGCTCATTCAGAAATAGCTGGATGTCCCGCGTTGAAGTTGCATGATCAACGCCGTACTGCTGCTCCATGATCGCCGGAAGATCTGAGAGGCTGACACCGCCGACAAGTGACCGCAGGATGAAGCTCGCCGTCGTGCTTAACCGGAAGAACATCCCGGACACGGTATCGAATACGAATTCGTTACCATAAAAACGCAACCCCGCGACTGTCGAAACGCCCCCGACGGAAGTGCTTTTTTCGTCGGCGGTTGAAACCGGCGGAGCGGCCTGCAAGGCGAGACGGTCGGCCATCAAAGCTGGTCCTGCACGTTAAGTTATTGTCATTTTTAATTGTCTTGAAATATAAGGCTCAGTGCATTGATGTACGTCAGTACCGTCGTCAGTACAAGGCTTTCTGGCGGCATTTTTGGTAACGCCTTGTAAAGTCTTGGTAAATTAATTGCGATCGGCGTGATAGTCTTGATTTCAGTCAAGGCTCGAAGATAGTTTTTCGATATAGTGGAGCAAAGATGAACGCTACGCATGGTTACGAAGGCGTGTGCACTGTGCGGGTGTAGTTGACTTGGTAAGCTGAAAGGGAGGCTTATGCTATGTCTTTAGGACGTTTCCGCAAGCTCGCTTTATCTGCAACGATCCTTGCGCCTTTGGCTTTGGGCGGCATTGAGCCGTCCGCAGCGCAGGCGAGCACGTATCCCGGGTCCACGCCCTCCACGCTGAGCGTCGCGGTTCACGTGGGGCTGCAATCGCTCGACCCGATCACGACGACGGCATACATCGTCAGGACGCATGGTTACCTAGTGTATGACACGCTCTTCGCGATGGACAAAAATTTCCAGCCGAAGCCGCAAATGGTTGATAGCTGGACGGTATCGCCAGACCAGATGACCTGGACTTTTGTGCTGCGCAGCGGATTGAAATGGAGCGATGGCACGGATGTCACCGCCGAGGATTGCGTCGCCTCGCTGGAACGCTGGGGCAAGCGTGACGGCATGGGACAGCTGTTATTCGCGGATATTGCGAGCCTGACTGCGACCGACAGCAAAACAATCGTAATGCAGTTGAAGGCACCGGACGACATGGTGCTGGCATCGCTGGCGAAGTTGTCGTCGAACGTGCCGTTCATGATGCCGGAACGCGTCGCCGACACGAGTCCGTTCGCGCCGATCACGGACCCCACGGGCTCTGGTCCGTACATGTTCGTGATGAAGGATTGGGTTCCCGGTACCAAAGCGGTTTACGTTAAGAATCCGTATTACAAGCCGAGGTCTGATGCGCCGTCGCTCGCGGCGGGAGCGAAAATCGCCAAGGCGAAAGAGATTGATTTAGTCTACTACCCTAGTCCCGAGGCTGCGGCGAAAGCCCTGATCAATGGCGATGTGCAGTATTACGAGTCACCACCGATAAGCGTACTGCCGATGCTTGAAGCGAATAAGGGCATCATCGTCGAGCCGACATCTCCTCCCGGCGCAATGGGCATGATCCGCTTCAATTCGCTGATACCACCATTCAACAACAGGAATGTGCGGATCGCAGTGCTTGAGGCTATCGACCAGAGCGCGTACATGCAGGCGGCATTCGGTAGCGATCAGCGCTGGTGGCGCACATGCTACTCCATCTTTCCGTGCGGCACGCCATACGCGACTGATGCCGGTAACTGGAGCATGAAGCTCGCTAACCCGGCAGCTGCACGTTACGCTTTGAAGCAGGCCGGGTACGATGGAACGCCGGTCGTTGTGCTCGACCCGGTCGATATTCCGGTGCTTGCCGCGTTCACCAAGGTCACGGTGCAAACGCTGAAGGATATCGGCATGAACGTCCAGGTTGAGGACATGACCTGGGACCAGATGCTGAAACGCCGCATTAACCGCGGCGCTGAAAATGGTTGGAACGTGTTCGACACCTGGTGGATCGCAGATGACATCGCCACGCCGCAGGCGATTGCCTATTCCGGTGACTCGCAGAATGGCTGGATTGGCTGGCCGAGCGATCCGAAGCTCGAAGCTGACCGTGCGGCTTTCGTGCAGGCGACAATGTTGACGGACCAGCAAGCCATAGCCGCGCAGGTGCAGAAGGATGTGCTGAACGATGCGACGGTTGGCATTCTCGGGCAGTTCTTTGAGCCGATCGCGTTCAACAAGCATGTCTCCGGCCTGACCACCCCGATTCAGTTCTATTGGGGCCTGACGCCGTAGAACACAATTCATTGGCCCTGCTAGTAGCAGGGCCAATGAAAAAATTATGAAGCCTGTAGCAGGCGGTCGATCGAATATTTCCCTGCGCCGGTCACGTAGAGCAGCAGCAGCCCACCCATGATGCTCACGTTCTTGTAAAAATTGATCATGTTCTCGTACTGGGCCATGCCGGTCATGGTCCAGTAGTGATGGCCGATGACGGCCGTGCCAAGGGTGTATGCGATAAGCAGGAGTGCGAGCGGGCGTGTGAAAATACCAAGCACGATGGCTGCCGAGACGAAAAGTTCCATGATGATGGCGATGACGGCGGAAATGCCGGGGGAGGGCGCGCCGGTTTGCGCCATGTAGGCAACGGTTCCGGCGTAATTGGTGATCTTTTGCCAGCCGAAGATCAGGAACAGCAGCACCAGCAGAAAGCGGGCAGCCAGGATCAACTCATCAGCGAACTTCTCCGCACCATATTTGAACATGGTGATCTCCTTGATTTGCGAATTGTGGGGAGAGGGGGCGGGAGATGGAGCTTTCCACCTCCCGGTTTTCAGGTTTTAGCCGAAGAGCTTGTTGGCGATTTCCGCCACATGCTTGCCCTGGAAGCGGGCGCCGGCGAGTTCGTTTTCGCTCGGCTGGCGGCTGCCATCGCCACCGGCGATGGTGGTGGCGCCATAGGGGCTGCAGCCGGTGACTTCATCGAGTTTGAGCTGACCCTGGAAGCTGTAGGGCAGGCCGACGATAACCATGCCGAAATGCAGCAGGTTGGTGATGGTGGAGAACAGCGTCACTTCCTGGCCGCCATGCTGGCTGGCCGTGGAGGTGAAGGCGGAGCCGACCTTGCCGATGAGCAAGCCGCGCACCCACAGTCCGCCTGCCTGGTCCAGGAAGCTCGCCATCTGCGAGGGCATGCGGCCGAAGCGCGTTGGCGCGCCGATGATGATGGCGTCGTAATCAACGAGTTCGGCAACCGTGGCAATCGGCGCCTTCTGGTCAAGCTTGAAATGCGCAGCCTTGGCCACGGCCTCTGGGGCGGTTTCCGGCACGCGCTTCAGCGTCACGGTGGCGCCGGTCTCGCTGGCGCCCGCTGCCACGGCTTCGGCCATCTGCTCGATGTGACCGTAGCTCGAATAATATAGAACCAGGACTTTGCTCATGAATGCCTCCTTTGGCCTTGGTAAGACGGTAAGGTTACGTTCAGGCTGGGCAGGTCATGCCACGTCGGCGAGGACGATCTCCGCATCCTCCAGGGCGGTGACACGCAGCTTGTCTAGCATACTGATCGCGGCGCCGTCGCGCGCATGGATGGTCACGCCGTCGATTTCCACGCTGCCCGTGGCGGGCACGAGATACGCCAGCCGGTCCGCGCCGAGCGCGTATTCGGCGGTTTCACCGGCTTTCAGTGTGGCGCCGAGCAGGCGCGCATTGCTGTGGATCGTCAGGGCGTCGGTATCCTCGGCAAAGCCAGAGGCCAGCACCACAAACTTGCCGGCGCGCTCGCCCTTGGGGAAGGGCTTGGTGCCCCAGCTCGGCCCGTGGCCGCGGCTGCTCGGGTGGATCCAGATCTGGAAAAGCTGTGTCGCCTCCTTCTCCATGTTGTATTCGCTATGGGTGATCCCGGTGCCGGCGGACATCACCTGGACATCCCCGGCCTCGGTACGGCCGAGATTGCCCAGATGGTCCCGGTGCGTGACCGCGCCCTTGCGGATATAGGTGATGATTTCCATGTCCGCGTGCGGATGCGGGGGAAATCCCGTGCCCGGGGCGATGGTGTCGTCGTTCCAGACGCGCAGCGCCCCCCACCCCATCCGGTTGGGGTCATGATACTCAGCGAATGAAAAATGGTGCTTGGCGTCGAGCCAGCCATGGTTGGCACCGCCGAGGCTCTTGAATGGACGCAGCTCGATCATTTCAACTCTCCTTTTCTGGAAGGCCCTGCGGCCTTGCTCTGGGATTGAAATAGGGCCGCGGATGATGATTTAAAACAGAAATGATGGAAACGGATCGGTTCTGGAAATTGCATGATGAGGCTGCCTGATTTCGAGGCCTGGGCCATCTTTGCCAAAGTCGCCGAGACGGGCTCCTTCGCCCGCGCGGCGGAGGAGCTGGGCCTGTCCAAGCCCACCGTGTCCAAGGCCATCACCCGGCTGGAGCGGCGTTTGGGCGCGGTGCTGCTGCATCGCACGTCCCGCCGTCTCTCGCTGACCGAGACGGGGCGCGGGGCGCTGGAGCGCGCAAACCGGATACTGGCCGAGGGCGAGGCGGCGGAGACCGAGGCCTCGGCGCAGTCGCTTACGCCGCGCGGCCTGGTGCGCCTCGCGGCGCCGATGTCCTTCGGCATGCGGCATTTGGCCCCGGTGCTGCCGGCATTCCTGGACCGGTATCCAGACGTTGATATCGACCTGCAACTGAGTGACGAGCTGGTGGACCTCGTGGCGGAAGGGTTCGATGCCGCTCTGCGCATTGCCGCACTGGCGGATTCCTCGCTCCGGGGTCGCCGCCTCTGCGCTGTGCGCCGCCCGCTTGTCGCTGCCCCGGCGTATCTCGACCGTTGCGGCCGCCCGAAACACCCGAGCGAGCTCGTCCATCACACAGGGCTGATCTACACCAACACCACCTCGCCTGGCGTCTGGCGGTTCAGGCATTCGCTCGGGGAAGAATACGCCGTGCCCATGCGTGGCCGGCTTCAGGTCAATAATGGCGATGCGCTTGGCCCCGCCCTGCTCGCCGGGCAGGGCATGGCGCTCCAGCCTGAGTTCATGGTCTGGCGGGAGTTGGCCGATAAGCGGCTTGAGGAAGTGCTCCCCGGCTGGGAGATCGCGCCCATCGCGCTCAATCTCGTTACCCCGCCCAGTGTTCTGCGCCCGGCGCGGGTGACCGTGCTGCTGGACTATCTCACGGAATGCTTCACCGCC
>DATJXG010000095.1:0-8282 GCA_035500455.1 Terriglobales bacterium | reverse complement strand
GACCGCGCCTCGAAATGGATCGTGGCGAAAGATATCGCCATGCACGACAACATCAAGGTCATGGGCGGTTTTTTCTACCTCACCCACGTGGAGAACCGGGGTGCGGCCTTCAGCCTGTTCGCTGATTCGCCGTCGCAATGGAAAATGGGGATGCTGGTGGTGTTCTCGATCGTGGCGTTGATGGTGGTGTTGACCCTGCTGTGGCGCAATACGCACACCATGGCCACCACCGGGCTGGGATTGGCGCTGATCCTGGGCGGCGCGCTAGGCAATCTCTGGGACCGCCTGCTGACCGGGCGAGTGGTGGATTTTCTTCTCTTCTATCTCGGCAGTTACGCCTGGCCGGCGTTCAATGTGGCCGACAGCGCCATCGTCGTGGGCGCGGGGTTGCTGGTGATTGAAGTTTTGTTTTCCAAGGCGCCGGCTCCGCAGAAGTCTGCTTGATTGCCTCCCGCGGCAGAAAAGCAAAATCTTAAAACGCAGAGGACGCTGAGAACTTCCGCCGAGGGCGCCAAGGTCCCCGCTGCTATTGGCTTGATCTCGCTCCGTGCAGGAACTCATCTACCGCCTGCATGAACATCTTTGGTTGATCTACGAACGTCATGTGGCCTGATTTCGGCAGGATTTCGAGCTTTGATCCGGCGATCTTCGCATGCATCACCTGGGAGAGCGAGGGATCGCACTCGTCGTGGTCTCCGGCAATCAGCAGCGTCGGCACCTTGATTGCCGGGAGGCGGTCGGTGTACTCGACCGATTTCAGATTACCGTCGATGACGAACTCGCCGTGCTCGCCCCACATCTCGCGGTAGAGGTCCCACGACATGATGCCGTTTTGCACCGGATCGTAGTTCGGGTCAGGGTGGTTCTGATAAAGATAGGGAAAATATCCGTCGCCCCAGGCGGTGATCATGTATTCGTCGGAGTAGCGGTTCTTGCGGTAGTCGGGGCCCTGGCCGTAGAGTCCGGCGGCTTCCAGGCGGTCGATGTGGTCGCGGAGTTCCGGCGGCATCTTTTCTTTCTGCTTCCTGAAAACCTCGTTCATGGCTTTGGTGCTGGAGAAGGTGCTGGCCAGGATCAAGTGGGAAAGATTGCGCTGATATTTCAGGGCGTAGGCTTGCGCCAGCACTCCGCCGTAGGAATGGCCTAACAAATTGATCTTGCCCAGTCCCAGCGCCTGGCGGACGATCTCGAGATCTTCCACCATGTTCTCCACGGTGTATCCCGAGAGATCCTCGAGTTTCTGCGAGCGGCCGGAGCCGCGCTCGTCGATGAAGACGATGCGGTTGTGGCGGGCGAGCGGCAGCAGGTAGGGCAGGAAGTAGTCGTGGGACGCGCCCGGGCCGCCGTGAACGATTACCAGGGGTTCGCCGCGCCCGAAGGTGGTGTAGTAGATCATTACGCCGCCGGCGTCCACGTAGCCTTCGTTGATGGTGTAAACGCGCGAGACCAAAGTTTTCGAGGCTTGTGCTGCGACAGGTTCGGCGGGGATGAATGCCAGAGCGAACAGGAGAAGGTAACCGCTTATTTTCATGGAGCAGATGCTACTGCGGTAGAAGGAATGGGCGCAAATTGGTTTGCTTCGCTGGGTCTGTGGCGCTTTGCCCTCGCTTTGCTCGGAGGACGGGACAAGCCCGGGGCAAGCCCCGTCCCTACATGGCTATGGTCAGTGAGGATCTGCGGAGGCAGCGGCGCGGCGCGAGTTCGCCGGCAGGTCCAGGGTGCTGACTACCGAGGGATCGTCGCGCAGCTTAATAAATAATTGTCCCCCGGCGGGGCGAGGCACGTCGATGCTGGGGCTGATCGCGCCCAGCGGAACCTCGACCTGGTCGGTGAAATCCTTATCGGAGGCGACTGAGTCAATCAAGAAGAGGTTGGAACCGCTCAGGGTGCACGGGTCGTCCGCTTTTTCGGGGCAGTGTACCTGGGTTACGTCTGGCACGCGGACCAGAGTCACCAGCGGTTGCCAGTCGCCCTTGGTTCCATCGGCCTGCACTGGGCGGAAGCGCAGCGGCCCGAATGCGGAGGCTCCCCAGGCTTTGAGCGGCTGCAGTTGCGCCAGGGCGTTCTGCGGGTCGGCCAAAGTGAGAGTTCCGTTGTCGGTGCTGAGGAGAACGTCGAACGAGCCGTCGACGGCGCCGACCTCGATTTTCTCGGTGCGGGGAAAGTCGGCTGGGATTTCGGTTTTGACCAGGAAAGCGAGCTTGCCGTCCTGCGGCAGTTCGTCGGGGCTGCCCAGGTGGATAGGCGAGGCGGTCGCAGGAAGTTCGACGCTCTTACTCACCAGAGAAACCTTCGGCCGCGGCGGTTGGAGAGTGACCGGAAGATCGAGAGAGCGGCCGTCGGTAAGAGCCACGTGGGCGGTAAGCGCGTTGCCGGCGGGCAGCGCCTCTGCCGCGTCGGGAGCGGAGAGATTTAGTTCGTCTCTGCCATCCACCCGAGTGAGGCCGGCGGGCGCGAAGCGCACGCCCTTCAACTCCAGGGCTGCAACCTCGTCCAGGCGAGTTCCTTTCAGCACGCCTTCGTGGTCGCCGGCATTCATGGTGAAGCCATCAAGGTGGCCAACCTCGGCGTAGGCGCGCAAAGAAACCTTGTCAGGCGCGGCCAGCCCATACTGCGCCACCTGCACGGTAATGGGCCCCGGCTCCGTTTTCTTGAGCGGCACCTGGATTTCCAGCTCGCTTGGCTTGGTCGCTTTCCAGGTGGCGTGGAGGTCCGTTCCGTGCTGGTCTTTGAGTTCCACGTGGTCCACGCAGGCGGCGCTCTCGGCTTGCAGATGGAGCACATCGTCACGGCCCACGATAAGCGCGGTCTGGTCGGAGGAGGGAACGTTCCAGGCTGTGGGCCTCGGATTTCGCAGCCGGAAGCTCGGCCCGCTGAAGCTGTCGAAGCCCCACGAACCGGTGACGGTGCCGGTAACATCGGCGTCGAGGTTGGCGCTCTGAAGTTTGCGGGCGTCCACCACGAAGCCGCCGCGGGCAGGATCGGCGGTGACTGGAAAATCGATATTCTGTCCCGCCTTGTTCTTCACTCGCAGCACCAGGTCGTGAGCCAGGCTGGTGGAATACACCAGCGGAGCGCCTTCGGCGGCCAGCACCAGAGAGGGTTTGGGCAGGCAGAGCACGTCGTTGGGATTTACCGGGCGCAACGGCGGCAGTTGCGAGGCATCCACCTGCGGCAGGCCGATCACCAGCACCGACATCGGCTTGTGAAACGAAGGCGGATTGTTGAGCTTGAGGTTCAGCTCCTCCTCCTTCGGGATGGCGAGCGCGGGAATGTACTGGTACTGCGGACTGCGGAAGCTTTCCATCATGCGGGCCACATCCACGATCGCGCCCACGTATGGACTGTAAATGCCGCCGCCGGCGAGGCGGGTGGTGCTGAGCTGGCCGATGAGGTCCGAGCCCGGCCCCGACGTCAGCGTCGACACCATGGACTGGCTGTGGTCGTCCTGCAGCACCAGTTGATCGGTGTTCTGCGTCAGGCATGAGAGCTGCTGTTCCACGGGTTTGTTGAAACAGTCCTGGTCGAGCTTGATGCTCAGACTGCGGGCGAGCAGGACGGAGCGTTCATGCAGCGCCGCGGGATCGGTGTTGGAAGTTTTCTCCACTGCGCTGAGGTACGTGTCCAGGCGCGAGCGGTCGAGGCTGGCGCGGTCCAAATCCTGCGAGGCGCGAACGAAGGCTCCGGGCTTGCCGCGCACGGCCTCACGCAGAGTGGAGAAATCTCCGCTGGTCTCGGGCGCGAGGAAAAGCAGTGCCTGCTGCGCTTCCTTGGGAACGGTAATCACCACGCCCTCTTCACGGATCCGCTTGCTCCAGGTCTCCGCCTTGATGAACCAGTCGTCCGGCGGCGGGTTGGTAGAGCCGCGCAGAAAGGCTACGATCAGCAGGTAGTGGACCGATTGGGTATCGGGCAGATCGGGATGAATCCACAGGCGGTCGCCGGGCCGCAGGTTGGGGACCTCGGAGATCGATAGCGTTTTGTGGTCGCGGGTAACCCGGACCTCGATCTGGGGGCCGGGCAGGTCAAAGGCTGCGGTGTCGGCCCAACTCAGGGGCATCAGGACGAATACGAGTAGTAAAAGGCTGGGACGCTTCCAGTAGAAGGACATAGGGACCATGAAAAAACTATGTGTTGCGAATGACTCTAGACATTCACCTAGAGGACGAAAGTCGCGTGCAGCGCTTTATTTGCAGGGGTAAACCCACGTATTCGGCACCTCTGCGCAGTGGTTGATTTCTTGAGTGATTTTATCATCCGGGCGGGGCGCGGAAGCGAGGGAAAGCGCAGCGCCGACGTCCGCCGGCATTTTTACGGTTCGGACATGTTACCCCGCCGTCATGTTGCCGGCGGGACGCCGGGCGCTACGCTCGGGCGGCGGCGATGCTGATGGTCATGTTATTATGACTATGGACATATTACAATAGGAGAGAAGATTTCTATGAAAACCGTGCCGGCGGGTGAATTCAAGGCGCGTTGCCTGACTGTGATGGAAGATGTGCGCAGGACGCGGGAGCCGGTGCTGATTACCAAGCGCGGCAAGCCGGTGGCCAAGCTCGTGCCCGCGGATAAGCGGACCGAGAGCATTCTCGGCCGCCTCGAGGGGATCGTAAGAGTCGCGGGAGACATCGAGTCCCCGATCGAGCGTCCCGAGGCCTGGGACGCGCTGCGGTGATCCTGCTGGATACGCACGTGCTGGTATGGGCTGTAGCCGAGCCCAAACGGCTGTCGCGCGGGGCGGCCGCCGCGATTCGTGAGGCTCAGCAGGATGGAGGCCTGGCGATTTCAGCAATTACTCTGTGGGAACTGGCCTCGCTGGTGGCGCGGGGGCGGATTCAGGCCTACGGAACCATCGACGCTTCTATCAACCTGTTGATTGAAGGGGTGGTAGTGAGAGCCATTACGCCGGTGATCGCTTCCCTGGCGGCGCAGTTCCCGCCGCAGTTCTCTGGCGATCCGGCCGACCGCATCATCGGTGCAACTGCCCGGGCGGAGGGTTTGCCGCTGGTTACCCGCGACGAAAATATACGCATGAGTCCGTTGTTGCGGACAATCTGGTAGCCGGCATCACGCCGGCATTTTTACGGTTCGGACATGTTACCCCGCGCCACGGGTGCCGGCGGGACGCCGGCACTACGGTCGGGCGGCGTCGCGGTCTAACCGCTACTTCGCTTCCAGGTCCACGGTCTTGACCGGAAGGTCCCAGTGGGCGTCGAGAATCTCGAAGCGGCGGTTCTCTTCCCTCTTGTAGGTCTCCTGGTCGGGGAATAGCTGCTTTTTCAGAGCGTCTTCGTCGAACGGCTCGTTGGCTACGGTCGCGTTCTTGAAGACGATGGTCACTCGGTAATCCCAGCGGCCGTCTTCGGTGGTGTGGTAACGGGGCTGATCCATCCAGACCTTGAGCAAGCGGCCCATCTCCACTTCTTTCTTGAGCATGGGGTAGTGGTTTTTCTTGAACAGCGTGAGAAACTCGTCGGCGTGTCCCCACTTGGTTTTGTAGTAGTACTCGACGACAAAGGGTTGGCCGGAGGCGGTTTGCGCCGGCGCAGGCATGGCGGCCGTAAGAACTGCGGCTGCCGCGAGAATGAGCGAGGACATCAGTTTCTTCATGGCGTCATCCTTGGGAAGAACTTCGAACTTGGCCTGGCGACTGAGAACCGGGAACTGATTGCTGAGAACTGCTTTTCTCAAAACCAAAAATCTTCGCGCTAAGAGATCTTGGCCGGGTCAACACCCGCTTGGGTAAAACAGCTTGGGTGAAAACCAGTTCTCAGATCTCAGTTTTCAGATCTCAGTTCCCGGTTCTCAGTGTTTCAGTTTTCGGATTGGGGCGCGCGGATGCGGTTCTGCCAGTGTGACCACGCGAACCAGACGACCCCTACCAGCAAAGTCACCCCAATCACCAGATCGAACTGGTGAAAATACTTCCCCAGCACCCGCCAGTTCTCTCCCAGCTTCATGCCGAACCAGGCCAATGCGAAACACCACGGCCACGATCCCAGAAAGGTGTACACGTGAAACCGTCCGCGGGGCATGCGGGCGATTCCGGCGGGCAGCGCGATGAAGGTGCGAATCACCGGCAGCAGGCGGGCGATGAGTACCGCCAGATATCCCCAGCGCAGGAAGAAGCGGTCGGCCCAGTCGAGTTCGCGGCGGGTGAGCAGAATCCAGCGACCGTAGCGTTCCACCAGCGGACGGCCTCCGTAACAGCCGATCTCGTAGGCCACCAGCGACCCCAGGTTACAGCCGATGGCACCGGCGGTCGCCACCAGCAGCAACTTCAGGGTTCCCTCATAGACCAGGTAGCCGGCGAAGGGCATGATCAGCTCCGAGGGCAGGGGAATGCAGGCCGATTCGATCGCCATGAGCAGCGCCACGCCGCCGTAGCCGGTGGCGGCGATCACCGACTTGATGAACACGAACAGAATGGCGAGGACTTTTTCCGTCATGGGGAAAGGGCCGCCCCGTGGGCAAGAGAGGCGAAGCTAATCGAAGTTGGATTCCTGGGTGAAGGTGTAGCCGGGCAGCGAGACCCCGTCCGGAGCCTTCGTAACTTTTACCTTCACCGTGGGGGCATCCGGCGCGTTGACCTGGGCCGGACGCAGGATGGCGTATTGGGCGAAGACTTCGCTGTAGGTCCGGGTGACCAGAAAGTCCAGCCCGCTCTCGTTGTTGCGCCACACTTGCCCGAGTTGGATCGATTTGACGGCCATCGCTTGTCCCTTCAAAGACTACCCAGCATGTTCTCCGGCGTCAATTGAGGGATTGGCCAGTTCGCGGGCGGGAACCAGAAAGAGTACCGCACCGGGAAGGGAGAACAGTGTTCTTCTTTGCGCTGTTTGCGACCTTTGCGGCAACTAAGTTAACCGCAAAGAACGCTAAGATCGCAAGGAAGACCCCGGGACATTGGCCCTTGCGGCTTCCACGTTGACGCATGCCCGCTCCGGTTGCTAAGGTCAAGAGTTTCCGCTTCCTCGTTGCTGCAGCCAGGCCAGGAAGCGAGCGACAGAAACGAGACCGCCATGCCCGCCATCAAGTTCCGCGGAGTTGATTTCGCGCAGTTCGACTCGCTGCTCAGCGACGATGAGCGCCTGGTCCGCGACACCGCCCGCCAGTTCATCGAAGACAACCTGGTTCCCATCATCGAAGAGTGCAACCGCGCCGGGCGCTTCCCCCGGGAGCTGGTGAAGCCCATGGCGGAGCTGGGATTCTTCGGTGCCTCGCTCACCGGCTATGGCTGTGCCGGCATGTCGAACGTGGAATACGGCCTGGTGATGCAGGAGATGGAGCGCGGCGACTCCGGCGTGCGCAGCTTCGTAAGCGTGCAGTCGGCGCTGGTGATGTATCCCATCCACGCCTTCGGGAGCGAGGAGCAGAAGCAGAAGTGGCTGCCGGCGCTGCAGAGCGGCGAAAAGCTGGGCTGCTTCGGGCTCACCGAGCCGGATTTCGGCTCCAATCCCGGAGGCATGAGAACGCGGGCAAAAAAGGTCGGCAACGAGTACGTGCTCAACGGCGAGAAGATGTGGATCACCTCCGGCACCATCGCCGACGTGGCGGTGATCTGGGCCAAAGTGGAGGACGAAGGCGATAGAGTTCGCGGCTTCCTGGTCGAGACCGACCGCCCCGGCTTCAAAGCGGAGGACATTCACGGCAAGTGGTCTCTGCGGGCGTCGGTGACCTCCGGACTCTCGCTGCAGGACGTGCGCATACCGGAGTGCAACCTGATGCCCGGTTCGGGTGGGCTGAAGTCGCCGCTGATGTGTTTGAACCAGGCCCGCTACGGCATCGCCTGGGGCGGAGTTGGCGCAGCCATGGCCTGCTACGACTGCGCCCTGCAATACTCCAAGTTGCGCAAGCAGTTCCGCGACCAGCCTATCGCCTCCCACCAGTTGGTGCAGGAAAAACTCGCCTGGATGATCACCGAGATCACCAAGGCGCAGCTTCTGATCTTGCAGGTCGGGCGCCTTAAAGATCAAGGCAAAGCTGAGCACTACCACATCTCCATGGCTAAGCGAAACAATGTCTGGATGGCGCTGGAGTGCGCCCGGCTCTCGCGCGACATCTTGGGCGCCAACGGCGTGGCCGACGACTACCCCATCATGCGCCACATGATGAACTTGGAGTCGGTGAAGACCTACGAGGGCACGCACGACATCCACACCCTGATCATCGGAGCGAGCGTCACCGGGATCGACGCGTTCTGAACCTTTCAAGCAAAGCTTGGGTGCGAGGCGAAACTGCGAAAGCAGAAGCTACCGTGGAAGCAGCGCGCTTCAGCGCCC
>DATJXG010000094.1:0-17634 GCA_035500455.1 Terriglobales bacterium | reverse complement strand
GGGTGCCGTCGCAGAAGGGCTTGTTGACTGAGCCGCCGCAGCGGCAGAGGGAAAAAGCCGGTTTGCCTGTGAGGTCGAAGGGGTTGCCGTCGGCGTCCACCAGTTCGATGGAGCCCTCCGGGGCTTCTACGCGGTAGGGGCCGTTCTTGCGGATGGTGATTTTGACTTGAGCCAATTTGAAAGTCCTCCGGACTGCATCGGGCTGCTGGTTTCTGGCTGCTAGATTCTAGCTTCTGGCCTTCCGGGCAGTCACTTTAGCCTAGCAGGTTGCGGGAAGAGTCGCAGGAGCGCACAGTTCGTATCTCGGGCGCTTAAGCGCGAATGCATTTTTAACGACTCAACGGCACGGCTTGAAGAGGCTGCAGAAAAACCGACCTTCGCCGCGGAGGAACGCCAGCGGGGCTGAAGAGGATGCGTGAAAATTACTGTTTCGCCCCTCCGGGGTTTGATCGTTTGCCACTTTTACCCGGGGGTCGCGCCCCCTCGTCTCCGGTCGGGGCCGGCTCTGGGCTGCATTCTTGCGCCGCTTCAACGCTGCGGTACGGCGTGAGCACGGCATCCGTCACGCTGTTTGCGTCGAGACGCTGGGTACGCGCGCTGCGCGGGGGCGAAGCAACAGCGCCGCGGTGATCCCCAGCGAACCGTTTTGCAGCAGGATTTCGACGATATGGATGATGCGCTGCGTCGTTCCCATGAAGGGATTGGCCGCCAGCAGCGGCGCCAGGCCGCCCGCTACCCAGATCAGCATTCCGATTGTGATTGCCGCCTGCCAGCGCTCCATGCGCAGGGTGTAGATGGCGGGAAGCACCGCCAGGGTCATCAACGCTCCGCGCGCGAGCTGCAGCGCCCAGAACCACAAGCCCAGACTCTGGGCGATGGCAGCGGCCTCAGGATAGTAGCCCTTGGTGAAAAACTGATACGTGATCGCGCCGAAGACGAGGTAGTACACCATGTAGGCCATCGCACAGACTGCGATCATAAGCATTGTGCCGGCTACGCCCCGGTGTGCAGGCTTATACTCCCGCGGCTTGGCCAGCTTCAGTATCTTCGCGAGAACCGCCAGCACCGCCGCCAGGAGGAGGTAGGTGGTCAGGGATCCGATGAGGTTGCGCAGGCCGTGCCGGCGGAAATCCGGAATGAAAATCCAGGCTTCGGACCAGGTGCAGAATGACGTCACAATGGCCAACAACGGCGCGATGACTGCGAATTGTCCCAACACGCTCGGTGGGCCAAACAGTGCCACCGGCACAAATGCCGCCGCCAGAACGATTCCCGAGACCCACCACCAGGAGAATTGGCCGCCCAGAAGCATGAGGGCCATGGGCAGGCACCCGAGGATGCAGTAAGCGAGCACACGCAGTTTCATGATGCTGAGACCTTTCTTTTTGACTGTCTATAGGTTCGGCGGGCGTGCATGGCCCAGTGCAGAAGACTCTCGTACCCGCGGATGCCGCTTTCGAGAGCCAATCGCCGCGAGGCCGGCGTTGCCCTATCGAGTGAATCCATTTGCCGGTGGAGAAGCGGAATGTAAGACCGAAGTTCCTTTTCCAGGGAGGCCAGAAGCCGGATGGAAGCGGCCGCTCCGGCTGCCGGCTCAGAGTAGGCAAAGCGCAGCATGACTTCATGAAGAGAGCGAATTACATCGGACCGGTCCACGGGCCGCGTAATCCACTTTCTGAGTTCCGCCAGGCCGCGGCGGGTCAGGCGGAAGATCCGCCGCCGGCGCATACCGGCGCCGGACTCCACGCTGCCGCTGATGAGTCCCTGCTGCTGAAGGCGGCGGAGCGCGGGATAAATCGCACCGGGGCTGTCGCTATAAGTCGTCATCGCGGTGGCGGAGAAAACCTTGCGCAGGTCGTACCCGGAAGAAGGTGTTTGCTGCAGCAGACCGAGGAGGGCGAATCCCAAACTCGAGGTTTGCCCGGCCTTCACAGTACGCATCGTACTATTATGATTCGTACTGTCAAGGGACATTCGATGCGAAACTTCTCCGGTAGAGAGGACCGCCGGCCGGCGAGCGCGAAAAGACGGCGATTCTTCCCGTCTTTCTGCGGCGGCAGCAAGCTTAGGAGACTGGTGGGACCGTCAAATTCAGTTGGGGCGATCTTCGTGCGTTACGCCACCAGCCGTTTGGGAAATACCAGGGTGCGGTAGAGGCGGAGATACTCCTCCACCATGCGCATGGAGGTGAAGCATTCGCGGGCGCGCTGGTAGGCGCGGTTGGCGTAGGCGAGGCGGAGTTCGCGGTCGCTGCCCAGGCGGCGAACCAGCTCGGCCAGGCTGCCGGCGTCGTTGGCGCTGAAATAGAGGGCGGCTTCGCCCCATAGCTCGCGCATGGAGGGGATGTCGTTGGCGGCGATGGCGCAGCGGGAAAGGGCGGCTTCCACTGCCGACATCCCGAAGGGCTCGTAGCGGGCGGTGGCAGCAAAGATCGAGGCGCGGCTGTAAAGGTTGCGCATCTGAGCTTCGGTTTGCGGGCCTTTGACGGCGACGCGCACCTGGTTCACCGCAACCTTCACGTCGGTGCGGATTGTGTCACGGGTCCCCACCGGCGCCTCCGCGCCGGCAATGCACACCGGCAGCGAGTGGATTTGCTGGGTCAGGAGTGAGACCTGCTTGCTCGCGTCCCACAGGCGCCCCACCGCGAGCACGGATTCTTCCTTGGCTACATAGGGATTGAAATACACCGGGTTGCGCCCGTGGTAGATGACGGCGTCGCGGGTGGGCCGGACGTAGCTGGCGCGAATCGTGTCCAGCATCCAGACGCTGGGCGCCACTACGGCATCGGCGTGGGAGAGGCCGTTGACTACGGCGCGGCGATACCACTGCATCCAGCGGCCGGAGTCAGGCTCGCGGCCGTGCACCGCCTTCCACCAGCTAACCAGGTCAGCGTGGGCCACGACAATGCGGGGAATGGCTACCGGCAGGCTGCCGTAGCAGAGATGGTTGAGGTGCAGCAGATCGGGCTTGATATCGCGGACCACCTCGGCAAGAAATGCCGAGGAGTCTTTCAGATCGCGCTCTCCTTCCTGCATCCAGTCCAGGCGAAAGGCCGTAGGCCGGTAATCGAGGAGCTGGAGATGGTCCATCCAGACGGTCTGATGAGGCAGGGGAATCTCGCCCAGGCTGACGAGGGTGACTCGGACCCCGCGGCTGACGAGCCCGGTGACGAGTTCGCGGGTGTACGTCCAAACGTCGCTTAACGTATCCGTAGTGACCAGAACGTGCATGAGGGGAGACCGGGGAGACGCGCGTTCATTCCCGGGGCCGCGGGAACTTTTCCCGGCGGCACGGGAGCGAACATTTTAGCGGTGAATTCGCTGGAGCGAGCAACTATTTCTTGCGGCGATCAAGGAAGCGCAATGACTTGCAGCATTGTGCGCGTTTTTCTCGCGGAGAGTTGCAAGTTCGTGCATATGTGTGGAAAGGGTGGCCGGCCAAAGGCAACGGAGCTGCCTTACGGGGATTGGAAGCGATGAGATTCGGGCTTCTTGCGAGCAGGAGCGCCGCGCTTGTCAGTTGCTTTCGGCTGTGCCCAGTTTGGTGCGCACCTCCTTCGCCAGCTCGCAAGCTTTGCGGATTTTGCCTTCCGCGGTCTGCAGGTCGGGGGCCTGCAAGGCCAGCTCGCAGGACATCAGCAACGCGGTGACGGTGCCCTTCAACTCGCTGCGAAGGCTTTCTTCGGCGCTACGGCGGGCCATCAGCACCTCGCGCTTGCGGCGGTGCAGGGCGGCACGCAACTCGCGCACCACGCGGTCGAGATTGCTGATGGCGAAGTTGATGTACACCGGGATGGCGCTGCCCATATGCTGCAGCACGGTGTCGCTTTCATCGGGTTCGGATTCGACCAGGGACTGATCCACCACCACGGCGGAGAACTCCCCGGAGCGCAACTGGGCGGAGGCCTGGCGGAGGCTGGTAGCGACCTCGGTGGCCTCTGAAGTGGCTTCCTCGAGCGCGGTGGCGCACTGCTGAACCTTCGCCGAGGGCGTAATCAGCAAGATCATACTTTTGCACAGTGCACGTGTGCAGCCAGAGTCTTGCTATTGAAAGCGCAAGACTTACAGCAAAAGGCCTAAGCACCACCTTCCCGGTGCGGGAAGCGGCGCTCACTCCGGGGATGAGTATTCCTTCAACTTCCGGTAAAGCGTTGTTTTCCCGATGCCTAGCATGCGGGCGGCGAGCAGTTTATCGCCGTTGAGCTGGGTGATGGTGCTGAGAATCGTTTGCTTCTCCAGTTCAGCCATTGGGAGGATGCGAGGCGAGCCATTGCCGGCTTCGCTCAGCAGGCTGACCGCGCCGTGGATCGAACTGGGCAAATCCTGCACGTGAATCACCGGCCCAGTGGTCAGGGCGCAGGCCCGTTCCAGGCAGTTTTCCAGTTCGCGGACGTTTCCCGGCCAGTCATAGGCCAGCATGGCCTTCATCGCGTCATCGCTCAGGGTGCGCTCGAAACCGGAGGAGCGGGTCATGCGGTCGAGGAAGTGCCCGGCCAGAAGCGGGATATCCTGGCGGCGCTCGCGCAGCGGGGGAATCCTGAGGCTCAGAACATTGAGCCGGAAATAAAGATCGCGGCGGAAGGCTCCCTGCGACACTGCGTGCTCCAGGTCGCGATTGGTCGCCGCCAGAATCCGCACGTTGATGGGCACCCGCTTGGTGCTGCCGACGGGCCGGATCTCCTTTTCCTGGATGGCACGCAGCAGCTTGGCCTGCAGGTCCACGGGCATTTCGCCGATTTCGTCGAGAAAGGCGGTGCCGCCTTCGGCGATGGCCAGCAGGCCGTCTTTGGGCTGCCCCGCGCCGGTGAACGCGCCCTTCACGTATCCGAAGAGTTCGCTTTCGATGAGCGTGGGCACCAGCGACCCGCAATCGACCGGGATGAAGGGCTTGTCGCGATAGGGGCCGGAGAAGTGGATGGCGCGGGCGACCATCTCTTTGCCGGTGCCGCTTTCGCCCATGATGAGCACGGGATGGTTGCTGTGCGCCGCCTTGGCGATGATGCGGTAGAGCTTCTCCATCTCCGGAGCGCGCCCGATGATGCTGCCGAAGCCCTGTTTGGATTTCACCTTCTCGCGCAGGATGCGGTTTTCGGTTTTCAGCTTCAGGTGGGCGGAGACGCGCTCCAGCAGCAGGCGCAGCTCTTCCATGCTGAAGGGCTTGGTCACGTAGTCGTAGGCGCCGTTCTTCATGGCCTGCACCGCGGACTGCACGGTGCCGTAGCCGGTGACCACGATGACGGCGGCGTCGGGGCGGCGCTCTTTAATTTGCCGCAGAGCTTCGAGACCTCCCGCGCCCGGCAGGCGCAGGTCGAGCAGAACCACGTCGGTGCCCTGGGCGTCCAACATGCGGTAGGCATGTTCTGCCGAGTCAGCGACGCAGGTATTGAAGCCGAGCGACTGCGCCACTTCGCGGCACACTTCGCGCACCGCGCGCTCGTCGTCGATGATCATCAGGTTAAGAAGGTTTGCCCCTTCGATCTGGGGAGGAAGATACGAAGAAGCGGCGGCAACAAGGGTGCTCATAAGGAATTACCTCGTAGGATTGCGGGATCAGAATCGAAATTGCCGGTAGAACCCTGTGGCAGGCAGACCAGCACGCGCGTTCCCTTGCCGGGAGCGCTTTCCACGCGTACCGTGCCCTTCTGCCGCAGGACGATGCCGTGAACCGTCGCCAGGCCGATACCGGAGCCTTGTCCGGCGGGCTTGGTGGTGAAAAAGGGATGGAAGACCTGGGCGCGGGTAGCGTCATCCATGCCGCGGCCGGTGTCGGTGACGCTGAACTCCACCATCGCGCGGCCTTCTGGTTCGCCGTTCTCGGGCTGGAAGCGGGAGTTGCGTGTCGCCACGGTGATGCGCCCGCCTTCGGGCATGGCGTCGCGCGCGTTCAGCACCAGATTGAGAATCACCTGCTGCATCTCGGCCGGGTCCATGCGCACCGGCGCCAGGCCGGCGGCTAGATCGGTGGCCAGAACGACGTTTTCCCCGATCAGGCGGCGGAGGAAGTCCGCCAGTCCGCGGACGGCCTCATTCCAGGAGAGCAAGCCGGGTGGAGAGGGCTGCTGCCGCGCCAGCTCCAGCAGTTGCCGGATAAGGGTTGCGCCGCGTTGGGCGGCGGCGCGCATTTCGTCCACATGGCGGACGAGTTGAGGCGCCCGCTCCAGGTTGGCGTGCAGCAGATCGCAATAAAGCAGGACGCCGGTCAAAAGGTTGTTGAAATCGTGGGCGACACCGCTCACCAGCCTGCCTACGGCCTCCATTCGCTGCGCTGCAGGCGGCGGTAAGGAGCCGTCCTGGGCTCGGCGGGCGCTCAGGATTTGCCACTCCCGGCCGCGCGCCTGAAAGACGGTGCTGGTGGTTTCCAGGAGCAAGGCTGGGTCCTCATGGCGAGGAGCGCGGCGCGGGTGGCCCAGATCGGCAGTCTCGCAACCGGCGGCTTCTGAATCCCTCACCACCCCGATGCAGCGCTTCTGCAGCCCGTCCATGTTCTGGTCCTGAAGCAGGAGATCGGTAAGCGCGCGGCCATGGATTTCCGCTCCGTGGTTAAAACCCAGCGCTTCGGCGAAGGCCTGGTTCGCGTAAAGCACACGCCCGCCGGCGGCAAGAGCCAGGCCTTCGCCGCAGGCTTCGAGGCCGGCGCGCAGCACTACGGGGTCGAGGGCTTCTTCGTTGCTGACGGGCAGGGGCGCCACCGCGCTCATAATTGGCTCTTCGAAACTGCTTGCCGGCTTGTTTCCAAGGAAACCTCCCGCCAGGCGAAAGATGAAGATTGACTTGGGCCCGCCCTGAACCACCGCGGCTCGGGACGCCGCCCACAAAGGGAAGCAATAGAGTCTTCGGTTCGGCGGCGAGGCAATGAGTGCCAGCGGAGAGCATCGTGGTTCCATTTGAGACCTTCTTTGGTGCTCCCCATTCGGGAAGTGTAGGCGGGATTGAGGCGGGTGCTAAGGTTATTCGTCACATGAATCTGTGACGTGCAAACCAAATTGGGAGTGGAGAAAATCCGGCCCGGAATGGGAAGTTTCGATTGGCGGCGGAAGCATAAGACCCATCTGAATTGCGGCCCTAGGGCTACTCTTCCACGGGGATCGACGTGATCGTCAGTTTTTTCGGCAACCTCCGAGGTCGTGCCTTCCCAGGAATATTCTGAGACCGGTCTTAGCCAGGCAGTTCCAGACCGGCGGCGAGACGGAAGGTGAGCGGCTGTTGCGGCGGCAGCTTGATGTCGCGGGTCGAAGAAGGGAGGGGCCGGGTGACATTTGTGCTGCGGCTGACGGCGGTCATCAAGGGCGCGCCAGTCGGTGTCTTGTTCTCCTCGCCCTTGGCGAAGAAACTGGAGGTTTCAAGCTTCAATGATTTTCCGTTCAGGATGATCTGGGTGAGGGTCAGGCGCAGATAGCCAGGGCCGGAAACGGCGCCCCAGGGCTTTGCCTCGAGCACTCTGCCAGTAATGGCGGCGCCGCGTGGGAACAACAGTTGGCCGTCGAGTATGAGGGACTGGTCGAGCACGGCGGTAAAGGCATCGCCAGTACGGGCGGTGATGCTGGAGAGCGGCGCCTGCAGCCGCACCCGAATGGCAGTGCCGGCGGGGATGATGTCGAGCGCGACCGTAGGAGATTTGCCTTTCTGGGCCGCAGTTTGATTGAAGGGCAGGGTTTGCGGGGAGGGTTTTACCAACTCCGGCTCCTCCGGCCGCTGATTGCATCCGGCGGAGAAAATCGCCAGCGCTACTAAGGCTGCGATTTTGCGTTCCACGTGCATGACCTAAGGATGCTCCGCTCTATTCGCTGGCCTGACAAGTCGCAAGAAGGATGCCAAAGCGGGTAGCGCCGCAAAATCAGGGGGTTAAAGGAAATTCACAATAGCTGGCACCAGGAAGCAGCTTCCCTATGGAGTAATTTCGCCGGGTTTAAGAGCCAATGGCTTTGCGATCTTCTCTGCGACCTTGGCGGTTAAGAAAAAACGCTTCACCGCAAAGATCGCAAAGAACGCGAAGAGAAACACACTTTGTGTTGCGTTCCTCAACCTGCGCGTGGTGGACAAATCAGACCATAGTCATTGACCATGGTATAATCAAACAAGGAAGATCGGATCATGCAAGAGATTGCCATCTCGAAGTTCAAGGCCACCTGTCTCGCCGTCCTGGAGCAGGTGCGGAAAACCGGAAAGCCCATCCGCGTGACGCGCTTTGGCGAGCCGGTTGCGGAAGTCGTGCCGCCCCAGGCGGTGCAGCGCAAGAAGCGCGAGCTGGGCACCATGCGCGGAACGGCGCAGATTGCCGGCGACATCGTCTCTCCCGCCAGTGACGAGGAAGACTGGGAAGTCCTGCGCTCATGAAGCTGCTGTTGGATACACACATTTGGGTATGGAGCGTGCTCGAGCCGGAGCGCCTTTCGTCGCGGATGGCAAACGCGATCGCCGACTCGGGAACTGAACTGTGGCTTTCCCCCATCAGCGTCTGGGAGGTGATTGTGCTTCATCGCAAGGGGCGACTGCTGCCGGAAGTGGATCTGGCTGGTTGGATCGCCCGTGCCATGCGGGCACTTTCGGTAAAGGAGGCACCGGTTACCCACGAAGTCGCTCAGGAGATTGGCCGTCTGGAACTTTCTCACCGCGATCCTGCCGACCACTTCCTGGTGGCAACGGCCAAGGTATTTGATCTGACGCTGGCTACGGCGGACGAGAAGCTCCTCAAAGTAAAAGGAATTTCAATCCTGAGAAATCGCGCATAGAACTGTGTCATGGCGGGGATTGTCCCGCTTGGTGAGCGAAGCTAACCCCAGCAAACTGATTGTGGGTGGAGTTTTCTGCGAGACAGAGGTCGGGTAGCTGCGCTCGCTTCGCTCGCGGGACGGGGCAGGCCCCGTCCCTACATGAGCAGATTAGTTGGATGAGCCGCTCATCGCGGCGGAGGCGCTTTCGGCGTCGTCTTGCGGTTGGGCGATCACTCCGTCGAACGGAGTGGCCGCCAGCAGGCGTCCGTGGGCGATGCTGAGGCAGCGCAAGGGATAGCCGGCATCGGGCCCGCGCTTCCAGCTGCGGCCGCTGTCACGGCTTTCGAACACCACACCGGTGGCCAGGCTGGTGGCCAGGAGTCGACCACCCTTCTGATCGTATCCGATAGAGCTGATGTTCTTGTCGGCAATGCCGTTGATGAGGTGCTCCCAGGTGACGCCGTTATCGGAGCTGCGGAAGGCGCCTTCGCGCGAGGCAGCCAGAATCTCTCCATCCGGGGCAATGGCTACGCCGCGAATGCTGTTGACGTAGGGCGCGAGGCTGGCCTCTTGCCAGGTCTCACCACCATCCCTGGATACCAGCACGTACAGCCGCGTCGCCGCCACCACCAGGTCGCCTTTGCTCTGCACCGATACCAGTTCGTTCTTTCCGAGGACCGGACCGCCGCTCCAGCTTTTGCCGTCGTTGGTGCTGATATAAAGACCGTTGGAGGTTGCTGCCAGCCAGCGTCCGGACTCAACCTGAAGATCGCTGACACGGCCATCCAGCACGCCGCGGGTCACGATCTTCGAGGTCACGGGAACTCTTTTCTTGCCGCGGATGACGGTGCGGACCTTGGTCTTGACGTTTACGACCGCGCTGCTCGGCCGCCAGGCAGTCGATTCCGCCTGCAGGAGAAACACGCCGCGGTTGGTGCCGGCGATGAGCGTGCCGCCGGGAGCTTCCGCCAGGGCGAAGACATCGCGGCCGCCGAGGCCGGTGCTTTCCTGGGTCCAGTGCTGGCCGCCGTCGTGGGAGGCGAACACACCGCCCCACTCCCGGTCGTTTACGACGCCGACCTCGACCGTGTTCGGATCTTTGCCATCGACGACGATAGAGCTGACATAGCGGTGGCTGTATCCGTGGTTCGAGGCGGAAAAGGTCTGCGCGCCATCATCGCTGGCCATCACACCGCTGCGATCGGTGGCGAGGAGCACACGCCGCGAGTTGCGGGGATCGACTAAGACATCGTTGACCACGACTTCCGAATCGCTGACTCGCTTCCAGAACTTGCCGCTGTCGGAGGTCTTCCAGAGGCCTTCGGTAGTGCCGGCGTACACCGTGTTGGGGTCGGACGGGTCTTGCTTCAGCACGCGGGTTCGGCGGGCGGAAAACGGGATGCCCTGAATCTTATGAAACAGTTCGCCGGAGTTGTCACTGCGGTAGATTCCCGAGCAGGCGCTGGCGAACACCACTGCAGGATTTGAGCCGTCCACGATAATGGAGAACACGTCGGAGTCGTCAATCATGCCCTTGTTGATATGGCTCCAGGTGGCGCCGCCGTCGGAAGTCTTCCAGGCCAGGTGCCAGGTACCGGCATAGACAACGTTCGGATCTTTCGGGTCCACGGCGATCGATTCAATGTTCTTGATCTCTCCCTGCGCGGTCGTAATCCGTGACCAGCTATTGCCGCCGTCGTTACTGCGGTACACGCCGTCCAGGGCGCCAACCACGAGCACGTTGGCATCAGAGGCTGCCATCGAGAGGGCGCGGATCGACTTGTCATGCATCCCGGGCAGTGTCTCCCAGGTTTTTCCGCCATCGCGGGTGCGGAAGAGGTCACCGGCCTGCTGGTTCTCGACGCTCCATGCGGCTACATAGATAACGTTAGAATCCTGCGGGTTCACGGCGATATGGTCGAGCACGTAGTCGTCGCCGCCCAGGTGGGCGAAGCGCGACCAGTGATGCCCGTCGTCGGTGGAGAGAAAGATGGTGCCGGTTGCGGTGCCCAGGAAGAGGCGATCCGGGTTATGGGGGTCGTAGCTGAGGCTGCGGACATCGCCGCCGTCCGGACCCAGGACGGCCCATTGCCGGGCGAAGGTCAGAGTTGAGCAAAGAGAAAGAATAGCGATTGTAATCAGCAGCTTGCGGCCAGCCCGTGGAGTCCTGATTGACATAGATGTATTGCCCCCAGCGACACGGATGCCGCCGAGCCTCAGGTTGACAGCCTACCACGAGGGCTTCAAGTTACCGAAGGGAAGGCAAAGGAGGTTGGGAGGCCATTTTAGCTGGGGGACCGTCCGATTGCAGGGGGTGAAGACGTTTTAATGAAGGCGGTTGTGCCGATGCTGGCAAAAAGCTTTAACCACGAAGCACACTATGGGCCACGAAGGTGCACCAAGGGGAAACGGGAGCGCGATAAAAAAAGGCAGGCCGTTTCTCGGGTAAGAAACGGCCTGTGTTGGCGAAGTCCTCCGGGGAGGAGGGAACTTGTTAGTTTCCAGGGGGCGTTGTCGATGGCGTCGTGTTTTCGCCCACGGTGTTGGACATCAGGCGAACATCGACGCGGCGGTTCATGGCGCGGCCCTTACTGGTGTCGTTGGACTCGACCGGCTTATCCTTGCCCAGCCCGATCACATAGATCTTGTGCGCCGGAACGCTGTACTTGGACGCCAGATACTGGATCACAGAGTTGGCGCGGCGCTCGCTGAGGCCGTAGTTGTAGTCCTTGTTGCCGACGGAATCGGTGCCGCCCTCGAGAACGATGATGTAGCCCTTAGTGTTGGGCACATCAGCAGCCAGCTGATCGAGAGCGTCTTTGGATTTCTTGGTCAGGTTGTCGCGGTCAAAACCGAACTTCACCGAAGTTTCGGTCACTACGCGATAGTTGTCGAGATTGGCGACCGTGTTGGTGAGCGTATCCACCCGCTGCGTAGCGCTGTTGGCCAAAGTCTGGGCCTGCTGCGCCTGGGAATCGGCGGCCATAGCTTTCTGGTCCACTTCCGCCGCCTTCGCCTGTACGGTCTGGATGCCGGCCTGGGCGCGAGTGTCAACGTCCTTGATGTCCTTGGAATTCTTCGCGGTCAGGTCGTCGAGTTCATTGGTCTTGTTGATGAGTGGCGTGGTTTGCTGGCGAACATAGTTCTTACTCGCGCATCCGACCGAAGCCAGCATGCTCGTGGCCAGCAGAACTGTTAACCAAGTGCGATTCATGTTTAGAGGGCTCCTTCCTCTGATGTTGCCTCGTTGCCTGATTTCGTCCAACTAAACTCGTGGGAAACGCGCACGTCTTTCCGGGAAGCCTCTTCGCGTTCCACACCATGATTTAGCACGGGGGATGCCAGTTGGCCCCGCAATGAAAGATGCGCCGTAACCTATTTTCGCACAGAGACTTACCTAATAGCTAGCGGCGGTGTGAACAGTTTGGCCCAGGCACGTCGCGGGCAAAAGCCCACAAGAACTGGGGAATTTTTATACGGTAGCGCCAGCGTTCCGCCGGCAAGTCTCTGGCAAAAAACACTGGCGGATATTTCTCGATCGTCATAACGTCTTTGTCCGCCATAATTTTCGCCCGTGTCTTAATCGGGGAGGGCAGCGTCGAGCCAGGGGTTAGCGTTAGCCAGGGTCTGAATCCGCAGCTCACTTCGCCACATCTACTCGGTAAATGGAAAATCAGATTGCAATTCCTGTCGCCGACTTCAGCGGCAGCATGCTCGAAACCACAGCAAAACCGGCCTCGGACACGCTTTTACTTGATGCGTATTCGCAGGCGGTGGTTGGAGCGGCGGAGAAAATCAGCCCGTCGGTGGTGAAGATCGAAGTCACGCAGGGAGTAAAGACCCGCTCCGGAGAATCGCGCGAGCGCCAGGGCGGCGGCTCGGGATTCATCTTTGCGCCTGATGGCCTGGCACTCACCAACAGCCACGTAGTTCATGGGGCCCGCCGCATCGAAGTCGCCCTGGCCGACGGCCGCCACTTCCCTGCTCACACCATCGGCGACGATCCAGCTACAGACTTGGCGGTGATCCAGATTGATGGCCAGATCGGCGGAGGCATCGACACGCCGGGACTGGTGGCGGCGCCTCTGGGCGACTCGCAGAAGTTGCGCGTTGGCCAGTTGGCGATTGCGATCGGCAATCCCTATGGCTTCCAGTACACGGTGACCGCCGGCGTCGTCAGCGCCCTGGGACGTTCCCTGCGCTCCTATTCCGGGCGACTGATCGACGACGTAATTCAGACCGATGCCTCGCTGAACCCAGGCAATTCCGGCGGACCGCTGGTGACCTCCGACGGCAGCGTGGTGGGCGTGAACACCGCGACCATCATGGGAGCGCAGGGCTTGTGCTTCGCCATCGGCATCAACACCGCGAAATTCGTGGCCAGCCGCTTGCTGCGCGAAGGACGCATTCGCCGCAGCTACATTGGAGTTGAGGCGCAGACTGTCCCTTTGCACCGGCGACTGGTGAGGTTCTACGACCTGTCGCAGGAAAGCGGAGTGGTGGTCTTGGGCGTGACCGAAGGCAGCCCGGCCAAACGCGCGGGGGTGCGCGAGAACGACGTGATCGTCGCTCTCGATGGGAAGCCGGTGGCCGGCGTCGATGACCTGCACCGCCTGCTGACCGACGCCAAGGTAGGCGCGAGCAGCAAGCTGACGATTCTGCGCTGGACCGAAAAGCTGGAACTGCAGGTAGTGCCCGAAGAAGCGACACCCGCGTAGGGGCAGCCGCCCCGCCTGTCCCGCGAGCGGAGTGAGCAAGGTTACGTACCCTCTGCGCCTCCAGTTCAGCTCGCAAACAGCCCCATCTGCGGGCTCATCGCAGCTGCCGGCCTCCGCCCCTGATAACGTTCGTAGCTGTTCTTGATCCCATATTTTTCGCGCAACCGCGCCATCAGTTGCGAGATTCGCTGACTGTAACTTTTGGGAACGAACGCTCGGTCCTGATAGCGCAAGCGGTAGGCTTCCACCAGTTTGGGGAATTCCTTCTCTAGAAATGGGAGAAACACCGCCGCCGAGCACGGCTTCAGGAATAATGCGTTGGCGAAAATGTATTTACCGCCGGCCTCCGCGGTAGCGCGGACTACAGTTTCCAGATTTTTCAGCAAATCGGTGATCCCCGGCAGCACCGGCGCACAACTCACGCCCGCCGAGATGCCTTCCAGATTGAGGCGGCGCACCGCTTCCATGCGCAGGTCGGGACGGGGAGCGCGCGGCTCGAGAATTCTTGCCAGCTGAGTGTCCAGCGTCGTGACCGTCACGCTGACGTTGAGCCGATTGTTGCGCGCCACCTGCCGCAGCAAATCCAGGTCGCGCAATACCAGGCTCGACTTGGTCACGATGCCCAGTTCGAGCCCGCCGTGCCGCGCCAGCTCTTCGAGGATGCCGCGCGTGACCTCAAACTTTTTTTCCGCGGGCTGGTAGGGATCGGTCGCAGTGCCGATGGCGATCTCTTCGCCGGGCTTGACGTGGCGCAGTTCCTGGCGCAGCAGATCAGCGGCGTGCTGCTTGACGTAGATTTTGCGCTCGAAGTCCACGCCTTCGCGCATTTCCATGAATTCGTGGGTGTAGCGGGCGTAGCAGTATTTACAGGCGAATTCGCAGCCGCGGTAAGGATTGATGGTCCAGGTAAAGGGCATGCGCACGCCGGTACAGCGGTTCAGCAACGACTTGGCGGGCAGGGTGAAGTACTCGACATCATGCCCCTGGCGCAGCGATTCGCCAGCCGCAGCTAGCCGGGCGATTCCCACCAACTGCGGAGAGACTTCCGGGAGCAAAGGAAAAGAGGCCATAGTGATTCGCCTTTTGTTCGCCTATAGTACATCTGCGGGTGGGCTGTGTCAAAGCAGAATGAAGTATGTAGGCGGCAGAAACCGCGAAGTGGGCCAAGGAGTGCTATGGCGATGTTAATGCTGATGTAAACTTCGTTTGAGTGAACGCTGTTCCTCTCATCCTGATGGCAGGCTTGGTGTTGCTCCTGCTTTACGTAGTCCATACTTCTGAGCGCTTTCGCGCAGATGCGGTTCGAGCCTTAGCGATTCGTTCAGGTATGCATTACCTTGGGAACGCTCTACCCAGATCGCTAACACTAGAAGGAACACCGTTTTATCGCTTTTCGAAGGTCTCGAATGTGATTGATGGGGAGCCACGTGGCACCAGAATCATGGCGTTTGATTGTCAAGTCGGTGTTGGCAGGCATAGCTGGAGGCGTTCTGTCATCGCACTGCAAAGCGACGACGCCTTTGGCATCACGCCGTTACACCCGGACATGACGATTGATCGTTCGGGCCGATGGAAGATTCTCTACCGTCCTAGAGCGCACTTCAGCCTTCGCATAACTGGACTGATGCCCGTCGAAGAGTTGGAGGCAAATTTGAACGCTGTCCTAACAGCCTCAGCGAAGACACGCCCCTGAGCCAAGAGGATCTTTGCCACGCTCACGCGCTACCCGAACCGGCTTCGTGAGCGATAAGCGGATCGGATCTACTTGTCCTTTGCGGAGGCCTGGATTTGCTCGACCAGCTTATCGATTTCTTCGGGGGTAAGTTTGCTGGAGTATTTTGGCATACGGCCTTTGCCGTTGCTGATCATGGCGCGCAAGTCGGCGGCGGTGGCGGCGGTGGTCTTTTCGGAGACGAGAGAGGGTCCGCCGAAGTGGCGGCCTTCAGCGGTCTTGCCGTGGCACTTGGCGCAGTTTTTCCGGTAGACGGGGTTCGCGGTCAGGGTCGCGTCAGGCGGCTGGGTTTGGGCTGGGGCATGGACTGCGAAAAATAAGAACGGCGCGGCGAGGATGCGTTCGAGTTTCGTCAAGTTCGACCTCATACAGTTCATCGAAAGCGTAAGCGGCTTAGCTTGGAATCACTTCTTAATTTGTCAGCTCCTTTGACGACTCTGCAAGCTTAAGACATTGCATGGCGCCGGCAGGGGCAACATCTTAAATCGCCGAGGTCGCTGAGAACATCCGCTGAGTTCGCCCAGAGACTTGCTGGGTGTTCGTCCCGGCTGCCTGGGTTGGCCTGGCTTAGCTCTAAGCATGCAAGTTTAGCGCTTTTCGTCGTACCCTCGAACAAACGAATTACAATCACGCGATGAATCCCTCCATGCCGCAAATTCGGGTGGGCACGGCCGGCTGGTCCTACAAGGACTGGGAGGGCGTTTTCTACCCTCCGGGCATGCAGCGCCGCAAGCAGCATCCGCTGGAGTTCGTGGCGCGCTGCTTCGACATGGTGGAGGTGAATACTTCCTTCTACGGGCACATCAAGCCGGAGCTGGCCAAGCTGTGGGCGCGCCGGGCAGGCGCGGTGAATCCGGATTTCATGTTCACCGCCAAGCTGCACCGGTCGTTTACGCATTCTCCTCTGGCGGCTACAGAACCGACTTCGGCCGCCAGCATCCGCCCCAATGACGAAGATGAGCGCCTGGCGCGCGAAGGCCTCGACGCGTTGGCTTCGACCGGGAAGCTGGGCGCGCTGCTGATTCAGTTTCCGGTTTCCTACAAGAACACGCCGCTGAACCGCGAATACATCGACACGCTGCTGCGGCAGTTCACCGAGTATCCGCGGGTGGTGGAAGTGCGGCACTCCAGCTGGGACAATCCGGAGACGATCGCAAATTTCGCGCGTAAGAATGTGTCATTCTGCAATATCGACCAGCCGCAGATCGGGCGGTCGCTGGAGCCGACCGAGTATGTAACTTCGGCGGTGGGATATGTCCGCCTGCACGGCCGCAACTACGACAAGTGGTTTGAAGCCGAGCGCGGCTCCGACCGTTATAACTATCTTTACAGTGAAGCGGAGCTGACGGGATGGAAAGAAAAGATTCAGCGCATCGCCGGCCAGGCGCAAGTCACGTACGTAGTGACCAATAATCACTTCGAGGCCAAGGCCGGGGCGAATGCCCTGCAGCTCAAACATATGCTGACGGGACAGCGGGTGCAGGCGCCGGAACCGCTGCTGCGGCACTATCCGGCTTTGCGGAAGATTGCGGATGCGCTGCCGGATGAGGGGGATTCGACGTCGCTTCCGCTGCTGGCTTAGAGTGTGCGCGGAGTTGGGTTGTCGTCGCTCAGCGCGGGCTCTCGCCCGTGCTTGCGGCAGCACGGGCGAGGACGCCCGCGCCTACATTTGCCACGGCGATTCCTGGCGGTGTTTACGAGATAGCTTCTACGGGCCGGTGCCGCCGGTGTGGCAGTCGCTGCAGTTCACCTGGGTCATGTCTCCCAAATCCACCGGATGTTGAAAGTTCACCTTGGGCATGGCGGCCAGGCTGACGCCGCCCTCTTCCTGTCCGATCACGGTGTGGCAGGTGTCGCAATCTTTGCTTATCACTTTGCCTTCCGGGCTCACGTGCTGGCCGTCGTGGCAGCGGAAACAGCCGTTGAAGTAGAAGTGGCCGAGATTGTTGGGGTGGGTCTGCCAGTTCAGCTTCATCTCAGGGAAGGTGGTTCGGCGGAAGATCTCCTGCAGGGTGGAAATCGCATCGCGGATTTCGAGCTGCTTGCTTTGCGCCACCTGGGGATATTTGCTTTCGTAAAACCCATGGATGGATTCCGCGATCGCTTCCACCGCGGCATCGGTGGTCGCGTAAGTCCCGGTCAGCGCCGCCACCGCCTGCTGCTTGATATAGGGCAGAGAAACGTCCAGCTTGTGCGCGACGAGCGCCTGGTCCACCGCAAGGTCCGGCGGCACGTAGATATGCGAGGGGCGGTTGTGGCAGTCCACGCAGTCCATGCGGCGCCTGGGCGCCTGCGCGATCTGCTGCTTGCTCATGGTTGAATCTTTGGCGTAGTACTCGGTCACGCCCCCCTGCATATCCTGCACGTGGATGTAGGGGATGATCTGCCGCTTCTCGTCGGCGGCAACGTAGTCGATCTTGTTGGCGATGTTCATATGCCAATGGATGCCGGCGGTCTCGCCGATCGCGGGATCG
>DATJXG010000093.1:0-3228 GCA_035500455.1 Terriglobales bacterium | reverse complement strand
CGAAATGCGTTCGACCTGGACAATATCTTCACCACCGCCATCTTCTTTCCCATCGAATGGGACCATTCTAAGATGGATGGCTTCTCTGCCCGGCTATCGCTTCGGCAATACAAGGGTCTGACAGCGTACACCACGCTGGGGCACACGCGGGCCCGTGTCTTCGGCCCGGAGAACGGCGGCATTATTTTCGGGAGCCCGGTGGATCGGACCGTGGTACGCATCGACCACGATCAGGCGTTCCAGAGCACAACTCATGCGCAGTATCAGGTAGGGAAGAACGGCCCGTGGGTGGCGCTCACGTGGCGCTACGACAGCGGCATTGTGTCCGGAGCGGTTCCAGACCTGGAGAGCGCCCTCGGACTGACCGCCGACCAGCAAGCTCAGATCGGATTCTATTGCGGCAGCCAGCTAGCTACCCCCTATAGTCCGATCACCTCCTGCAGCGTCCCTTACCCGAACTGGGGGGCGAAACTGGTGAAGATCCCCGCGCCCGGCACGGAGAACGACGATTTGAATCCGGCGCGGGTCCGTTCGCGCCACCTCTTCGACGTGAGCGTGGGTAGCGACAATCTGCTCCATACCGAGCGCGTGCGCTGGACCTTGCGGCTGACGGCGTTGAACATCACCAACAAGGTGGCCATGTACAACTTCCTGTCCACCTGCTCAGGGACGCACTTTGTGGCACCGCGGGCGTACCGCGCGGAGGTGGGTATCGCCTTCTAGCTCAGGTTCTGGTCCCTGGTTCGTATGATGAAAGCGCCGTTTCTCTGCCTGGTGCTGGCAGCTCTGCCGGCATCGGGCGAACACCAGGAAACTTCTCTGGCGCCGATTGCTCTCTACACAAACTTCCAGCACCCGGCGTCGGCCGCGGTGGTCGATGCGCTCAAGGCTGAAGTAGATTCGATCATGAGGCCTTCAGGCCTGCGCTTCACTTGGCGCAAACTGCCCGCCGAACGTGGCAGCGACGTTTCGGTGGAACTGGCGGTCATCACTTTCAAAGGCAGATGCGACGTCACCGCTCTCAGCCCGCACATCTCTGGTGCCGGGCCACTCGGCTGGACCCACATCAGTGATGGAGTCATCCTTCCTTTCGCCGAGGTTGATTGCCAGTCCATCCGGGGCTTCATTCAGAGACGGCTTCTCAGGATGCCTGCCGTAGGCCGCGAAGCGGCCTACGGGCGAGCTCTCGGCCGCGTCCTGGCGCACGAGCTCTACCACATCTTCGCCAACACCACGCGTCATGGCTCGTGCGGCGTGGGGAAATCGAAATTCACAGTGGAGGAGTTGTTGTCTCCCGAGTTCCAGTTCGAGGAGCGAGAATCATCTGCTCTTCAGCGTGCCAATCTCTATGCCACGTTCGCATGGGCGGCAGGCGTGCATTAGTTCTTTAAGTTCGCCGTAATCATCGGATCGGCGGCCGAGTAGTTACGTCCGCTGGCGAGCCGATGGAATCCAGTCGCAAGGACTTTTGGGCCACCTGCATTCTTAGCCTAGGGCAAACGCCGGCTTTGCCGTAAGCTGTAGGGTGTCGGCCATCCTTCGGCTGGCTGGCCCGCTATCGCGCAGCAAGGGTCGGGCCGACGTAAAGCCGGGCGACGTAAAAGAGGAAGGCGAACATCAACACCGCCACAATGACACCTGCAATCCTCAGGCCGGCCAGAAGTACGCGATCTCGATTTTGCACCATGGCGTCCTGTTTTCAGGATAGTGACGTTTCCTCGCGGAGTCTCGAAGAAAAATACCGCCGGCCTGTCGGCGCCAGCGGGCGGGCGAATAAGGCCGCTAGCGGTCGCCGGCGCCTTGGAGAAATCATCGCATGATCGATATCTTCGGGGATTCGCGGCATCTTGTTGTCAACAGTCTCGGGCACGCCGCTGGCGTCTTAATTTTCGGCATCTTTCTGGCGCTTGTGTTTGGCCAGCGAACGTTTCAACAGTTGCGAGCCAGCCGGCTCTCCCTTCTGGCGGCAGCGCTGGCGTTGCTATGGAATTTGGCGTCGCTGGCGGTGCTCCTGATGGGTCCGTCGAATGGAGCGGGTGAGCGGATCATTGCAGGTATTGGATTCTGCGTTCTCAGCCTCCTTCCTTCAGTTCTGTTGGACCTCTGCCTGGCGAATCGATTTCCCATCGTTGTTCGCGCTGGCTACGTCCTAAGCTCCTGTGCTGTACTCGCTCACCTGATCGAGTTCTTTTACGATTCCGCCAAGTTCCATCGGTTAGGCCTTGCAGCCATCACCTTTGGTTTCGGGTTGCTGACCGTTACGTCCGTGGTCATGGTTCTCTGGTCCGGCGAGGAGAATCCCCGCTTGCTCATCATGCGGATACTGAGCGCGATGTCTCTCTTTCTCCTCGCCGTTTCATTTGTTCATTTCAGCAGCGGCCAGAGCACTGACGCCTGGTTGACCGAACTGGCGGTTCACCACGGAGGGATTCCGCTCGCGTTGTTCGTGATCATGCAGGACTACCGGTTTGTCTTTTTGGATGCCTTTGTCCGCTTACTGGTAGACGGCTTACTCGCAATAGTCGTTGCTGTACTCATCGCGTCCTACTCACCGTATCTGGCTTTTCCTGTCCAAGTATTCTGCATCGGCGCAACGTTGACCGTGTTCGCCGTCACGCGGGGAGTGCTCCAGCGCTTGCTCACAAGACTTGTATTCCGGCAGCCCGATTGCGAGACCGCCATGCGCGATCTGCGCGCCCTTGGAGGGCAAGCGGCCGATGAGGCCGCTTATATAGAACGCGCCAGCGAATGCATGGCACAGTCAATGAGCGCAGAACTCCCCAGGACTGCACCTGAGATCCTGGCGACAATCGTTAACTGGAGCTATCCCTCACTGGCTGGTGCCGCGCCAGGGAACAGAACATTACAGGATCGCGGCGTGGAAGTGGTTGTGCCGATTGGTTCCTTCCAGGGGGAGAGGCGGTATATCTGCCTCGGGGCTCGCCGAGGCGGGCGCAGATATCTCAGCGAGGACTTAGATGTCCTGGCACGATTGGCGGCTTGCATTGGTGAGCAGATGGAACGTATCCGCGCGGCGGAGATGCAGCGGTTGATCTCGCAGGCAGAACTCCGAGCTCTTCAGGCACAGATTAACCCGCACTTCCTATTCAACGCCTTTAACACTCTCTATGGCATAATTGCGCGGGAAAATGCTGGTGCGAGGCGAATGGTGTTGAGTCTATCCGAGATCTTCCGGTATTTTCTGCAGTCCGACAAGGCATTCGTCCC
>DATJXG010000092.1:0-27521 GCA_035500455.1 Terriglobales bacterium | reverse complement strand
CCCTACGCCGAAATCGCGGGGGCCGTTACCCAGATGCTGCTGGGCATCTCCATGGTAATGGTCTTGTTCGACAACGAGCGCAACGCGGTGCAGGAAAATGCGCTCGCTTTCTCCACTTTGGGCGTCGACCCTACGCGGCTGCTCTCGGCGGAAGACCTGCGGCCCAGCCTGCAGAGCATTCTGGACCGGCTGAAGCGGCCTATGCCGGGGGAGCAGGCGGTGATCTGCATCCGCGAGCAGTGGCGGACGGTGTTGCCCTCGGTGCAGCGAGGCTTTTCGCCGGAGTTCCTCACGCGTTTCGAGGCTTCCGGAGCCGGCGAATACATTTGCGAACTGGCTTACCGGCGTGGCGGGTTCGTAAGCCTGCGCAACCTGCCGGAAATCCCCGAACCTTTGCCCGCCTTTCCCGGCAGCGGGTTCCAGCAATTCCGCCAGACGCTGGCCGAGGAAAAAATCTCCAGCGTCACCGCGGTGAGCCTGCAAACGCGGGAGAACAATTTCGGCGTGATCCTGTTTCCCTACGCTGAGCGGCGAGTGCTGGGATCGTCGAATCCGCGGCTGCTTACCGGGCTTGCCTTGCAGATCGGGTTGACGCTGGAAAATTACGTGGTCATGCACAACGCGCAGCGCCGCACCAAGGAGTATGAGTTGCTCACGCAGATCGGGCAGGCCATCAGCTCGCGGCTCGATCAGGATGAAGTGCTGCGCGCGGTGCAGAAGGAATTGGGGCAAATCTTCGATACCAGCAACTTCTACGTCGCTTTCCTCGACGGAGAATCCCTGCATTACGACCTGGAAGTCGAAAGCGGAGAAATCCAGCCTAAGACTTCGCGGACCGTGGATAACGGTTTGACGGAGTACATTCTGCGCACCGGGCAGCCGCTGCTGATTCGCTCGGAGCTGGAGAAAGCCCGCGAGCGCCTGGGAGTGACGGCGCCGGTGGGACGCAGCGCCAAGTGCTACTGCGGCGCGCCCATCCTGCTGGGAGGAAAACCTGCAGGAGTGATGGCGGCGCTCAGCCACGAGCGCGAGTTCGTCTTCGAGCCGCGCGACCTGGAGGTGATGCAGACCGCCGCCGGGCAGGTTTCAGTGGCGGTGGAAAACGCCCGGCTGTTCGCGGGCGAGCAGTTGCGGGCGCGGCAGTTGAGCTTCCTGAACAGTATTTCCAAGACTGCGATTTCCAGCGAAGATTCCGAGCAGATGCTGGCGGAGATCGTGGCCGAGATCCAGAAAAATTTCAACTTCGACCACATCGGCATCGGCATCTTCGATTACGCCACCAAAGACATTGAGATCAAAGCCGAGGCCGGCGCCACCACCAAAGCGCTGGGCAAGCGGATCCCTCTGGGCGCAGGCATTCTGGGGCGGGTGGCCCGGACGGGCGAAAGCGCCCTGGTGCAGATGGGCGGCGAGGGCCATGTGCAGGGCGTGCTGCCGGAATCGCGGGCGGTGCTGTGCATTCCGATCATGTACGGGGAGACGCTCCTGGGCGTGCTCAACGTGGAGAGCAAGCAGGAGGACGCGTTCACGCCGCAGGACGTAATGATCATGAACACGCTGGCCGACCTGCTGGCCACGGCGCTGCACAATGCCTTCCACTTTCAGAAGATGCAGCAGCACTCCATTACCGACGCCCTCACCGGGATCAAAACCCGGCGGTTTTTCTGGGAGGCGATTTCCTCGGAGTGGAAGCGCGCTTCCCGCTCGGGGCGGCCGTTCTCAGTGATCCTGATGGACCTCGACAAGTTCAAGCAGGTAAACGACAGCCGCGGCCACCTGGAGGGCGACCTGGTGCTGGCCCGGGTAGGCCGGCTGCTGGAGCAGAAGTGCCGGCAGTCCAACGTGGTGGCGCGTTATGGCGGCGATGAATTCATTATCCTGATGCCGGAGACGGGCATGGAGCAGGCGCGGGCGCTGGCGGAACGCCTGCGGCTGTGGATCGCGGCCGATTCCATGCTCAGCGAGCACCGCGTGACCGGCAGCTTTGGCGTGGCCAGCTTTCCCGGGCATGGATTTACCGCGGAAGACATTATTCGCGTGGCTGACGCCGGCATGTACGTGTCGAAACATGGCGGCGGCGACCAGGTTTCGATCGCCGAGGAATTTTCCGAGGGCGAATCCGCAGCGGTACAGCATCAGCTCATCTCCGGCTATGTCGAGGGCTTCCTGCAGCGCGAGCACACGGGGCCGGAGCACCTGGAAGAGTTGCTGACCACGCTCAAGAAGTTGTGGGGCGGCGAGGGAGAGTGCGATCCCAAGATCATGCGGGAATCGATCGAGATCATGACCCGGTCGGCGGAATCGCGGGAGATGAACAATGCCGGCCATGGCGACCTGACCGCGCATTACAGCGAGATGATGGCGCGCGCCCTGAACCTGCCGGCCGCCGAAGTGGCCGATCTGGTCTATGCGGCGCGGGTGCATGATGTGGGGAAGATCTTCGTGCCTGAGCGCATCCTGAACAAGACCGGCCCGCTCTCCGACGAAGAATTTTATCTGGTGAAACTGCACTCCCGCGTGGGCGCGGAGATTGTAGGCACGCTTCCTGACAGCAAAATGATGCAGGAAGCCATTGAGCACCATCACGAGGCCTTCGACGGCTCGGGCTATCCGGCAGGCCAGATCGGGGAGCATATTCCGTTGTGGTCGCGCATCCTGGGCATCGCCGACGCCTACGTGAACATGACCACCGAGCGTTCGTTCTCTTCCGCCAAAACCAGCGAGCAGGCGCTGGCTGAACTGGAAAAGCTCAGTGGCGCCCGCTACGACGGAATGCTGGTGCGGGTGCTGATGCATGAGATGAAGGCGGACCGGGTGTCGAAGAGCTCTTAGCTCTTAGCCGTCAGCTCTTGGCCTTTCGCTCTTAGGCAAACCAGGGCTGGTTCAGCTAAAGGCTAAGGGCTAAAAGCTTCTGCATCCGGATTCCCGTTCCCTGCTAAATCCTTTCCCTCATTCCGGCTGCGTGTTACAACTCTGGGTGCGCATGAGCGTCACGCCGGCCGAGTTCCGCAGAGCCATGGGTCGCTTCGCTACCGGAGTCACGGTGATCACCGTGGACTACGAGGGCGAAGTGCAGGGCATGACGGCTAACGCTTTCGCTTCGGTGTCGCTGGAGCCGCTGCTGGTGCTGGTTTGCGTGGAACGCAAGACCCGCACGCATGCGCACCTGCACGCACGCAAGCGATTCGGAGTGAACGTGCTGGCCGCCGATCAGCGGGCAATTTCGGAGTATTACGCGCTGCCCACGCGCAGCCATGGCGAGGCGGAAGAAAAAGCCGGGGCGCGCTTTGACCGGACCGCCCATGGGACTCCCGTGCTCCATGGCGCGCTTGCCTACCTGGAATGCCGCCTGGATACAGCACAGGATGCCGGCGACCACACCATTTTCATCGCGGAAGTGGAAGACGTGACCGTGAACGAGGGCGAACCGCTGCTGTATTTTCGCGGGGAGTACCGCCGAATCGGCGCCGAGGCCAACGGGTCAAGCTAGACTTGCTTATTCCGCAACGGAGTTTTTCCGCAAATTCTGAACTGTGCTTTTCGCGCGGTGGCTGCCGGCGGCGACGCTTTACCGCTCGGCTGTGAGAAATCCGATCTCCGTGAAGTGGATGGTGTTCCCCTCGAGTACCCCTTTGACTTCAACTCTCTGCCCGGCGAATCCGTTCAGGTCGGCGATGTCGCCGTCGAGAAGATAAATCTTGTCGCCGTTCACCATCTCGTATTTTGCGCCCCTCTGCACGCACACCCTGGTGCATTCGCCAGAGCTTAGTTTCGAGTTCCGGTCGTGGCGCGCATGGCAGTAGGAGTCACTGATTACCCCTGCAAAGGTTTGAGCGGAAGAGTCGTCGGTGGCGGCCTGCACTTTGGGTTCGCCGGCAAATGTCAGGGTGGCGGTGGCCAGGGCGACGGCGAAAATTATCGCTACTGCAAAGGTAGAGGTAACGCAGAAGCCGATCAGTCCAACCCACGAATTCCCCACTCCGTTCTTGCGAACCATCATGGAGCCTCCAGGCTCACAGCATCTGAGCCGTGAATTCCTAATGCCGTTCGTCCCTGCCCACCCCCGCTCTGGTAACGCAACTTCCTGGCCAAATGCGGCCCGAGGACGGGCTGTAAGTGGCTGTCGTCATGCGAGTTGGGAGATTGGGTTTTGCCGCGCCGCAGCGGCCTTTGCCGCTCTCTGCAAGAAATACACGAACGCGGGCAAATCGTGGGTGGAGGAAAAGCCTGTAGATCAGGCGTCGGTTCATGGTAGGTTGATGTCCTGAAAAAGATGTCCTGAAAAAAGAGGTGACTGATGGCGCGTGTCACTGGCATCGGCGGAATTTTCTTCAAGTCGGACGATCCCGGAAAAATGTACGAGTGGTACGAGAAGCACCTGGGCATCAAGCGGGCGGACCCCTCCAGCGTGTCGTTTGAGTGGCGCGAGGCGGATAATCCCGAAAAGAAAGGGATGACGGTTTGGTCGATTTTTCCGCGCAGCACCAAGTACTTCGATCCCGGCACGACGCCCTTCATGATCAACTATCGCGTGGACGATCTGGACGGACTGCTCGAACAGTTGAAACGAGATGGGGTGGAAGTTGATCCCCATCGCGAAGATTGTGACTACGGCCGCTTCGCATGGGTCGTGGATCCGGAAGGCAACCGGATTGAATTGTGGGAGCCGCCGCCGGCAGGCACGTAAGTTTGACGCTTTTCCACAGCGCACGCTAGAATAACTTGTTTGCCTGTAACAGCGGCCCCGTTCTGGGAGCTGCCCGCATCCGTTGCTGAGAGCGCCGACGCGGAAACACAGCAAGCACAAACAGATTACCGATTCGCTGCCATTCGTGTGCGGCGGGAAGCAAACGACGGAGGCATGACTATGTACGCGGTGATACGCGCCGGAGGCAAGCAATACCGGGTGGCGCCCGGCGACGTGATTCGCGTGGAGAGCGTGGCCGGAAACGACGGCAACGTGGAGTTCGGCGACGTGCTCGCGGTATCGGGCGGCGATGGCCAGATCGGCAAACCGCAGTCGGAAGCGAAGGTGGTCGGCAAGGTGGTCGAACAGGGCCGGGGCGCCAAGATTCTGGTCTTCCACTACAAGCGCAAGAAGCAGTACAAGAAGCTGCGCGGGCATCGCCAGGGATTTACCGCGGTGCGCATCACGGAGATCGCCTATGACGGCCAGAGCTTCACCGCGCCTGAGCCGGTGAAAGAGACCAGGGCGAAAAAGGCGGCGCCGGTGGAAGTGGAACCGGTCGAGGCCGACGAAGTGAAAACGGCAGCGAAGGCCAAGCCGGCGAAGAAAAAAGCCGCTGCAAAAAAGCCTGCAGAGAAAAAAGCGGCGCCTAAGAAAAAGAAGTAGGTTGCCGGGCCTGCGGCCCGGCGGGACGGGACAATTCCCGTCCCTACACGAGTTTGTGAGATTGAAATTGGCAACCAGCCGCTGAGCATAGGATTTCTATGGCACATAAAAAGGGATTAGGAAGTTCACGCAATGGCCGCGATTCGAACGCGCAGCGGCTTGGCTTCAAGGCTTTCGGCGGGCAGCTGGTGCCTGGCGGCACCATCATCGTGCGGCAGCGCGGCACGCGGGTGAAGCCCGGGCTGAACGTGGGCCGGGGCAAGGACGACACGCTGTTCGCCAAGATCACCGGCCGCATCAAGTTCATGGACAAAGGCTCCATGGGCAAGTTCGTGATGGTCGAACCGGCGGAGTAGCATTCGTCAGTCGTCGGTCATCAGTCGCCAGCCTTCATGCCGGCCTGCACGCTGAGGGATGCGCGTGAACCACTTCAAATCCACCGCGGATTCACGCGGACAAGACGCTGATTCAAAGCCAGAAAATAAATCAAAAGCGTTATCCGCGAGATCTGCGTAAATCCGCGTTTCCGAAGTTAACGCGCCAGCCCTCACCGACCTCGTTGGTCTATAGCCTGCGTGGGTCTATAGCCGGCCGACTGAAGACCGACGACTGATCTTCGATGTTCATCGATGAAGCCAAAATCCGAGTTAAGGCCGGCGACGGGGGCAACGGTTGCCTTGCCTTCCGGCGCGAGAAATTCGTGCCGCGCGGCGGACCCTCGGGCGGGGACGGCGGCAAGGGCGGCGACATCTACATGGAATCCAGCGAGCGCCACAACACGCTGGTACACTTCCGCTTCAATCCCGAATACAAAGCGCAGCGCGGACGCCATGGCGAAGGCTCCAACAGAACCGGACGCGAAGGCGAAGACATCCTGCTGAAAGTGCCGGTCGGAACCATCCTCTACGATGACGAAACTGGCGCAAAAATCCATGACTTCTCGCATGCCGACGAACGAATCGTTGTGGCCCGCGGCGGCCGTGGCGGACGGGGCAACGCTCAGTTTGCAACTTCAACTCATCAGGCTCCGCGAGAGGTTGAGACCGGCCGACCCGGAGAAGAGCGGGTTTATCGCCTGGAGCTGAAGCTGCTGGCTGATGCCGGGCTGGTGGGCTATCCCAACGTCGGGAAGTCCACGCTGATTTCGCGCATTTCAGCGGCGCGCCCCAAAATCGCCGATTATCCCTTTACCACGCTTGAGCCGAACCTGGGCGTAGTCGTGGTGGGCGAGGAGCCCGAGCAGAAAAGCTTTGTCGTCGCCGATATTCCGGGCTTGATCGAGGGCGCGCATTCCGGCGCCGGCCTGGGGATGCAATTTCTCCGGCACATTGAACGCACGCGCCTGCTGGTGCATCTGGTGGACGTTTCCGATTCCAGCGGAAGGCCCGATCCGGTGAAGGATGTCGAGGTCATTACCAGCGAGCTGGCGAGTTTCGGCGCCGGGCTGGAGCAGAAACCGACGATCATGGTGGCCTCGAAAATTGACGCCGCCAACAAGGAAAAGCTGGCACGGCTGAAGCGCTACTGCAAAGAACAGGGGCTGGAATTGTTCGCGGTTTCGGCGGTCACCGGCAAGGGAATTGAAGAGCTGAAATACGCGATCGCGGAGAAGGTCGAGGAATTGCGGCGAGCCACCGATCACCTTGCCCCCGCGAGTTCCGAAGCAGCTGCCGAGTTCTAGGCGGTTGCAATTGCCTGTCGCCTTTAACGGGGCTCTTGGTGAACCCTCGTGGACCCTTGGTGTCCTTGGTGGTTTGCTTTGGTTCCGGCGAGGAAAGTCAAAGGCAACCACGAAGAACACGAAAGTTCACGAAGGACTTCTTCAGAACGAGATCGTGGGAGCAAAAAATTAGAGGCGGCGCCGATGCCGCCTCATGAACTTTCCCCACGCGCTGGCGATGCGAGTCTAGGCTTGCGCGGTCTTGGCGCCGTGTTCGAAGTGGTACTGCACGATTTTGGCGGCCAGAATGCGGCCAGTGTTGCGGTTATCGGAATCGTCTCTGCGAACGACTTCGCCCCGGCACACAACCTCTGCCGGCGCCGGCCCGGCCGGGCCCACGGGCAGCACGAGATTGAATTCCAGTTGGGTCTTGGGCGAAATTTTCTCATCCGCGCGGAACAGCACTCCCGAGCGGCTGATGTTTTCGGTGGTGGCCTCACGCCACTGGCTCTCCCCAACCGGCCGGTATTTCAGCGGGATGTGAAGGTCGTAACGTGTGGCACGAAACGGAGTGACTTTGGCACGTTTGTTGACGAACTGTGGCACGATTGCATGAGCAGACATGGAAACCTCCAGGGGGATTGCGTCTTGAAGGCCTCCCACACTGGTGTTCTCAAAGCGGGGAGGGTTATGGAACTCCGCCGTCCGGACGAACCGGACGGCAAAATGCCTTGGAATTGAAAAGTTTGCTTGCTGGCTGAATTCAGATGAGACGCAGAACTGTCCTGCACCTGCGGCCAGACCGGGACATCGCTCGCCGCCGGATCGGAGATCCTAACGAGACTTTGCGCCGGGTTCCGCCTGCCCTTTTCATGGGAGAAAAGGGACACTTCACGGAGCAGGGGGAGTTCGTTCCGCATAGTTGCATGCTAGTTCCCAATGTGGGACGGCGCTAATTACGGGAGTCCACTCGCATATCGCCCGATGGTTGTTGTCCGGATGAATCCCTCTCTGGAAAAACTTCCCGGTAACTTTTCTGGGCTCAGATGCATCCACTCCCTCAGCTTCGTCCAACTTTGTGCGAATTCGGGACAGTTCGCAGCGAGAGCGGCTGTTATACGGTGAAAACAGGGCCTTCGCACCCAACACTCCGACCTTGTACCCGTAGCTGGGGTAAGAATCGCTGAGTGAAATTGCGTTGAGGTGTTGCGGAGAAAGTCCCGCCCTCGATAGACAACGAACCTTCCTCAATTATCAGTTCTACGCCGCGGAGAAACGACCACCGGGGCTGAAGCCCTTATTGATTTGTGAGATTTACGCGGCCCTGAAGGGCCGCTCTTCCACGGGGATCAATTTTCGTGAGTTTTTCCGCAGCCTCTGAAGTGCCCTTCCAGCGATGCAGACGAATCGGAGCTTTTTCGCAGCCGCTAGGCGTGCGCCGCACGCGGGCTGTGCTGGAATTGATACTGCAGAATCTTGGCGGCGAGCGCGGGAGGCTGGCTGCTTTTCTCCGGCATCAAAGTGCGCACCACTTCGCCGCGGCAGATGACTTCCGCCGCCGCCAGGCCGGCGATCTCAACCGGCAGCACCATGTTGATCTCGACCAGCGCGCTGGGTGAAACCATCTCCTCGGCGCGGAACAACATCCCCGAGCGGCTGATGTTTTCCGTAGTGCCCTGGCGCCATTCGCGTTCTCCCACCAGCCGATACCTGAGCGGAACCTGCAGGTTGAAGCGTTGGGCGCGGAGGGAAACGAATTTCTCGCGGCCGTGGAGATAGGTAAGTGCGGCGATCCGAGCGGCGGAAGAGACCTCCTGCTGTACGGGCTGGTCGAGCAATTCCCGCACTCTGGTTCTCAACGCCGTAAGTGAGAACGGTTTCTGCAGGAAGGAAACGCCGGGCTCCAGCATTCCGTTCTCGCCGATCACGTTCTCGGTGTATCCGGAAACGAACAGCACCTTGGTTTCGGGCCGGACCGAGGAGATTCGCTGCGACAATTCCCGCCCGTTCATGCCGGGCATGATGACATCGGTCAGCAGCAGGTGAATGGGGCCGGGGTGAGTTGCGGACAAAGCGATGGCGGAAGCCCCATCCGGGGCCTCCAGCACGGTGTAGCCCTGGCTTTCGAGGTATTGGCGCACCAGGCCGCGGAGGGTGACTTCGTCTTCCACCAGCAGGATGGTTTCCTGCGCCCGGTGGTATTGCGCCTGTGGCGCGGGTGAATCCTGGGCAGCAGACTCGCCGCTTTCGACCACCCGCGGCAGATAAATCTTGAACGTCGTTCCCCTCCCCACCTCGCTGTACACCCAGACATAGCCTCCGCTTTGCTTGACGATGCCGTAAACGGTGGAGAGGCCCAACCCCGTTCCCTGCTGGCCCTTGGTGGTGAAGAAGGGCTCGAAAATGTGAGATTGGGTCTCCGTGTCCATGCCGCCGCCGTTGTCGCTAACTGCAAGCATCACGTACTCGCCGGGTTTTACCGGGGTATGGAAGCTGGTGTAGCTCTCGTCGAGATAGATATTTGAGGTTTCGATGGTGAGGCGCCCGCCGCGCGGCATAGCGTCGCGGGCGTTGACCGCGAGATTCATGATGACCTGTTCGATCTGCCCGGGATCGGCTTTCACGCGGCCGAGATCGACGCCCGGAATTCGCACCAGGTCGATATCTTCTCCGATCAACCGGGCAAGCATTTTCAGGTTCTCATTCACCACCGAGTTGAGATCGAAGACTTTGGGGGCGAGCATCTGCTTGCGGCTGAAAGCCAGCAACTGGCGGGTAAGAGTGGTGGCGCGGTCGGCGGCGGCAGCGATCTCCCCGGCCGGCCCGCTTAGCTCGGGATTCATGGCGGAGCGATTCATCAGAAATTCGCAATAGCCGGAGATCACCATGAGCAGGTTGTTGAAGTCGTGCGCGATCCCGCCCGCCAGCCGGCCCACGGCTTCCATCTTCTGGCTTTGGCGCAATTGCAGCTCGAGGGCGCGGCGCTCGGTCACGTCCTCGGCGTAAAGCTCGAAGAAATCGGCATTTCCTTCCCGCACCGAGTTGCCGGAAAGCCGTACCGCGATGGTTTTTCCGTTCTTGCAAACCCACTCCGCGGGTATACCGCTGAAGCGATGGCCGGAGCGAAAGCGGTCGGCCAGCTCGAACCACTGCTGCACGTCGGTGTGCAGGCTGGTGAGATTGCGGCCGGCTAGTTCAGCGTTGGATTCGTAGCCCAGCATGGAAACCAGCGCCGGATTGCCCTCGACAATCGTGCCCGCATGGTCGAAGCGGCAGATTCCATAGGGAGCATTCGTAACCAGCGAGCGGAAATTCAGCTCGGAGCGGCGCAGGCCTTCCTGCGCTCCACGCAGAGCCGCGTTGAACCAGCAGATCAGGCCGGCTACGGAGACGAACAGGGCGAGGTGGAAGATCGCCTGGCGGTTTTCCGCGGCCGAGTGGTGCCCGCCGAGGGAAAAATAGGCGCTCACAGTGAGGGCGAAAGAAGTCGCTACCAGGCCGGGCTTCCATCCGCCATACCAGGCGCTGACCATGATGGCGACGGCAAACACCGCCAGCCGGCTCTCCACCACGTTGGCCAGGAGGACGGCCGGAATCAGCGCCAGAACGATGCTGAGCACAGCGACGCCATAGCGCAGGATCGGAGCCCGTGCCGGAGCGATAAGCGGGGTACGGAGATGGGGGAACTTCGCTCGCATTTCCCCTAAATGGTATTTCCCGGAAGGGGAATACCGCGAGTTACGAGAGTGTAGTTAAGTGCCTGCCCGCCTGTGCTTTGGGGGGGTGACGGAGTTGGTTCCGGGGGTAGGCAAGCACTCAGCACTTAGCACTTAGCACTCAGCATTCGGCCGCATGCTGAAACCGGGTGGGGTGGCCCGGGACCTGCCCGGGCGTTCCGCTCCTGCTGGACTTAGGGGACAACCGCCGCGGGGTTGAGTGCTGAAAGCCGAAGGCTGAGCACCGCGCCACTAGACACAACCGGCTATTTCAAAGATATTCATGCGATGGATATCGGCCTGTTCGGCGGCACTTTCGATCCAATCCACCGCGGGCACGTCGCGCTGGCGCGGGCGGCGATGGAACAGTTCAAACTCGGACGAATTTATTTCGTTCCCGCCAACATTCCTCCGCACCGGCAAAATGGGTCATTGGCGGCATATGCCCATCGCTATGCGATGGTGGCGCTGGCGACCGCCGGGGAGAAAGCGTTTGTGCCGTCCTTGCTGGAGGCTCCCGCTGAAACGGCCCCGGTACCGGTTGACAAGAAAGGGAAATCCGGCCCTCGTCCCAATTATTCGATTGATACCGTGCTCCGCCTGAAGCAGACACTGAAGAAAGCCGACCGGCTGTTCTTTCTGATCGGCATCGACGCTTTCGAAGAGATCGCGAAATGGCACCAGGCGGAAGCTTTATTCCGCGAAGTTGAATTTATAGTTGCGAGCCGGCCGGGCTTTTCGCTGGCCGATGTGGCCAATGCCTTGCCTGAAAGCCTGCGGCCATCCCCGGCGGTCACCAAGCCGTTCGCGAAGCAGGCCGCCAAAGGCCAGATCGCGCTCACCGGGGTGACGGTGCATCTGCTGGAAAAGGTTCACCAGCCGATTTCCGCTACCGAAATCCGCGCTGCCATCGCGGCCAAGAAGCCGCTGGGCAGATTTCTGGATGAATCGGTGGCGGAATATATCAAGAAGCTCGGGCTGTATTCCGGGCGTTAGTTAGTTTAGCGGCCAATGGTGAAAGTGAGAATCCTTTATTCGTCCCTCAATTCACCCGACCTTGTCACCCCGTCTCTCATTGTCATCATCTAGGTTCTTGCCCGCGCGGCCAGGCTTTCGCGTCCGGCACAAACTCAGATCCCTCGCTTCGCTCGGAATGACAATTCACGAAAAGTGCCGCTCGCCAGCCGCACTCCGACTTTCACCACAGGCCATTAGGTCCAAAACGCGCATCAGACCCCACGCGCATCAGACCCCAGGTGTGGCCATCTCAGCTACAATGTGTTCTGGCCAACGACCAACGGCCAACGACTGAATGAAGAATTCCGGCCTGAAACGCCAAATCTCAGAAGCCATCGCCGCCTGCCAGGAAAAGAAGGCGGAAGAATTGACCGTCCTGGAAATGGAAAAAGATTCCGGCGCCTTCACTGACTATTTTGTGGTGTGCAGCGGCACCAATCCGCGGCAGGTGCAGGCTATCTCCGACGAGGTCGAACAACGCCTAGAGAAAACCGGCATGCGGGTGCGCCATGTCGAAGGCTACAAGCAGGCGGAGTGGGTGCTGCTCGACTACGTGGATTTTGTGGTGCACATTTTCTCTGAAAAGGCCCGCCAGTACTACGATCTGGAGCGGCTGTGGAAATCCGCCAAGCGGCTGGAGCCGGCGGAGGTCCAGGACGCCAAAGCCAAACGGGCCAAGCCCCGCGCTCCCACCGGCCTGCGGCGTAAGCGCGCGTGAAAATTACAGTCGCCTGGATCGGAAAGAGCAAAGAACCTGCCATCCAGGCGCTGACCGGCGAATACCTCAAGCGGCTTTCCCGCTACGCGCAAGTTGAGGGTGTGGCTTTCAAGGACGAATCCTCTCTTCTGGCTCTTGCGAACCCCAAATCTCAGACAAAGGCGCGGCTGGTGGTGTTGGACTCCCGCGGCAAACAGTTTTCCTCGGAAGAGTTCTCGAAATTCCTGGAAAGCCATCAGCAAAGCAGTTCGCAGCCTCTGCTCTTCGCCGTCGGACCAGCAGATGGGTTCAGCGAAGAAGCAAGAAAGGCGGCAGCCGCAACGCTCTCTTTCGGCAAAATGACTTTGTCGCACGAACTGGCGCGGGTGGTGCTGCTGGAGCAACTTTATCGGGCGTTCACTATCCTGAAGGGTCATCCCTACCATTTGGGTCATCGCTGATTTGGGTCATCGCTGATAGGACATTCCTGACCGCAGGCTGGGTAATTTTGGCCGAGGTATTACCAACACAGTACTTTGGTGATATTCCAGAGTACTAGTAGAGGAATAGAATTCCTCCATCGCCGTCCCCGGGCGCCATACTCCCTTAAGGACGTGTCATGAAGACACCGATGGAAGTGCTTCGTCTGAAGGAAATGGAAATCCTCAAGCTGAGAAAAGAAATCGACGCTCTGCGAGTGACCGCCCGCCTGCTGTTCGATGATGGCGGCGTGCCACCTGAAGAGAAAAAGCAGGACCTGCGGCAACTGATTGAGATGCCGTAGCCGCCCGGCCCACACGCAAACCGGGCGCAAAACTAATCGCCACTTTTGCCGCCTGCGCCGCCGCTGATGCGCGCGGCCTGTTGCCGCAGGATATCCGCTGCCTGGGCAAGGGTCAGGTTGTCGGGCACCTGGTGAAAGTCCCGCCGAAGTTTATTCTCCTGCACTCCTATAGTTTTGAAGAACAGAGCCTTGCCACGCATGTTCACGTAGAGCAGCACCATCTCCCAATAGCCCGGCGCGACCTCGGCCTGCTTCACCCGGAACTCGCCGCCTTTGTCCAGGTGTCCAAGCACGCCCCATCCAAATTTCACTTCATGGATCAGACGGCCGGAGAGTTCCGCCAGTCTCGATTGTGCCTGGTCAACCCACAAATTTCCTTCCATGGCATGGAATACCTCAGCTTCGTGCGAGGGAGGATGAAAATGTGGGTTCGGGGTGAAGTGCAGTTCGACCAGATCGCCGTGTTTCTCGCCGTAGGTGAACTCAAATGCGTCAGGCAGCATCTTGAGCAAACGCTGGCTGCGGTCCGAATCCTCGGCGTTGTCTTTGCGTTCTTTACGAAGCGACTCGGGATCGTCAACCGACCTCCGGAAGCGCCGGTCTGCTTGCCGCTTCTCGTTTGCCGAGAGCGGCTTGTCATCTCGCAGGATGGGAAGTTTCAGGTCGCCCTCGTTGGTCTCGACGACTTCATACACTTCCGACTGCTCATGCCGAGTTTTCGTTTCCAGCCGGAAGGCCCAATGACTGTGATCCTGAGATTCAGCGCGAACCTCGTTCATGACCACCTTGCGCGCCAGTTGGTTGGCGGTCAAACCACCCGCCTGCGCATTGGCCTTCGCGCCTGTGGCACCGAGCACCAAGGCAAACAGGGCTGCCTGACACGCAATCCGCGCGAAACTGCTTTCTCGGAGCAAGTGGAACCCCTCGCCACACTCATTGCCGATCACCGGTTCACGGCGAGCCAGAAGGAGTGGGATTCGCCAACCCAGGAAAGATGAGCGGGACGGGCGCGGGGTGGTCTGCTACTTCAAACTTACGGAGGAGGCGGTCCGCACCAACCTGGCGAACTCTGGCGAGCTCGCCACACAGCGGTCGAAGGCCCAAGCTTACGGCACCTTGGGTCGGCGAGAAAAACTTCTCACCTCAAGCCGAGGCAATCGCGAAGGGCGTGCAGCGCGTTCAAGGCATTATTGATGGCCTGATGCTCGCTGGAGAGGCGGACTCCAAACAGCTCGCGTTCGCGCACCAGCAAGGCTCTCTCCGCCTCGCTGATCCGGGTCTGCAGCCGATCACGATTAGGCTCGAATAATGCCGCCAGATACAACGTGTGCCATGGGGCGGCAGAACGAAGTGGGACGGTGCTCATGAAAATTCCTCGAAAAGCGGTTACAGGAGTGCGGGGACACTGCGTGGAAGCAACGCTTCACGCGTGGGCTGGGACTACACCCCGCGCAGCCTGCATAAACTCACCACCGGACGTAAACTACAGCCCCAGTACACTACGATATGGGCCAACGGACAATACAGTGAACAATGTAAGGCCGCTTCAGCAACCGCGGGTTATGCACAGAATTTGAAGAGATATTTTCCTGACGGCGGCAGCGTAGAGAAATCCTACTCTAGTTCTGGAGCCGTAGGCGGTTCACTCGCCCTCGACGCGTCCATAGAGGCATTTGAGCGGGCAGCCTCGCGCGCGTCGAGCGTTTCATTCAGTTGATCGACTAGTTCCAGCAGTCTCGAAGGATCGCGCTCCTGCGAGGCCGCTCTGCATAGCTCACGCCAATCTTCTTTTTTCTCCAGACTCATTCACCCCTCCACTGCTTTTTACTCGCGAAGACTTCCCAGCGGCCACTGGTCTTACGGGCGAAGATGCAACTCGGGTGCCAGGCGATTCGATTCGCGGAAACCAAAGCCCGGCAATTACTTGCGGCGCCATTCCACTTCTGGAAGGATGCAGAATCTCCCTTGGGGCTGACATGTTTACACTTCTGGGTCGATTCAGCGGCCGCGATTGCGACCAACTCTTAAGTGTTAGATGCGGCTCCGACGCCCGGTGAACTGCCGGCATCCAATGCGGCGCGTGGAAATGTCCGCAACCAGATTCATGCCTGCAATATGCACCGCGGACCTCCAATCAGGAGGCGTAAATGGCGCAAAAAACCACCCCGGAAGCAAAAACCATCGCTCGGGTATTGGCGGCGATCAAGCCGCAGAGAAACGACGAAGCGCAAAAATCCTATCGTCGGATTCTGGAACAGGAAATAAACGAGGGGATGCGGGAATTGGGGCGCCCAACTCTGGGATTGCTCATCTCCGGCTTGTCGGCGGGCCTCGACGTGAGTTTCAGCGCGCTGGTGATGGCGGTGGTTCTCAGTTGGTCGCAAGATCTTTCGACCCCGGCCCGTGAGCTTCTGTTGGCCGCCTCCTACGCAGTGGGATACATCCTGGTGATCATGGGGCGTTCGGAACTGTTCACCGAGCACACCACCCGCTCCGTCTATCCGGTGTTGCATGGGGATGCTTCTCTGCTTGCCCTGGCACGGCTGTGGTGCATTGTTTACCTCTCGAATCTGGCGGGTTGCGCGGCATTTGCCAAGGTCATTACCGTCATCGGCCCGCCCCTGAATGTGGTTCAACCGTGGAGCCTGGGCTATATGGCGCGCAATCTGGTGGCACATTCCGGGTGGGTCATCTTCGTAAGCGCAATTCTCGCCGGCTGGATGATGGGCCTGCTTTCCTGGCTGGTGACCGCCGGGCGGGATTCCATGGGGCAGATCGCGATTGTGGCGCTTATTACCGGCACCATCGGCATCTGCCATCTTCCCCACTGCGTGGTTGGAACCACGGAGGTTCTGGCCGGCTACCTGGCGCACCAGGGGATCACGTTTCAGCAGTTCACGCAATTTCTCTTCTGGGCCACTTTAGGAAATGCGTGCGGCGGAATTGTGTTTGTGGCGCTCATCAAATACGGGCACGTGATGAACGCCGTGCAGGATCCTGAATACGTGGAGTTGGAGGCGCCTCCGGCGGCATCGTAAGCGCTCAAGGCCTTGGTGAACCTTCGTGCAGCCCTTCGTGTCCTTCGTGCTTGCTTTAGCTGCTTGCAGATGCAACCCCCAAACCACGAAAGGACACGAAGGGTGCACGGAGGTTCACCAAGGAAAAAGGTTCACGAAGGATGAAGGTTCACGTAAGGAAGGACGCTTCACCACGGAAATGGAAGCACGATCTGCGAAAGCGCCCGATCAAGCCATCGCGTTGAGCCTCCGGGAGTTTGCCCGGACGGCCAGCGCCTGGGGGTCTCCCTGATCCCTGCAACCGGCAACTCCCCGCCCTTCTGGCTCATCCAAGCGCGCCGTGGGGAAGGAGCATTCACCTAAATGATGGCTCGCTTTCGCCGTTTCAGCCACTTGATCGCGATTGCAAGCATTGGTTTGATGGCGGGTTGCCGAGGGCTCGTGGGACCGGTGGCGGGCTCCGGCCCAGCCGAGGTTTCAGTCACATTGGCGGGATCAGGTACAGGAACCGTTACCAGCACTCCGGCCGGAATCAATTGCCCAACGGTGTGTCGCGCAAATTTTTCCGCCGATACGCAGGTCACTCTCACCGCCACGCCTGACAGCACCTTCACCTTCGCGGGTTGGGGAGGATCGTGCTCGGGAAACACCGATTGCAGCGTGACCGCAACAGAGTCCAGTTCAGTTACTGCAACGTTCGGAGCCACCCTGCAAACCATCAATCACATCGTGGTATTTCTGCAGGAAAACCGCTCCTTTGACCACTACTTCGGCGCGTTGCGCCAGTACTGGAAGGACAACGGCTACCCGGACCAGCAATTCGACGGCCTGCCGCAATTCAATCCCACCAGCGGCACAGCGCCGCTGCAGGGGCCGGCGCCGGCGATTCCGGGCTGCGATCCTGCGCAGCCGTTTCCGGCATCGCAATTTTGCCAGCCCGATCCCAACAATCTGGTTACCTCTTACCATATGCAGTCGGTGTGCCAGGAAAATCCCAGTCCCTTCTGGAACGAGAGCCACCGTGATTGGGACCTTGCCGATCCGGCGGGAAACAGCGCCGCCACGATGAACGGATTCGCCGTGACCGCCGCCGACGATGCCCGCCAGCAATCGCCGAATCTGATGGACACCAATGGCCTCCGCGCCATGGGCTACTTCACCGGCGACGACCTGAATTACTACTACTTCATGGCGTCAAACTTCGGCACTTCCGACCGTTGGTTCTCGCCGGTCATGGACCGCACACAACTGAACCGGATGTATCTGCTGGCGGCCACTTCGCAGGGACTCGTACATCCCATCGCGCCCCCGGAGACCCAGCTTACGGCGCCGATTATCTTTGAAGAATTGCAGAACGCGGGGATCAGCTGGAAAATTTACGTCGATCCGCAGAATACCTCGTGCGAATCGGACCCCACGTCCGACTGCCTGTACAACTACAGCTACATCAGCCAGTTCACCTACGGGCAAACCATCGCTGCCACTCCGACCCTGGTGCAGAATATCGTCCCCGTCTCGCAGTTCACGGCGGACGCGCAGAACGGCACACTGCCCCAGGTGGCGCTGATCGAACCGCCATCGTTTGCCGGACTGGATGAGCATCCTTCCGACTACGACATCTCTTCGCCGGCCAATCTGCAGTCAGGAGCGAACTTCGCAGCCGGGCTGATCAACTCCGTCATGACCGGCCCCAGTTGGAAAGATTCGGTGGTGTTCTTCACCTACGACGAAGGCGGCGGATTTTATGATCACGTTCCGCCACAGCCCATGCCCAGCCCTGACGGAATCAAGCCGAAAGACCTCATTCCAGGCGACATTTGCGACTCGACCGGGACGGTTGGCGGGGGAACGTGCGACTTTACTTACACCGGCTTTCGCGTGCCGATGATCGTAATCTCGCCATTTTCCAAGAAGAATTTTGTCTCTCACCAGGTGCGCGATTACACGGCGATCCTGAAATTCATTGAGACCCGTTTCAATCTCGCTGCGCTCACCAAGCGCGACGCCGCGCAGCCCGATATGAGCGAGTTCTTCGACTTCGTGAATGAACCGTGGGCCAAGGCGCCCAATCCGCCGGCGCAAAATATGGCGGGACAATGCACGCTGACTCCGCCGACCAGTTGACCGGCGCGGTCGGCCGAATCAAGGAGCTTTTCCTGGAGTTCACGATTGATGTTCTCAGGCATACACAAACCGGCGCAGCGGGCGAATCTTAGCGGGCGGCAGCGTGACGGCCGTTTTCATTGGTTCCGGATGAATGCGATTCGCTTCCTGGTTGTTCTTGCCCTGGCCTCGTTTGCCGCGGCGCAGAATTCTTCGCCTGCATCGCCATCGATTCAGCCGGTCGACCCGAGCCAGCCATCAAGCCAATCGGCAGCCCCTCAACAGAATTCGACCCCGGGCACTGTTCCGTCGAGTTCTCCTCCAGCCAATTCGGCGCAGCCAGGCTCCGCGCCGCCAGCCTCCACACAACCGGGTTCTACGCAACCAGCATCCGGGCAAGCAGGTTCGACGCAATCAGGTCCGGGGCAATCGGGCTCGGCGCCGTCTCCTCAGAACTCTTCGCCGGATACCGGCACCGCTCCGGGAGCTTTCGTATTCAAGGCCCAGGCCGAAGAGGTTGTGCTGCACGCCACCGTGGTTGACGCTGACAATCGCCCCGTCACCGGGCTGGATAAGAGCGCATTCACCATTTACGAGGACGGCCAGGCGCAGAAAATTCGATCGTTCCGCACGGAAAATGTTCCGGTTGCCCTGGGAATTCTGATCGACAACTCCGGCTCCATGCGCATGCTGCGGGCCAGCGTCAACCAGGCCGCCATCAACCTGGTGAAGGCGAGCAATCCGCGCGACGGCGTGTTCGTGGTGAACTTCAGCGACGACGCTTACCTCGACCAGGACTTTACTTCAGACATCCCCAAGTTGCGGCAGGCCCTGGACCGGATCGGGGACCGGGGCACGACGGCGATTTATGACGCGCTGGTCGCCTCCGCCAATCACCTGGAGAGGAACGTCAAGACGGACAAGAAAATTCTGCTTTTGATCACCGACGGCGCCGATAATGCCAGCAAGGAAACGCTTCGCCAGACCATGCAACAGTTGCAGCGCAAGGATGGACCGATCATCTACGTGATCGCGCTGCTCGACCCGAACCAACTGGAAGCACGCCGCACGCTGGAAGCGATCGCGCGCGAGACCGGGGGGACGGCTTTCTTTCCGGCGAGCGCGCAGGATGCGGGCGCCATCAGCGAGACTCTGGCTCACGACATTCGCAGCCAATACACGATCAGCTACAGCCCATCAACCCGCCGGGTGCCCGGCAAGTACCACACCATTCAGGTGGCGGCCATGGGCCCGACGGGAAAATTGCAGGTGCGCACGCGGACCGGCTACTACAGCGGCCAGGAAATGGACGAAACAAATACGGATTCGCCAGCCGTGCCTTCTGCTCCGCAGAGTTCGACCAACCCCTGAAAGAACGCGGCTACCACACACCCTTGTCACTGCCGGTGAGCCGATAGGCCAGCAGCGCCGAAATGGCCAGCGGCGGCAGCAGCGGAAGCCGGAAAAAGGCCCGCAAGTCATGGCGCAATCCGGCGTTCAACAATTGCGCGCCATACAATCCCGCGGCTGAGATCTTGGAGACCCGCAGAAACCCGTTCTCAAACCACATGTCACATTTCGGCGCCGCAGCCAGGATTGCACGGGGAATCTCCACGCGCCTCCCGTAGGATTCGACATACTTGGCCACCAGCAGAAGAAACGCCGCAACGCCGGGCCAGATTCCTCCCTCCTGCGCGGTTTGTTTCAGTTCCTGGAAATCGACGGCGCGGGCGTGCAGCAGCGCCGCCACGTCAAGCATGTCGCAGAGCCGGAAGTAGAAGTGCCGGTACATCCGCTGCAGGGTTGAGATCATGATGCGCTCTTCGGGCGCGGGAACGTAAAACGACATTTCGTCGAGAATCTTCTCAACCCGCCGCGTAACCACGCGCCGCGCCAGTCGCTTATGCTCCCCGGTTTGCCCCAGGTAGCGGACGTGAATCTCCACCAGTTCGGGCAGGCCGGGCACCTTGAAGTTCCATTTGTTGGCCAGGCGATCTCCCCAGCTTCGTTCCACTGGAGCGGCGTCGAGTTTCTTCGCCATCAGTTTTTGCACGCAGCCTTCGGCCACGGTGGTGTAAAGGTCGAGATCGGAGCCGAGATCGGGCCAGTGGTCGAGAGATTTGATGACCACCAGTGGGCATCCCTGCGATTCCAGGGCTTCGCAGACACTCTTCAATTTGGTTATCGCGTGGCGGATGCGAGTGCGCTCCGTGTTCAACACCGCTCTGCATTTTCCGGCTAGTTCGGAATAGCTGTGAGCGACGGCCGCCTTTTCCAGTACGGCCAGGGAGCGAATGGTTACGTGGTGCGAATCGGCCAGCTTTACGAACTCATTCCATTCCGCTGGAGACAAAGCGGCAAGCTGTTGCATCTCAGAGCGTAAGGGCCCGACCTGTTCGGCCGGCCTCTGGAAAGCTTCGTCCGAACCGGCGAAGACCAGCTTGGAAAGCAGCTCAATAAAACCTTGCCCAGCAAGCATTTCGCAGTCCTCCGATGGCGCCGCTTGCAAACGCAACCCTTTGATGCGAGTTCAGCCGCGCATGTTGGTCGTTGCCGGTCTTTGGGCCGCTCGGGTTCCGCCCGTAGAGTCTTTGCTTTCAAGATGTTGCTCGCTCCTGCCATTTTCCCCTTCGCCTCAGCGTGTGTCTGCTCGTGGCGCATCTCGCGGCACATCTCGTAGCGCATCGGTTGGAACCAACGCCTCCGCCGGGTTTGACATCCTAAGTGCGTTAAGGAGCCCTGCCGTGCTGGTAAGCGCAATTGTTGCAGTAGCGGAGCCTAGTTCCGGGGTGGAAGGTGGAGAAGAGCATCTCCCTGTAATGGGCGCCACCCCGTCAGGAGGCCCGCTTGCATGCGCTGAGATCCTGGGCCAACCCGTGGTGGAGCGCATGATCCAACGCCTGCAGCGTTCCACAGTGGTGAAAAATATTTCATTGGTGACGCCGGACGGAATTCCCGCGCCTGCCAAGTCCGCCCTGCGCCGTCGCATAACCAGGCTGGGCGGGAGCAGACTGGTTCTGGAACCCATGAGCCGCTGGGTGCTCTCCGACGCCTTGAAGCAGCAAGCCCAGGGAGGCACCGACAAACTTCTCCTGATCAGGCTGGGCGCGTACGTTGAATTCGATCTGGACGATCTTCTGCAATTCCACATCGAATCGGGAGGGCCTGTAACCCGCGTGCACGACCACGAAGGCCCTCTTGACATGTGGATGATTGACGTCGGTAGCGCATGCTCCAGCGCTGGTTTCGGCCGGCTGGCGATCGGAGATTTGGGTTCGGGAATTCCGTATCTCAGCAAGGGCTATGTGAACCGGCTGAAAGATGCGCGCGATCTTCGCCGGTTGGTGGTGGATGCTTTTCTCGGGCGCTGCGCGATTGCGCCCGGCGGCCGCGAGCGAAAACCGGGCGTGTGGATTGAGGAGAGCGCGCGCGTGCACCGCAGCGCGCGCATTGTCGCTCCCGCGTACATCGGCGGCGCAACCAAGGTGCAGGCCTCGGCACTCATCACCAGGTTCAGCAGCGTAGAGCACCATTGTGAAGTGGGCGCGGGCACGGCGGTGAAAGGCTCCACGATTCTGCCTTACACCAGGCTGGGGAAGTCGCTGTGTGTTGCCCGCTCGCTGGTGGACGGCAACCGCCTGACTCACCTGGGGCGCAACATCTCCGTCGAAGTCGCAGACCCGAATCTTCTGCGCAGAACGGCTCCAGCCGAGCCGGCACAGACGAAGGTGCCGCTGTTCGCCGCATGGCGGATGCGCGCCTCGGAAGCCATTAGCGGCTCCTTGAATTTCTCTGAAGGTGAGCTATGAGAAGCGGCACTTCACCGGTAGTCAAACTGCTCCCGGCCACGCTGAACCGGGCGCAGGCGGAAGCGTTCTTCCACGAAGTAGCTCCCATTCTGAGATCGGAGCGGGCGGAAGTGGTCTTCGACTTTTCCGAGGTCAGGCAGCTGGATGGAGCCGGCGTCGAAATGCTGCTGCGCTGCATGGCCGAAGTGATGAAAGGAAATGGCGACCTCAAGCTGTCGGCTATTCCGCCCGTCAGCACCATCATTCTGGAACTCACCGGAGTGGACTGCCTGTTCGAGATCTTCGAAAATACCGCCGACGCGGTGCAAAGCTTCACGCAATTTCCCGCGCAGGCATTTCAGCAGACCGGGATGTCCTGGTAATTGCCCATGCAGGGCGGCCCCGTGCAGTTGCAGCGGGCCGGTCAGAGGCAAGTCCAGTCAGGCTGCGCGGGCGTTACCGAGCCTGCGGAGGAAAATCCTATGAGATCGAATTGCCGGCTGACTTTTTTGTGCTCCGTGGTATTGAGCTTTGGCATGGCATCTCAGGTTTATGCGCAGACCGCGGCTCAATTGCCTGACGCCCCACAACCGCAATCTCAAAAGCAGGAGGCCCAGAAACCTGTGGGAACGGCCGCGGCCGAACCGCTGGTTGTGACCGGAGTTGCGGCTTCCAAACCGGCGGGGTTCGCCCTGGCCCCACGCAAGCAGCACCGCGTCCGGTCGATTCTTATCAAGGTGGGTGTGATCGTGGGAGCGGGAGCTGCGGTAGGAACCGTGATTGCGCTTACCAAGGCCAGCCCGGGCAGGCCTCCGGGCAGTTAGGATCGCGACCCCGACTCCTCGACTATGCGCAACTTCACTCCGAATGCGCGGCGCCCCAGGCTCATAAGCTTCTCTGGAATTGATGGCGCGGGCAAAAGCACCCAGATCAACCATCTCTGCAGGCTGCTGCGGGAAAGCGGGCTTCGCGTCCGCCAGCTCGCTTTCTGGGATGACATCGCCATGTTGAGGCGCAGCCGCGAATTCGCCGCTTATGCGGCGTTCAAGGGCGAGCGCGGCGTGGGCTCTCCCGACAAGCCGGTGAACCGCCGGGACAAAAATGTAAGGGCATGGTATCTGAGCGTCGCCCGGGCAGGGGTTTATTTTCTTGACGCCATTTCGCTTACGCTGCGCGTCGCGGCAATTTCGAAAGCGAAAGCGGATGTTGTCATTTGTGACCGCTACATCTACGACGAGCTGGCAAACCTTTCGCTGAACCACGCGCTCTCCCGCTTTTATGCCCGGTTGCTGGTGAAGTGCGTTCCCGCCCCCGATCTGGCCTTCCTGCTGGACGCTGACCCGGTACAGGCACGCGAGAGAAAGCCGGAGTACCCGCTCGAGTTCCTTCACCAGAACCGAGCGGCGTACCTGGCGATCAGCCGCATCGCGGGGATGACAGTAATCGGCGCGCTGCCAGCGCAGGAGGTTGCCGATACGGTGGCAGCGCTCACCTTCGAGAGGTTGCATCGCGAAGATGCGGGGAGCATCGTCGTCGCAGGCAATGCTGCTTGAGAGCTTTGCCCGCCCACTGGGGAAATGGTCGAGTCTCACTCTGAATCTGGATATGAAGGCGAGGGAGCGCGCGGATGCACTCGCTCCCTCTACAGGCCTGGTCACCAATAAATGAATTTAAAGTTATCCAGGTAAGTCGTGTACGGCGTCATGATGGAGTTGCCATCCTGCTGAAAGTTGACGGTGATGCCGTTCCATCCCGCAGGAACGGTGCTGGGCGGATAGTACTTGTTGAGTTGAGCGGTAACGCCGTTGAGTGAGATGGATTCGAAGAGCAACTGATTGTCCGGGGTACGTTGCCCGACAATCGTCAGGTGGTTCCAGGCTTTGCTCACGGGATGGCATGCAATTCCGGTGGGAACCCACTTGGCTTTGACGTTATCCCAGATGTCCCACTCGTGCCCACCCTGAATCCGGCACTGTTGGCCCCAGATAAAGCTCAGACCGCCGAAATACTGGCTCACATCGAATTCCAGGACCTGCGAGATCTCGAGGTTGGCGCCGTAGAAATAGGCGTCGTAGGTGAAATGGTGGAGGCTCTTGACCAAAGTGTGATTGGGATCGGGCAATCCCTGGGTGGAAAAATCGCCGATCAATGGATTGGTCCAGAGCACGTCTGCAAACGGCGTGGTTCCGCTGAGTATGTTGAATTTCGCGGCTTTGCCGCTCATGGAAGGCGAGGCGATCCCCTGGCTCATGGAGTACAGAATTCCCGAGCCGCAGGAAGTGCAGATGTCGTAGAGGGGAGGAAATTCGCCGTACCCGACCCATCCATGGCTGGCCTGAATATTGGAGAGCAGTTTTCCGGCGACGTTGATCTTCACCGGGGTGAAGTGAGCGCCGCCGCAGTAATCCCACTCTTCCACGACTGTATTGAAAGTGCCGGGGGTTAAGAAAATCTGGGCGTTGAGAGTATGTCCGCTGGAAACCTTGACCAGTTGGTTGTTCACGTATACGCCCATCGAAGCCACGCCCTTGGCGCAGGTCGAAGTGCTGGCGGAGGCGGTGTACTGCACCGGGGAGGGCACCGTGCTGTTGTTGGCCGGAGAGGTGACCCAGACGCCGGTCTGGCTGGTCACGTTGATCGGCATTATGGCGTAGGTCGCTCCGCCGCAATGGTCCCATTCCTCAATCGTGGTTTTGTGGGCGCCTGAGTTGACGGGCAGGCTGGTGTTCAGCTTGGTCCCGCTAACCACGTAGGTAAGAACGTTGTCAATGTAAACGCCCATGGAGGCCACGCCCGCGGCACAAGTTGTGGTGGTTGCGGTTCCAGCGAAGGTTACAGGTGATCCGACGGTTGAACCGGCGAGTGGACTGGTGACAGCTACTGTGCCGAACGCGGAGGCCGCTAAGAGCGCAACAATGCCCGGACAAAAAAGAAGAGAGAGATATCTCCTCATCAAAACAGGTTCTCCCGAAATTTTACGAAACGCGCTGAACGCAATTTCGCGGTTTGAGCAATGCGGGTTAACAAGAAGGGAGCACAGCCGAGCGAACCCCCACTTCAACGCGAAGACCAGCGATTCGCAGGTCTAAATCGCCCGCGAATAAAGGGCTAGTGCCGAGAAAGTAATACGGCTTGTCCCCGCAGGTCAAAACCGAAAGGTTCAAGCCCTTAAGTTTTCGAGTACTTATTCGGACGAATGCGCAGAAGTGGCTGAAAAACTTGTTGGGAAGGATTACACGAGCCACGCCGGGAGTGTCAATAGGGTAATTAGTACTTATTACAATGGGCGCGCGCAGTTCAATTCATACCGGCGGGAAATGCAAGGGCTAACAAGAGAGAAAGTGAAGTATTCGCGGCGGCGATTGCTTAGTTGCTTGGCGCGGGCCCGGGATTGAAAGTGATGGAGTTGACCGCGTATTTGTTTCCGTCAAATTTGGTGTTCACCGTTACATCCGCTCCTTCGCGGAGTTTGTCGCGGTTCAGGGTTCCATCCGGATTCAGAAAGACCTGATAGTTTTTGCCATCCTGAGAATTGAGGAGAACCAGCAGTCCGGTGCGCAGGTCGAGATGAACCACGCGCCCGGAGAAGACAAACTCATGGCCCGGTTCGGCCAGAATCGAGATACGCCCGGCGACCGGCAGCGAACCGGCGGATGGCATGAAATCCGCCTCTATCAGGCTTCCTGGCTGGAGTTGGGTCGGCGGCAGTGTGTGGCCCTCCCATAAAACTTTGGATTCGGCGGTGAGCCGCAGTTTCAGCGGCCGGGGGGATAGGGCATCGTTGAGCGTGAGTTCGCCGGTGTCGGACCGATAGCTGATGATCTGGCCGGTGGTCTGGCCGGGCCCGCTGTCGGTAACCACGCGAATGCTGCGGGCAAAGACATCTTTCCCGTCGAGAACGGTCTCCAGGTAAACCCGCTGGCCATCTTTGAGGTCGCGCAGCGCAAAGCCGCCACCCTCGTGTTCCACACGGGTGCGCCCGTCAAAGAGAACTTTGGCCGATCCTCCGCCGAAAAACTGGAGAGTGATCTCGTCGCGCAGCTGGTCGACGTGGCGAATGGTGCCGCCCATCAACGAAGCTTTCCCGCGGGGTGGAGCAGGTAGATTCGGGATCGCCGGGCTGGTCCAACCCCCGGCCCTCTCTCCTGGCTCGATCGCCGCCGATCCTGCGGTTGCAGCCAGAACCGGTGGCGGCGCGGGCTCCTGGCTCCAGGCGAATCCCGCCAGAAGAAACCAGATGAGCACCGTTAGTAGACGATCCGTTGCTAAACGATCTGTCAGCGAAAAGTTCATTGCCGTCCCCGCCAGGGTTTTCGGGCGCTCTTCTTTGATGCCGGAGGAAGTCCGGGCGTAAGCCGGCGATGCCGCCCAGGATGGCTGAAAATTGCCCGGCAGCGAGGCAACGACTCGGGGTCGGGAACATCCAAACTACGCCGTGCTGTACAAGGTAAACAAGCCGGACGCAGAGGGCCCGAATGGCATATAAGTGCTTCATTGTATTGGCCTTGGCGGGAGTCTTAGCAGGCGTGACTGATCCGCTGGCTCGAGCCGGAGACATACGCATCACCATTCCCCGGCGGAGCGAGTCCACCCCGGTCCAGCGGCTGAATCAGGAGGGCGTCGAGGCGGTCCAGAAGCACGACTACGAAAAGGCCAGAACCCTCTTTTACCGAGCCTACCTTCTTGATCCCGACGATCCCTTTACGCTCAACAACATTGGATTTATCGCCGAGATGGATGGGCAGGCCGATCGCGCGCAGCGTTTCTATGCTTTGGCCGCGGAAAACGTGACCGACGCCTCCGTGGCTCGCGCCAGCTCTCCGCTGGTGGAAGGCGAATCGTTCCGAAAGGCAATCGGCGTCCGGCGCAATGCAGCCATGGAGGAGAATCGGGAAAACTTCGAGGCAATCAAACTGCTGGCAGATAAGCGGGCGGCGGAGGCGGATGCGCTGCTGCAGAAAACTCTGAAGCTGAATCCGAAGAATCCGTTCACCCTGAACAATATGGGCGTGACCAAAGAAGCGGAAGGCGACTTTGACAGCGCGCAGCGCTACTACTATTCCGCGGCCATGTCGCGCTCCAAAGAGCCGGTGATCGTTACGTTGGACGGCCACGACCGGGGAAGGCCGGTCAGCGAGGTCGCGACGGCCAACCTGGAAAGGCTGCGGAAACGGCTGCGCGGGGAAAATCCGCAGGAGAGCAAGGTCGATCTGCTGAACTTTGGAGGAGTGGAAGCGGTGAACCGGAATGACTGGAAGCAGGCGGGAGACGATTTCCTCCAAGCCTACAAAATCGACCCCTGGAATGCTTTCGCCCTCAATAATCTGGGATACCTCGCCGAAATGCAGGGGGATCCGGAAACCGCCCAGATGTTTTACGAACGCGC
>DATJXG010000091.1:0-6374 GCA_035500455.1 Terriglobales bacterium | reverse complement strand
TGCCAGTATTTTGCCTACATAGAAGTGAAAAATGGGGGCGGCATGATGCAATCCACTGATCTGTGGCGCACCTATGACCAACTGATCAAATCCGGGCAGCAGATCGCCGCACGGCAGGTCAGCGAGCGGGGCCAGATTTATCCGGTATTCCGTGAGCTCTTTGCCCCCGGGGGCCAAATTCAGCGAGCGGCCACATGAAACATACCCCCCTCCCCCGCGCGGAAAAAGACTGGGACTTCGACAGCCTCCGGCGCGCCTATGACGCCATAGAAAAAATCGCTCGGGATGAGTTGAAGCTTGATATTTACCCCAACCAGATCGAGATAATCACCTTCGAGCAGATGCTTGATGCCTATTCCTCCATCGGCATGCCGCTGATGTACCAACACTGGTCGTTCGGCAAAAATTTTGCACGGGACGAGATGCTCTACCGCAATGGCCTGCGTAATCTCGCCTATGAAATCGTGATCAATTCCAATCCCTGCATCGCCTATCTCATGGAGGAAAACTCCATGATGATGCAGACTCTGGTGCTCGCGCATGCAGCCTTTGGCCACAACCATTTTTTTAAGAACAATAATCTGTTCCGCCAATGGACGGATGCCGAAGGCATTCTGGATTATCTCGAATTCGCAAAAACATATATCGCGCGCTGCGAGGCCAGGTATGGAGAAGAAGCGGTCGAGCGCATTCTCGATGCGGCGCACGCGCTCATGGCACAGGGGGTCAGTCGATATCCGCGCCGCAAATCACTTAATCTGCGTGAGGAGGAGCGGCGCGCGCGCGAACGGTTGGAAGAGCAGGAGCGATCTTATAATGAACTATGGCGTTCAGTCCCCGCGAGCGGACCACGCTCGGCCCAGGCGCACAGCCACGCTGAACGCCGCCATCTTCTCGACCTGCCCGAGGAGAACATCCTCTATTTCCTGGAGAAAAATGCGCCGCTGTTAAAAACCTGGGAGCGCGAGATTTTGCGAATCGTCCGCCATGTCGCGCAGTATTTCTATCCGCAGAAACAGACCAAAATGATGAACGAGGGTTGTGCCACCTTCGTGCATTATTACGTCATGAACCGGCTGCATCAAACCGGGTTTCTAACCGACGGCGCCGTGATAGAGTTCTTCCAGTCCCACACTGGCGCGATATTCCAGCCAGATTTCGATCATCCAGGTTATTCGGGCATTAACCCCTATGCACTGGGCTTCGGCATGATGCAGGATATCCAGCGCGTCTGCGAAACACCAAGCGATGAGGATCGCGCCTGGCTACCGGAAATCGCCGGCTGCCGCGACTGGTTGGGCGTGCTGAAGGATGGATGGGCCAATCATCGGGATGAGAGCTTCGTCCGCCAATTCCTCTCGCCTGCGCTGATGCGCAAAATGAAATTTTTCGACCTGCACGATGATGGTAAATCCGATCTTACAGTTAAAGCTATCCATAACGAGCGAGGGTACCGTACCGTCCGCACCAACCTCGCCAACCACTTCGACGTCGTGCAGAACGATCCTGAGATCGAGGTCGTGGATGTCGACCTCGATGGTGACCGGCGGTTGATGCTGCAACACCGGGTCTATTCCGGCATTGTCGTGCAGGAGAAGGACACCGCCCAAGTACTGCAGCACTTGGCAAATTTATGGGGATATGAAGTGACTATGGCAGAGGTCTCCGCGCACTCTGATGCACTCCTAAAACAGCATAGCGCGGTTCCCACGCTCTAGCGGAAGCGACGGGCATCGGTGGTTGCGGGGGCACGCAGCCAACTTGATTTGCTCCTATCCGGGTGAGGCCAACGCCTTACCCCCCACTATCGCTCCCGTTAGCGGGACTTCCAGCGTCGTACAGGTGCCAGGGAACAAGACCCAAGGCATCATGGTTTCTGCCATTTAACAAAGGCACTTAACAAAGGCTGGAATGATGGTGCCGGCAATCCAAGAGGGCTTCATTCTTGACGTGCTTCGCTACTATACGCCGGTCAATAGCTACTACCGACTGGTCAAGACCGTCGAGGCGGACCCGGAATTTGACAGCAAGCGCGCGCAACGAAGAAGCTGCGCCGCGCCCCCCCTACCTCGCCGTGTGCGATGAGACGCGCGCCCTCGACCGCGATCCTGACCTGCGAGGCCGGCGCCAATCTAACCCTCTCACGCCTGCAAGCTTGGGGCATCGCGACCCAGCCGGCGATGCCAGGCGTCGCCTATGACCTCATCGCCGACGTGCCGGGGCTCGACATGCTCAGGCTCCAGGTGAAAACCAAGAGCAAACCTGGTGGTTACGCTGCTCAACCTGGAACTGACGGAATTCTCCGAGAAACTCGACAACGCCTTGCAGGCCACAGGCGACATGTATCTGGCCCGCATCTATGCCGCCGCACTGGAGCTGTTCCGCGTACACGTTGTCGGTACTGCCGTGGACCGAAAGCTGGCGATCATCCGCGATACCTATACGGCTTTGCATGATGAATCCTCGAGCGCAGGGGGAGCTTCTGGAAATCCTCGTGGTGGTGCTAATCGCGTTGGAAATCGTGCTTCCGTTCGTGCATCTGTGACGTGGATGTCTCGCCAACCCACTTCCGAGTGGGATCCTACAGGCGCGTTGCATGAAACCACGTGAACCATGGATGTTTTGTTAGACAGCAGCCCCTTCACCGTTGATCTCGGTCAATGACGCGCCTCACCTGTCTAGTTCATTCTACAATATGAGAGGTGGCTAATGCGGTCGATCCTTCGCCCAAGGATATTGGCATATGACGTATCCTGCTAGTGACCATATTTTTGCTAAAATCTTGGCTGTGCACGATTACGGCCATGATGAAACGGCCGCAGGACGGGCTGGATGGGCACTAGCATCTGCCTTCAGCGAGTCACAGATGGCCGTGATTACCGCGCCGTATGCTGCTGACAATTTTGCGTCAATTAACGGCAATGCATCTCTGGACCATTATGGGACGGATTTGCCACCTGGCAACATCCCGTTTAACCTTGGAGAGACCATCAATGACCAAGACCATGAAAGCGGCGGTCGTCCGCGAATTTGGAAAGCCGCTCGTAATCGAGGAGGTTCCGGTGCCCACCCCCGGCCCCGGGCAGATCCTCATCAAAGTCGCCGCGACGGGTGTGTGCCACACCGATCTGCACGCCGTCGACGGCGATTGGCCGTTCAAGCCGAACCCGCCTTTCATCCCTGGGCATGAGGGCGTTGGCCATGTCGTCGCAGTTGGCCAGGGGGTAGGTTTTGTGAAGGAGGGCGACCGCGTTGGCGTGCCCTGGCTCCACGACGCCTGCGGCCATTGCCGGCACTGCCTTGGCGGCTGGGAGACGCTATGCAAGGAACAGCATAACACCGGCTACTCGGTGAATGGGAGCTTCGCCGAATATGTTCTTGGCGACGCCAACTATGTTGGGCATCTGCCGGCCAACATCGATTTCGCCGAGATCGCGCCGATCCTGTGCGCGGGCGTGACCGTGTACAAGGGCCTGAAGGTGACGGACACGCGGCCCGGCGAGTGGGTGGTGATTTCCGGCATTGGCGGACTCGGGCATCTCGCCGTGCAGTACGCGAAGGCGATGGGCCTGAACGTGTTGGCCGTCGACGTTGACGACGCGAAGCTGGAACTTGCCAAGCAGCTCGGCGCGGCGCTGGCCGTCAATGCCCGCACGACCGATCCGATTGCCTATGTGAAAAAGGAGATTGGCGGGGCGCAGGGCGTGCTGGTCACCGCCGTCTCGCCCAAGGCCTTCGCGCAGGCGCTCAGCATGGCCGACCGCGGCGGCACGGTGGCATTGAACGGTCTGCCACCCGGCGATTTCCCGATTAACATCTTCGATACAGTGATCAACGGCATCACCGTGCGTGGCTCGATTGTCGGCACGCGTCTCGACCTGCAGGAGGCGCTGAATTTCGCCGGGGAAGGCAAGGTCAAGGCAACGGTTTCGACCGACAAGCTGGAGAACATCAATGATATCTTCGCAAAGATGCATCATGGTGACATCCAGGGCCGCATCGTGATCGACTTCCGGAAATAGGCATCCCGGCTGCACCCGATGGTGCTGACGGAGTTACGGAACACGCCCGGTATGGGGCAAGCGTGCGTGTTCCGTAACCGATGCGAGCAGCTCACCTCGCGGCGCGGCTGTATTTGCCGGACACTGAAGCCCCGAATTTGGGTGACGTGATATTATGGATAATGGACGGTCCTCATGCCAGGCATCAGCAGGGTCATCAGCACATTGATTGTCGTCGCGTTGAGCTGATTACCGTGAATTAGCACCCAACTTTGACCCCGCCTTCGATCGCCGTTAAGGCATTGAATTTCTGTTGGAAAAGGGCCTTTCGGTAGGGTCCCGATCGGCGCCGACCGCCCCCCACATCGACTCCATTTTATTAAATCATATCAAATGATTACGACGCAAAATCCGGGGGGCACGGTCGGACGCCGATTCACACCAAGCCTGCCGCTGTTGACATGACGACGCGGACCGGGCTTCGCTGCGTGCGTCGTCACCGTCCTTGGAGATCCAATGCCGCCTGACCTGATCATCCGCGACGGCGCGATCGTTGCGTTCCGAATGTTTGGCATCGCCCATGAAATCGACCTGAAGCAGGTGGAAGCATTGTGGGCCAGCCAAGCCCGCGCCGCCCACCGAGGCCGGCTGACCACCACGCCACCCAAGGCAATGGCGTTCGGCGTGCCTCCGGTAGCGCTGCCGCTTGATCCGGTGACACTGGAGCTGGAGGGCGCAAGCGTTGCCGCGGAGGTGACGGCGCGCGTCTATGATTTCGGCGCCATTTCCTTTGCGCTACGTGTGCCTATCAAGGAGGTGCACTGGCCGCTGTTCTTGACCCAGTTCCGCGCTGTGGACCGCGCGGTCGGCCAAGCCTCTGGCACCACCATCTGGGCTGACCTGCTACGGCATGTACGCGGCCTGTTGGGGCCGGCACTGCTCCGTCCAGCCCCGTCGCTGCTCGAGGAAGACTATCTCATCGGCCTGGTGCACGGTTTTAACGAGGAACTGGCGGCTGCCACGTTACTCGATCGCATCGACTTGGTGCCGCTACTCTCCGGCGAGCAGCGCCCGCTCTCGTCGGGCGCACGGCAGGACCTGATGCGCCAGCGCTTCTCCTACTACACCGATGATCTGGTGGTGCTGACCTGGGCCCGCGCCTTCATCTATGAGCCGCGCGGCGACGCCGACGTGATGGACGTTTTGGAAGTCGCGAACGCACGGCTTTTGGAAACCCGCTACTATGATGAGCTCCTGGATGCCGAACTGCCGCGTATGTACGACTTGATCAACGACGTGCGCCGCACCAACGTCATGCTTGCTCCCCGCCGTTTCTCCACCTTGGCCCGCCGCCTGTACACGCTGGTCGCGGAGGTGACGGAACTCACCGAAAAGCTCGACAATGCCTTGCAGGCCACTGGCGACGTGTATCTGGCCCGCATCTATGCCGCCGCACTGGAGCTGTTCCGCGTGCACGCTGTCGGTACTGCCGTGGACCGAAAGCTGGCGATCATCCGCGACACCTATGCGGCTTTGCATGACGAAGCCTCGAGCGCACGGGGGGAGCTTCTGGAAATCCTCGTGGTGGTGCTGATCGGTTTGGAAATCGTGCTGCCGTTCGTGCATCTGTGATTTGGATGTCTCGCCAGCCACAAATGTATTTGTTGCAGAATGGTGCCGTTGTGAAGGATGGGTGTGGATCGGAGTCACCTTGTGCCCCCATAAAGTCCAGCTAAATCTGATGGTTGGCGCGCCGATTGGCACCGAACCCCCTTGCCGATTTACAGAACATTCGTGAAAGGCTAGTCAGGATGCGCGCAGATCGATCAGCAACTCCGTCTTGAAAGAGTACCGGTCGAGTGCTGCACGCAATTCCGGAAGATCATCGACCATGTGGACACGCGCCTTCAAGCCGGTTCGCGCGTCGCGTTCGAAATGTATTGCCACGATCGTCGCACCGACCCGGCTCGCCTCCGAACGGATCGCCGCCTCGATTTCCAGCTCCTGTAGCGCGGGCTTGAATATCTTTCCGACCGCCGTCATCGGCATGGCGCTTGAAATCTTAATGCGCTTTGGTATCGAGGCCCGCTCCGGGATGAGCTTTGCGGCGAACTCGAGAAGCTCCTCCTCTGTCACCGAGGCGCCGGGTTTTAATTGAACGTAGGCGACGGGCATCTCTCCCGCATAGGCATCTGGACTGCCGATCGCCGCCGCCAGCGCGACGGCGGGATGTTCGTGCAACGCTTCTTCGATGCTCATCGGATCGATGTTGTGCCCGCCGCGGATGATCAACTCCTTCTTGCGTCCGGCAAGCCAGAAGTAGCCGTCGGCGTCCTGTCGCCCGAGGTCGCCGGTGTTGAGCCAGCGTTCGCC
>DATJXG010000090.1:0-14894 GCA_035500455.1 Terriglobales bacterium | reverse complement strand
GGAGATGGTGATGCCGGGCGACAACGTGAGCCTGGTGATCGAACTGATCACCCCGGTAGCCATGGAAAAGGGCCTGCGCTTCGCCATCCGCGAAGGCGGACACACCGTAGGCGCGGGTACGATCAGCGAGATCGTGCAGTAGAGAAGCAGCTTCTAGCTGCTGGCTTCTAGCTGAGGCTGGGAAGATTGAGGCGGCCGTGGCGAGTGAGGCAGAAGTTGCACAGGTCCTTCGGCGCAAAGAACGCGCCTCAGGATGACAAGGTTGGAATAGAAGATTTAACTGAAAGCTGACGGCTGAGAGCTGATAGCTGGAACGAGCAGCTAGTGGCCCGTAGCTAGAAGCAACAGCCAGGAGTGGTTCAAATGCCCCGAGAAATCATCACCATGCAGTGCGGCGAGTGTAAAGAGCGCAATTACTCGAAAACCAAGAACCGGAAGACCATGTCGGAGCGGCTGGAGCTGAAGAAATTCTGCCGCCGCTGCCGCAAGCACACGCCGCATAAGGAAGTGAAATAATTGAGTAATTGGGAAATTGAGTAATTGTGTAATTTGAAAACCTGGCGCTGGGAGATTTTCAATTACCAAATTACCCGATTACAAAATTACTCAATCGGTACAGGGGCGTAAGCTCAACGGTTAAACTGCCGGTCTCCAAAACCGGACTTGGGGGTTCGAATCCCTCCGCCCCTGCCAGAGTTCGGGAGAGATCGGCAGGGAGCAAGAGGCGGGAAAGCAGGAATCGGATGGCAAGTGTGGCGGAACAAAACGCATTAGCGACCACCATCAAGTCCTGGCCCGAGCGGGTCAAGACTTTCTACAACGACGTGCGCACCGAGATGAAAAAGGTGACTGCGCCGTCGTTCAAAGAAGTTCGCGCCACCACCACGGTCGTCATCATCGCCGTGTTCCTGTTTGGGGCCTATTTCTGGGCGGTGGATTTCGTCATCGGGCGGGGAGTGGATTCGCTGTTCCGCTATTTTACCCACCGCTGAGCCGGTGAGTTATGAGTTCAGGAAGGAAGCTGTGAGCCACAGCGTGCTTATGCAAGACGAGGAAAAACCCGTGACCAACGCGACCGAAAACGCCGCCGAGGCTCCGCCTGCCGCAGGCGCGGCCGCGACCGCCGAAGCTCCACGTAATCCCAACATGAAGTGGTACATCATCCACTCCTATTCGGGGTTTGAGCGCAAGGTGAAGGAGTCGCTGGAGTCGCGGGTCATCGCCTTCGGCCTGCAGGACAAGATCGGCAAGGTGCTGATCCCCACCGAGTCAGTCACCGAAGTGCGCGGCGGGAAGAAGTACACCTCCGAGCGCATGTTCTACCCCGGCTACGTGCTGGTGGAAATGGACATGAACGACCACGTCTGGCACGTGGTGAAATCTACGCCGCGGGTCACGGGCTTCGTCGGAACTGGGCAGCAGCCCACACCGCTCTCGGACGAAGAAGTGCAGCACATCGTCTATAAGGTCGCCGACAGCCGCGACAAGCCCAAGCTCAAGGTCAAGTTCGAGAAGAACGAAACCGTGCGCATCACCGAAGGCCCGTTCGCCACCTTCACCGGTGTGGTCGATGAAGTCAATGAAGACCGCGAGACCCTGAAGGTGATGGTCACGATTTTCGGCCGCTCCACTCCGGTGGAACTGGAATTTAACCAGGTGGAGAAAACCGCCTAGGGATTTGTAATTTGTAACTTGTGAATTTAAGAACGCTGTTTTCCAGGTTTTAAATCACAAATTACCCGATTGCCAAATTACAAATCTCTCTCAGTGAGGAAAGGTTCAAATGGCAAAGAAAGTCACAGGTTCGGTAAAGCTGCAAATCGCGGCGGGCAAAGCCACACCGGCGCCGCCGGTGGGGCCCGCGCTGGGCCAGGCGCAGATCAACATCATGGAGTTCTGCAAGCAGTTCAACGCCCGCACTAGCGCCAAGGAACTGGAAGGGCTCATCATTCCGGCGGTGATTACGGTTTACAGCGACCGTACCTTTACCTTCATCACCAAGACGCCGCCGGCGTCGATCCTGTTAAAGCGGGCGGCGGGCATCGCCAAAGGATCGGGCGCGCCCAACAAGGACAAAGTCGGCAAGGTCACGCTCAAGCAGGTCGAAGACATCGCCAAACAAAAGATGCCCGACTTGAACGCCGCCTCCGTCGATTCGGCGATCCGCAGCGTGCGTGGGACGGCAAGGTCCATGGGAATTGAAGTCGTAGGCTAGCGAAATTGAGTAATTGGGAAATTTGGTAATTGGGCAATTGAAAATCGTGTAGGGAAGGCGCTAGCCCTGTCCCGCGAGCATAGCGAGCAGGGTTTTCAATTACCCAATTACTCAATTTCCCAATTACCAAATGTCAATGACTACGGCCAGGCAGTGCAACGCCCGGCGGTGGGAGACAGGAAGAAGCCGATGAGAAGAGCAGGAAAGAATATCGAGAAGGCCCGCAAAGCGGTCGAGGCGCATCCCTATCAGCTTAAGGACGCGGTTCCGCTGCTGCAGAAGGTGAAATTTGCCAAGTTCGATGAAACCGTAGAGGTCACCATGCGCCTGGGGGTTGATCCCAAGCATGCCGACCAGATGGTGCGCGGCACCGTCGTTCTGCCGCACGGCCTCGGCAAGTCGAAAAAGGTTCTCGTCATCGCCACCGGCGAAAAAGTCCGCGAAGCCGAGCAGGCAGGAGCGGATTTTGTGGGCGGCGAAGAGATGGTCGAGAAGATCAGCAAAGAAAACTGGACCGACTTCGATGCGCTCATCGCCACGCCCGACGTCATGAAGTCCGTCGGCCGTCTCGGCAAAGTGCTCGGTCCCAAGGGCTTGATGCCCAACCCGAAAACCGGCACCGTAACCTTCGACGTGGCCAAGGCGGTGCAGGAAGTCAAAGCCGGCAAAGTCGAGTTCCGCACCGACAAAACCGCGCTGGTGCACGTGCCGGTGGGCAAGATTTCGTTTCCTCCAGAAAAACTGGTGGAAAACGCCACCGTGCTGATCACCAGCGTGATCAAGGCCAAGCCGTCGGTGGCCAAAGGCAAGTATGTGAAGGGCTGCTACATCAGCTCCACGATGGGGCCGGGGATCGCGCTGGATACGACCTCAATCGAGACGGCTTCAAAAGCCTAGAGGCAGCTTTTGGCCCTTAGCCCTTGGCTATGAGCCAAAGCGCATAGGGAGTCAAGCTAAGAGCTAAAGGCTAACCGCTGCGGGCCAAAAAGCTCCATCAAGTTGCGAAGGGATTGAATCATGGCGGTTTCCAAAGCGAAGAAAATCGAGCAGGTTGAGAAGCTGGAGCGGGAACTCAAGAACGTCTCCAGTCTGGTGGTGGCCACCTACAGCAAGCTGACCGTGGCCCAGGATTTCGAACTGCGCAAAACCCTGCGTAGCTCCGGCGCCAAGTACCGCGTCATCAAGAACACGCTGGCCGAGCGGGCGGCCAAGGGCAGCAAGGTGGAAGGCGCGCTGAAGAACCTGGCGGGCGTCACCTCCATCGCGTACACCGAAGGCGATCCCGTGGCCCTGGCCAAGGCGCTCGCGAAGTACGCCAAGGACAATCCCGAATTCACCTTCAAGACGGGCGTAGTCGAAGGCCGCGTGATCTCGATCAAGGAGATCGAGTCGCTGGCCACCATGCCCTCGAAGGAAGAGATTTATTCCAAGTTGCTGTTCCTGCTGAATGCGCCGGCGCAGCGTCTGGTGACCACAGTGAACGCGGTGGGCCGCGACCTGGCGGTGGTCCTGAGCCAGGGCGTGGAGCAGAACAAGTTTAAGGAAGCTTAGGAATTTGTAATCGGTAATTTTGTAATTTGTAACTGAAAAACCCGCCCCACTTTGTCATTCCGAGCGAAGCGAGGAATCTGCTTTTGGCTTGGTGGCAGAAGGGAGCTTCCGGTTTTCAAATTACAGATTTCAGATCACCAAATTACAAATCAGGGTTTTGGTTGTCGGTTGCCGAGGGTTGCGCGGTCCCGATCTGCTGCGTTGTCTGGCGTAGCGTGAGGGGCTGGCCGCACTGGAAACTTGGCCCGGTGACGAAATAAGGCGAGGCGAGGCGTAACGTCGTCTCAGATTGCGGGCAAAGCCTCCGTAATGGCCATCGAGGGGTGAATCGCCCTCGGATGAGCCGGAATAGGGCTTGCCGTCAATCTGGGGCGTCGTGGGCAACGTCTCACAGAAAAATACCAAAAAGGAATTGGAGAACTGAACATGGCGGACTTGCAGCAGTTGGAAGACTCAATCGCAGGCTTAACCCTGCTCGAAGCGGCAGAATTGGTAAAGAAGCTGGAATCCCGGCTGGGCGTCTCGGCAGCCGCGGCGGCCCCGGTCATGGTGGCTGGTGCGGGTGGCGGAGCGGCCGCGGGCGCTGCGCCGGCCGAGGAAAAGACCGAATTCAGCGTTATCCTGAAGGAAGTCGGAGCCAATAAGATCAATGTAATCAAGGCAGTACGGGAAGTCACTAGCCTCGGCCTGAAAGAAGCCAAGGATCTGGTGGATGGCGCTCCCAAGCCGATCAAAGAAGGCGTCGGCAAGGAAGAGGCTGAGACCATCAAGAAGAAGTTCACCGACGCAGGAGCCGTGGTCGAAGTTAAGTAGTCGAAGTTAAGTAGTTGGTTTGCTTGTGCGATTTTGCCGGTCTGGGGGCGGGTTATGTTTATCAGAACGGGTTATGTTTATCAGAATAAGACCCGCCCGGGCAGGTCCCGATCTCCTGGAACCGTGCCCCCACGCAGGCAGAAACCGCAAGCACAAAATTCTGAATTTTTGTGGTGAATCTTTCGCGGTGGTGTTACCATCTAACTACCACCGCTTCCTGTTCACCAAGGTGACAGCGACTTTCCATTCCAACGGCCCAGGGAAGCGGAGAGGAGTCGCTGCATAGGTTGGCAAACTGTTCCGCTGGGCGGCGGAACGGAACAGGCCTAGAGATACTGGCGCGGAAAGACACAATTCAACTGACGACTTGCGCTGGGTTCGGCGCCTGCGGGGAACTATGTCCCCCGTGGGCGCATCCGTGTCCGAGAGAAAGCCACTAGCTTCTGGCGGCTGCTTCTGGCTTTTTCCGTCAGGTTTGGCCGCAGGAATACCGAGCGGCAGCAGTTTCTGAAAACTGAATCGAAGCGTCGAGCTAGAGGCTGGCAGCCAGCAGCCGGAAGCTCTTCCGCAGCGTGCCCGGCTGCGCCCGAAACGCATTGGAGCCCTAATGGCGAAGAATAATACCTTCCGTAAACGTTTTGACTTCTCAAAAATTCCGGCAACCATCCAGATCCCGAACCTGATCGAGGTTCAGAAGCGCTCCTATGACCGCTTCCTGCAAATGGACCGGCTGCCCAGCGAGCGCGATGACGCCGGCCTGCAGTCGGTGTTTCAGTCGGTGTTTCCCATTACCGACTTCCGCAACGTCTCGCAACTGGAGTTCGTCGATTTCGCGATCGGCAACTGGGAGTGCAAGTGCGGCCACCTGAAAGGGCTGCATCACCTGCGCACCACCTGCAAGAACTGCGGATCCACGGTCATTACCGATCCGTTCCACCCCGGCGAAGTGCTCTGCCAGAAGTGCGGCACCTACAACGCCAACACCCCAGATTTCTGCAACAAGTGCGGCGACCCGGTGGGCCTGCAGCTGAAGTACGACGTGGCCGAGTGCGAAGAGCGCGGCATGACCTACTCCGCTCCGCTCAAGGTCACGATGCGCCTCACCATCTACGAGAAGGACGCCGAGACCGGCAACCGCTCCATCCGCGACATTAAAGAGCAGGAAGTATTTTTCGGCGACGTGCCGCTCATGACCGAGAACGGCACCTTCATCGTCAACGGCACCGAGCGCGTGATCGTCAGCCAGTTGCACCGCTCGCCTGGCGTGTTCTTCGAGACCGCCAACAACCGCACCTATTTCCTGGGAAAGATCATTCCCTATCGCGGCTCCTGGGTGGAGTTCGAATACGACCAGAAGAACGTGCTCTACGTGCGCATCGACCGCAAGCGCAAATTCCTGGGCACGATTTTCCTGCGTGCCCTCGGCCTGCGCGCCGGCGAAGACATTCTGCGCACCTTCTACACCGTGGACCGCCTGGCGATCCGCGACAAGAAGCTTTACTGGACGCTCGACCCCGCGGCCGAAAAGCCCACCAACCTGCTGGGTATGAAACTGGCCCACAGCATCAAGAACAAGTCGGGTGATGAAATCGCGCACTCCGGCCGCAAGATCAACGCCGCGGTGCTCAAAGACATTCAGAAGGCCAAGATCAGCGAGATCGAAGTGGACGTGAGCGATCTCGAAGGCGCCTGGGTGGCCAGCGACGTAGTCGATACCACCACCGGCGAAGTGCTGCTCGAAGCCAACAGCGAACTCACCGCCGACAAAGTCGCCAAGATCCTTGACTCCGGCGTGATCGAAATGCACCTGTTCTTCCCCGAGCGCGACGACGTAGGCACGGTGATCAGCCAGACCCTGAAGCGCGATTCGGTGAAGACCCCGCAGGAAGCGCTGATTGAAATCTACCGCAAACTGCGCCCCGGCGATCCCCCGACGCTCGATACCGCCACGGCCCTGTTCCACGGCATGTTCTTCGACCCGCGCAAGTACGATTTCTCCCGCGTGGGCCGCTTGAAGTTCAACATCAAGCTGTTCGAAAAGAACGAAGTCACCGACCTCGACCACCGCACCATGGAGCCGGAGGACTTCTACGCCACCATCCGCTACCTGCTCAAGCTGCGCAAGAACATCGGGCAGGTGGATGATATCGATCACTTGGGCAACCGCCGGGTGCGCGCGGTGGGCGAACTGCTGGAAAACCAGTTCCGCATCGGCCTGGTGCGCATGGAACGGGCGATCAAGGAAAAAATGTCGGTGTACCAGGAAATGTCCACCGCCATGCCGCACGACCTGGTCAACGCCAAGCCGGTGATGGCCGCGATCCGCGAATTCTTCGGCTCGTCGCAGCTCTCGCAGTTCATGGACCAGACCAATCCGCTCTCCGAGATTACGCACAAGCGCCGCCTCTCGGCGCTTGGGCCGGGCGGATTGTCGCGGGAGCGCGCCGGGTTCGAAGTGCGCGACGTGCACCCCACGCACTACGGCCGCATCTGCCCGATTGAGACCCCGGAAGGCCCGAACATCGGCCTGATTTCGTCGCTGAGCTGCTATGCCCGCATCAACGACTACGGCTTCATCGAGTCGCCCTACCGCAAAGTCAAGGGCGGACGCGTCATCGACTACGTCACCGTGGTCAACGCCGGCGACAGCGACTGGAAAGTCGGCGAGCACGTGGAGAAGCACGAAGCGCAAAAGATCAACGAGGAGATCAAAGAACGCCGCAAGAAGCCGGCCGAGCTTGAGCCTTACTCGTTCTATCTTTCCGCGTGGGAGGAAGACCGCCACGTCATCGCCCAGGCCAACGTCGAACTCGACGACAAGCTGCGCATCGTCGGCGACCTGGTGAACGCCCGCAAGTCGGGCAACTTCGTTCTGGTGAACCGCGACGAAGTGGATTACATCGACGTCAGCCCCAAGCAGCTGGTTTCGGTGGCCGCGTCTCTGGTGCCGTTCCTGGAGCACGACGACGCTAACCGCGCCCTCATGGGCGCCAACATGCAGCGCCAGTCCGTGCCTCTGCTCCGCGCCGAGGCTCCGATTGTCGGCACTGGCATGGAAGGCGTCACCGCGCGCGATTCCGGCGCCGTCATTCTGGCCAAGCGCAACGGCATCGTCGATTCCGTCGATTCCGAGCGCATCATCGTGCGCGTCGAGGGCGAGCACCATCCCGGGCAGTTGTCGCGTGAAGTCGGCAGCGACATCTACCAGCTCACCAAGTTCAAGCGCTCCAACCAGAACACCTGCATCAACCAGAAGCCCACGGTGTCGAAGGGACAGCGCGTGATCAAAGGCCAGGTGATCGCAGACGGCCCCTGCACCGACAAAGGCGAGCTGGCACTCGGCCGCAACGTGCTGGTGGCCTTCATGCCCTGGCGCGGTTACAACTTTGAGGACGCGATTCTGGTCTCCGAAAAGCTGGTGAAGGACGATTACTACACCTCCCTGCACATCGAGGAGTACGAGATCGAGGCCCGCGACACTAAGCTCGGCCCCGAGGAAGTCACGCGCGACATCCCCAACGTCAGCGAGTCCATGCTGCGCAATCTGGATGAAGCCGGCGTGATCCGCATCGGGGCGTCTATCAAACAAGGCGACATTCTGGTGGGCAAAGTCACGCCCAAGGGCGAGACCCAGCTCACGCCGGAAGAAAAACTGCTGCGCGCCATCTTCGGCGAAAAGGCCGGCGACGTGCGCGACGCCTCCCTCTACTGCCCGCCGGGCATCGAGGGTGTGATCGTAGACGTGAAAATCTTCTCCCGCAAAGGCCAGGAGAAAGATGAACGCGCCAAGGCCATCGAAGCCACGCAGGTCGCCAAACTGGAAAAGAACCTTTCGGACGAAATCCGAATCCTCACCGACGAGCGCCTCAACCGCCTGGAAAATATCCTGGGCGGCAAGGAGGTGCAGGCCGACCTGCACGACGAGCGCACCAACAAGCGCCTCCTGACCAAAGACACGGTGCTCGACCGCGAGACCATCGAGCGCATCTCGACCCGCAACCTGAAGCGCATCAAGTACGCCGACAAGGACCCGCGGGTGAACGAGCAGATCGACGAGATCGAAGAGATGACCTCGCGGCAGATCGACGTGCTGAAAAAGATCGTCAACGAGAAGAAGGAAAAACTCAGCAAAGGCGACGAACTGCCGCCGGGCGTCATCAAGCTCGTCAAGGTTTACATCGCCATGAAGCGCAAGCTGAGCGTGGGCGACAAGATGGCCGGCCGCCATGGCAACAAGGGCGTGATCGCGCGCATCCTGCCCGACGAGGATATGCCTCGCCTGGAAGACGGCACGCCGGTGGAAATCGTGCTCAACCCCCTGGGCGTTCCCTCCCGTATGAACGTGGGCCAGATTCTTGAGACCCACCTGGGATGGGCAGGGCACGAACTGGGCAAGAAGGTCACCCGCATTCTGGAGGAAAACACCAAGGAAGATGCTATCCGCCGCGAGTTGAAGGCGCTCTTCAAGGACACCAGCCTGGCCGACCAGATCGCCGAACTCAGCGAGGAAGAACTGCCGGGAGTCGCGAAGACTTTGACCGAAGGCGTGTTCATGGGCTCGCCGGTGTTCGACGGCTCGCGCGAAAGCGAAATCAAGGCGCTGCTGGCGCAGGCGCGTCTGCCGGAATCCGGCAAGACGTTCCTCTACGACGGCATGACCGGAGAACGCTTCGAGCAGCCGGTCACGGTGGGCTACATCTACATGCTGAAGCTCTCGCATCTGGTGGACGACAAGATTCACGCCCGCTCCATCGGGCCGTACTCGCTGATCACCCAGCAGCCGCTGGGCGGAAAAGCCCAGTTCGGCGGCCAGCGCTTCGGCGAAATGGAAGTCTGGGCGCTGGAAGCCTACGGCGCGGCGTTCATCCTGCAGGAACTGTTGACCGCCAAGTCGGACGACGTTTCCGGTCGCACCAAGATCTATGAGGCCATCGTCAAAGGCGAGGCCGCCATGGAGCCGGGCGTGCCCGAATCGTTCAACGTGCTGATCCGCGAGCTGCAGTCGCTCTGCCTGGATGTGGAGCTGATCAAAGCCGGCGAAAAGAAGCCGGTAATGACGGCGGCAGCGGATTGACGGTGCGCCGGCGTCCCGCCGGCACTGCGGAGTGGTCAGTGGCTGGTGGTTAGCCAGGCCCACTGTCCGACAGGATATGAAAAGAAAAGGCTGAAGGCTTTCGCTCCGAGGCCCCAGCCGAGAAACTAGCCACCGACCACTGGCCACCAGCCACTGGTCGAGGAGCCGTAAAGCGGCGACGACTCCGCCGCAGGTTGGAGGACCACCTTGTATCGTTCGAACCCGTTTGAAATGGCGAGCCCCATTGCAGATTTCGACGCGATCCGCATCAGCCTGGCTTCTCCGGAGAAGATCCGCAGCTGGTCGCACGGTGAGGTAACCAAGCCAGAGACCATTAACTACCGCACCTTCAAGCCGGAGCGCGACGGCCTGTTCTGCGCCCGCATCTTCGGCCCGGTCGCCGACTGGGAGTGCCTCTGCGGCAAGTACAAGCGCATGAAGCACCGCGGCGTCATCTGCGACAAGTGCGGCGTGGAAGTCACCGTATCCAAAGTCCGCCGCGAGCGCCTCGGCCACATCGAGCTGGCATCGCCCTGCTCGCATGTGTGGTTCTTCAAAGGACTGCCCAGCCGCATCGGCCACCTGCTCGACATCTCGCTGCGCGACCTCGAGTCCGTCCTCTATTTCGAGGCCTATGTCGTGGTCGAGCCCGGCGACGCTCCCGTAAAAGAGCGCGAAGTCATCAAGGACGAAGCCAAGTTTCGCGAACTCGACCAGCAGTACCGCCCCGCCGGCTTCAAGGCCATGATGGGCGCGGAAGCCATCAAGGAACTGCTCAAGCGCGTGGAAGTGGATGGCCTTTCCGTGGAACTTCGCGAGAAGATGAAGCACGAAGCTTCCCTGCAGAAGCGCCTCAAGTATGCCAAGCGCCTGAAAGTGGTGGAGGCCTTCCGCAGGAGCGGCAATAAGCCCAACTGGATGATCCTGGATGTAATCCCGGTCATCCCGCCGGAGCTGCGCCCCCTGGTTCCATTGGATGGCGGCCGCTTCGCCACCTCTGATCTTAATGACCTCTATCGCCGCGTGATTAACCGCAACAACCGGCTCAAGAAGCTGATGGATTTGCACGCGCCGGAAGTGATCGTGCGCAACGAAAAGCGCATGCTGCAGGAAGCGGTGGACGCCCTGTTCGACAACGGTCGCCGCGGCCGCGTGCTGCGCGGCGCCAACAACCGCCCGCTCAAATCCCTCAGCGATACGCTCAAGGGCAAGCAGGGCCGCTTCCGCCAGAACCTGCTGGGCAAACGCGTCGACTACTCCGGCCGTTCCGTGATCGTGGTCGGCCCCGAACTCAAGCTGCACCAGTGCGGTTTGCCGAAAAAGATGGCTTTGGAGCTGTTCAAGCCCTTCATCTATCACCGGCTGGAGCAGACCGGGCACTGCACTACCATCAAGCAGGCCAAGGAAATGGTCGAGCAGCAGGAGCCCATCGTTTGGGACATCCTGGAAGAGGTCATCAAAGACCATCCGGTGCTGCTGAACCGCGCCCCCACTCTTCACCGCCTGGGCATTCAGGCGTTTGAGCCGGTACTGGTGGAAGGCAAAGCCATCCGCATTCACCCGCTCGTCTGCACGGCGTTCAACGCCGACTTCGACGGCGACCAAATGGCGGTGCACATTCCGCTCTCGCCGGAAGCCCAGGTCGAAGCCAGCGTGCTGATGCTGGCCTCGCACAACATTCTTTCGCCGGCCTCGGGCCAGCCCATCACCGTGCCCACGCAGGACATGGTTCTGGGCCTCTACTACCTGACCAAAGCCAAGCCGGGCGCCAAAGGCGAAGGCCGCGCCTTCGCTAACATTGAGGAAGTGCTGCTGGCCCTGGAAGCGGGCGAGATCGAAACGCTCTCTCCCATCCGGCTGCGCTACACCGGTGAAGTGATCGATTTGACTTCGGCCTACGACGATCAGGAAGTGATCCACACCGAGCCGGTGAACTACGACCGCAGCTTCCTGAACACCACGGTCGGCCGCGCCATCCTGAACGATCACCTTCCTGAAGGCATGCCCTACATCAACGGGCTTCTTAAGAAAAAGGGGATCGGGCAGCTGGTGAACTACTGCTACCTGCGCTTCGGCCTGGAAACCACGGTCAAGATGCTGGATGAGATCAAGGAGCTGGGTTTCAAATACGCAACCCGCGCCGGCCTCTCCATCGGCATCGACGACATGGTGGTCCCGGACAACAAGAAGACGCTCGTCCGCGACGCCGAGAAGCAGGGTATCGGCGTGCAGCAGCAGTATCTGGACGGCGCCATCACTAACGGCGAGCGCTACAACAAGGTCATTGAAATCTGGTCGGCCATCACGGAAAAAGTTGCCGATGAAATGTTCGGCCAGATGCAGCAGCGCGACAAAGCCGGCGAGATCAACCCGATTTACGTCATGGCCGACTCCGGCGCCCGCGGATCGAAACAGCAGATTCGCCAGCTCTCCGGCATGCGCGGCCTGATGGCCAAGCCGTCCGGCGAAATCATCGAGACGCCCATTACGGCAAACTTCCGCGAGGGGCTCACTGTGCTGGAGTACTTCATCTCGACCCACGGCGCGCGCAAGGGCCTGGCCGATACGGCGCTGAAGACCGCCGATTCCGGCTACCTCACCCGCCGCCTCGTCGATGTCGCGCAGGACGTGATCATCAGCGAGTATGACTGCGGCACCGTGGACGGTATTTACGTCTCCGGTATCGTCGAAGCCGGCGAAATCATCGAGCCGTTGCGCGACCGCATCGTGGGCCGCGTGTCGCTCGAAAAAATCAAAGACTACGACGGCGCGGTGGTGGTGGACATCAACCAGGAAATCACCGAAGACCTGGCCAGCGCCATTCAGGCCGCCGGCATCGAGCGGGTGAAGATTCGCTCCGTGCTCACCTGCGAGTCCAAGCGCGGCGTTTGCGTGATGTGCTACGGCCGCAACCTGGCTTCCGGGCGCCTCGTCGAACTGGGCGAAGCTACCGGGGTCATCGCGGCGCAGTCCATCGGCGAGCCCGGAACCCAGCTTACGATGCGTACCTTCCACATCGGCGGTACCGCATCGCGAGTTTCCGAGCAGTCGCGGCTCGACGCCAAGAACAACGGCCTGGTCCGTTTCATCGGACTGCAGACGGTAAAGGCGAAATCCGGCGACCTGGTAGTCATGAACCGCCAGGGCTCCATCGCGGTAGTGGACGAAAAAGGCCGCGAGCGCGAGCGCTACGCCGTAATCTACGGCGCCAAGGTCAAGGTCAACGACGGCGATGCGGTCACGCTCGGCCAGGTGCTGGTCGAGTGGGACCCGTACACCTTCTCGATCGTCACCGAAATCGGCGGTATCGCGCAATTCAAAGACCTGCAGGAAGGGGTCACGCTGCACGAGGAAGTGGACGAAGTCACCGGACTCTCGCGCCACGTGGTGGCCGATTCACCCGATGAGAAGCGCCAGCCGGCGATCGTGATCAAGGGCAAGAGCAGCAAGCGCTACCTCATGCCGTCACGCGCCCACCTCATGGTGCAGGACGGCGACAACGTTCACCCCGGCGACGTGCTGGCCAAGATCCCGCGCGAAACCACCAAAACGAAAGACATCACCGGTGGTCTGCCGCGCGTGGTCGAGTTGTTCGAAGCCCGCAAGCCGCACGAAACTGCCGTCATCAGCGAAATCGATGGCACGGTGAAGTTCGGCGAAGTCTCCAAGGGTCAGCGCAAGCTGCTGGTCCAGGCCGATAACGGGACCGAAAAGGAATACTCGGTGCCGCGCGGCGTGCACATCAACGTGCAGGAAGGCGAGCGCGTGAAGGCCGGCGAGCCCTTGATGGACGGCCCGCTCAACCCGCACGACATCCTCGCCGTCCTCGGAGAAAAAGAACTGCAGGCTTACCTGGTGAATGAAATCCAGGAAGTTTACCGCCTGCAGGGCGTGAACATCTCCGACAAGCACATCGAGGTGATCGTTCGCCAGATGATGCGCTGGGTAAAGGTCGAAGACGTGGGCGATACCGCTTTCCTGCTGGAGCAGCAGGTTGATAAGTTCCGCTTCCGCGAGGAAAACGAACGCGTCATCAAGGAAGGCGGCAAACCCGCCACCGGCAGGCCTTTGCTGCTGGGCATCACCAAGGCATCGCTCTCCACCGAGTCGTTCATCTCGGCGGCTTCGTTCCAGGAGACAACCCGTGTCCTGACCGAGGCGTCGATTCAGGGCGCGGTGGACCACCTCCGCGGTCTGAAGGAGAACGTCATCGTGGGACGGCTCATCCCCGCCGGCACCGGCATGGAGTACTACCGCAACGTGCGCCTCTCGCCCGAGATGGAAGAGGCTGCCGCCAAGGTGCAGGAAGAAGTTTCGCAGGCCTACGAAGAAGCCGAGCGTGCGCTTGAGCTTATGCGGCAGGAAGGCGAAACCGAGACCGAAGAGCTGCCGGCGGAGTAAAATAACAGTTAAAGGTGAGGGGGCGGCCAGTCCGCCCCCCTGCATTTTGTCGTACGAGTGATTCGCGCCGTTCGTCTTTTTCTGGCTCAGGCTGTTTATTTATAAGCGTGGCTCTATTTGCTCGTAGGAAACGGCATTAATTTCTTCGAGGATGGTTCACGCAATGAGTGCTACTCCCCAACGGTTGCAGCAGTCGGAACCTGCTTCCCTTTCCCTGTTGCGCCCCTTGCCTCCCAGTTCTACCCTTGAATCACCGATGTTGAACTTCCTGCGCCTCTTGCGGCTGGCCTTCTGGCGGGCCTTTGAGCACGATGCCTTCGCCACCGCCAAAGCCTCGGCGTATTCCGCCATTCTCACGTTTTTTCCGCTGCTGCTGGTGGTGGGATCGGTGCTGGCCACCTCGCGCCAAACCGAAGCCTACCTGCGCGAAATTTCTTACGCCGTCGGACGCATCCTCCCCGCCGGTAGCTCCACCGCCCTGGCCTACCTCCGGGGCGCAAACCGCCCGGTGGGCCTGCTGATCACTGCCTCTCTGATCACTCTGTGGACCGCCTCCGGCGTCATCATCTCCTGGATGGACGGCTTCCGCCGCTCCTACGAGCTGCCCAAAACCTGGGGCCTGGTCAAAGAGCGCATCATCGCTTTCTCGCTGGTCATCCTCGCCGGCATTCCGCTGGTTTTCTCCACCGTGCTGGTAGCTTTCGGCAGCCGCATCGAAGCCCGCATTCTCTTCCACACCGACCACGAATTCGGCTTCTACGTTCTGCTGTTGTGGGCCGCTACCCGCTGGATTATCGCCACTCTCACCAGCATCGCGGTGATCGCCCTCATCTACCACAA
>DATJXG010000089.1:0-47578 GCA_035500455.1 Terriglobales bacterium | reverse complement strand
TGCCCGTGGCCTACCGCGACGCGGGCGCGGGGCGCCAGTTCCTGCAGCTTGGCGGCGATCTCCCAGATGGTGTCCACGCGGTTGTGCACGAAATACACCTGGCCGCCGCGGTCGAGTTCCTGTTCGAGCGCGGAGCGGATTAGTTTTTCATCCCAGCTTGCCACCACCGTTTGAATGGCCATGCGGTCTTTGGGCGGAGTTTCGATCACGCTCATGTCGCGCATGCCGACCATCGACATATGCAGAGTGCGGGGAATGGGCGTGGCCGACATGGTGAGCACGTCCACCTGCTTGCGCATCTGCTTGATGCGCTCTTTGTGGCGGACGCCGAAGCGCTGTTCTTCATCGACGATGAGCAGGCCGAGGTCGGTGAACTTGATGTCCTTGGAGAGTATCCGGTGGGTGCCGATGAGGATGTCGATTTTGCCGGCTTCCAGCTTCTGCAGAATTTCTTTCTGCTGTTTGGCGGAGCGAAAGCGGCTGATCATTTCGATGGTCACGGGGAAAGCGGCGAAGCGCTGCTTGAAAGTTTCGAAGTGCTGGAAAACCAGAACCGTTGTGGGCGCTAAGACGGCGACCTGCTTGTTGTCGCTGATGGCCTTGAAGGCGGCGCGCATGGCGACTTCGGTCTTGCCGTAGCCGACATCGCCGCAGAGCAGGCGGTCCATGGGCTGGGTGGATTCCATGTCGCGCTTGACGTCGGTGATGGCGAGTTCCTGATCTTCGGTTTCGCTGTACTCGAAGGCGTCTTCGAATTCGCGGATCCATTCGTTGTCGGCGGAGAAGGCGTGGCCCTGGGCGGCCTTGCGCTCGGCGTAGAGCTTGAGGAGTTCGTCGGCCATATCTTTCATGGCCTTGCGGACGCGGGCCTTGGTCTTCGTCCAGGCTTGCGTGCCCAGGTGGTTGAGCGCGGGCTTTGCGCCTTCCGAGGAGCGGTATTTCTGCACCAGGTCGAGGCGGGTGAGCGGAACGTACAGGCGCGCGCCTTCGGCGTATTCCAGGAGCATAAACTCGGCGTTGCCGTCGCCCTGGTTGATTTCTTTCAGGCCGTGATATTGGCCAATGCCGTGTTCGACGTGGACCACGTAGTCGCCGACCTGCAGGTCGCGGAAGTCGGAGAGAAAGGCGGAGGTCTTGGACTTCTGGCGCTGCGGACGCGAGGCGACGGACTCCGATTCGTCGAAGAGATCGCGCGCGCCATAAATCACCAGCCCGGCTTCCGGTAGCACTACGCCTTCGGGCACGTAGGCTTTCACCAGCGTGCTGGTGAGGATTTCGCCGGTGAAGTAGGCGGTTTCGTCGGCATAGCTTTCGCCGCCGCGGGTGCGGCTGCCGAGGCGGAAGGAAACCTGGTATTCGCTGAAAACGTCGGCCAGGCGCTCGACTTCGCCGGTGTTGGGCACGGCGATGAGCACGCGGCGGCCTTCGGCGATCTGCTTTTTCACGTCTTCCAGCATGGCGGGAACACTGCCGTGGAAGCGCTGCGTAGGTTGCGAGAGCAGTTGCACGGATTCGGCATCTTCGGCGCGGGTAAGGCCGAGATGTTCGAGGTCGGCGCCGGGCTGGGCGGAGAGTTTGGCCCATAGCTCATCCGGCGGAACGTACAGATCCGCGGGGCGTACCAAGTTTCCCACTTCGCTGCGCTCGTGAGCTTCCTCGATGCGCGACCAGATGTGCTCGAGTTCGGGTTTGAGGAGATCGGGCTCGTCGAGCAGCACGGCGGCGTTGGGGAGGAGATCGAACAGAGTGCGTTCGGCGCCCGCGACGCCTGCGTAGAACTCCCAGCCGGGGAAGACGTGCACTCCGCCGGCACGCACCGCCTGCTCCACGATTTCCTCGGCGCCGGTGATTCGCTTTCCTGAGAGGCGCGCGTGGATCGCGGCCAGGATTTCTTCGTTCACCGGAGTTTCAGTGAGGGGAAGCAGAAGAGCCTCATCGACGGGATTGGAGGAGCGCTGGGTGCCGGGATCGAACTTGCGGATGGATTCGACCTCGTCGCCGAAGAACTCGATGCGCAGCGGGCGGTCGGCTTCGGGGGGATAGACGTCGAGGATGCCGCCGCGTAGGGCGTATTCGCCGGGCATCTCGACGACATCCACCGAGCTGTAGCCCAGGGTGTTGAGGTGGGCGAGGAGCGAATCGGTGTCGAGCGTTTCACCCCGGCGCACGGCGCGGGCGAGGTCGGAATAGTAGTCGGCGGAGCGGAGGCGCAGGGCGGTGGAGGCGACGGGCGCCACTACGATGGAAGCCGCGCCGGTGGCCATTTTCCACAGGGCGACGGCGCGCTCTTCCTGGATTTCGGGGTGGGGGGAGAGATTCTGGAAGGGCAGCACGTCGCGGGTGGGGAGCGAGACTACCGCTTCGGGATCACATCCGCCGGCGAGTTCGCTGAACGACTGCAGCACCGGGAGGAGTTCTTCGGCGGCGCGATTGTCGGTGACTACCAAGACGAGCGGGCGGGCAGAGGCCTTTTGCAGCAGGACCAGCAGCAGGGCTTTGGCGGTGGGGGTGAGCCCGGAGACACGAATCCGCCCCGTGCCCTCTTTCAGATGGGAGGTCACACGCGAGAAGGCGGGAAGTTTAACCGCGTCCGCAAAAAGATCGCGGACGAAGGGAAGGACCATCGCTCTTTGATTCTACCAGTTGGGATGGGGTTTCGTGGGCTCTGGGTCTGGGGAGCGGCTTCGCGTCCTCGGTGGGGTGCTTGGCGCCCGCGGCGATCTCGTCATACACGTTTTGAGGTTTTTCTCTTCCGGGCGAAGAACAAAATCTGAAAACGCAGAGGGCGCCGAGAAATTCCGCCGAGGGCGCGGAGTTTCACGGTGATTGACTTGAGATCGATTCGCGGTCAGACTGGATTTCCGCCTGGAGCGATTGGAGCGTGGATTATGGGACATGGCCGGATTGTCAATGGCGTGGTCTGGTTTCTCATCGCGGCAGGCGCGGTGATGTTGTGGATGGGCGCGATGCGGCGCGTGCCGGCGCACGCGGCGGCTGCCAATACGGCGGATTCCGATCCGCGGCTGAAGAGCGCTTACCGCTTCCAGAAGGGTGGATGGACTTACGTTCATCTGGAGGGATCGCCCGGGGAGATCGGCTTTCAGCATGGCTACCTGCTGGCGCCGGAGATTGCCGATGCGTTTGCTGCGGTAAAGCTCTCGGACACGCATCGCACGCAGCGCGACTGGGAATTTTTCCGCAAAGTCGCGCGGGAGCAGCTTTGGCCGAAGATCGACGCGGAGTATCAGGAGGAGTTGGCGGGAATTGCTGCAGGACTAAAAGCGCGCGATGTGGCCATGGACGTGGATGATGTGGTGGCGCTGAATGCCTTCGAGGAAGTTCCCGATTACTACGTGCCCTGGCTGAACGAGAAGCAGAAAGTGGCGAAGGCGCCGCACCTGGTGAGCCCGGGCAATTGCAGCGCATTCATCGCCACCGGGAGTTATACGCGCGACCACAAGATCGTGATTGCGCATAACAACTGGACCAGCTACATCGACGGTGAGCGCTGGGTGATTGTGTTTGATATCGTCCCGCAGCACGGCAACCGCATTCTGATGGATGGCTTCCCCGGCGTGATTACCAGCGACGACGATTTCGGGGTGAACTCGGCGGGAATCATGGTGACGGAAACGACCATAACCCAGTTTGCAGGATGGGACCCGAACGGCAAGCCGGAGTTCATGCGCTCGCGCAAGGCGATGCAGTACGCCAATTCGATTGACGACTATGTGCGCATTATTAAAGAAGGCAACAATGGCGGTTATGCCAACGACTGGCTCATCGGCGACCGCAAGACGGGGGAAATCGCATACCTCGAACTCGGGCTGAAGCACACGCCACTGTGGCGGAAGAAAGACGGATACTTCGTCAGCTCAAATTTTGCGCGCGATCCGCAGGTGATCAAAGATGATGCGCCGGCGTTTGATGCGGCGGATGCGTCCACCAGTCCGAATGCGCGGCGCGCGCGCTGGGAGCAGCTCATGGCCGAGAACAAGGGCACGATCGATGTGGGCAAGGCGCGTGATTTTCTTGCCGACCACCTCGACAGCTTCGAAAAAAAAGAGCAACCGGACGAGCGCACGCTTTGTGGCCATGTGGACACTTCCGCGCGTGGGGTTGGGATTTGGGACTGGAAGGCATTTCATCCCGGCGGAGCGGTGCAGGGCAAGGCTACGGACAGCGACATGGCGGAGAAAATGAGTTTTGTGGCGCGGGCGGGGCATCCGTGCGGCGCGGATTTTGTGGCCAAGGATTTTCTAAAGGCGCATCCGGAGTATTCCTGGCAAGAGCCTTTGCTTCGGGATATGAAGGCGGGGCCGTGGACTACGTTTCACTCGGGGGAGAAGGAGTGAGATTCAAGGGGGTGAAATACTCGCCACCGATTACGCGGATGTTCACGGATTGAATGCCGCGCTCACAGTGACTGCGTTCACAGCGGCCACACCTTATTTGTCATTCCGAGCGAAGCGAGGAATCTCGGTCTTGGCGACTGCCGTAGATACCGAGATTCCTCGCTTCGCTCGGAATGACAAGCTGTTGTGGGGGAATCACAAGGCGTTTGGGGCTGGCCTACGCGCGGCTCTTCTTTGCGGCCTTGACTTTTGCCGGGGCTACCTGCCAGGGGCGCTTGGGGCGTTCGGGTTCGGGTTTGTCGCGGTCCTCGATGCGGTCGTATTGGTAGGATTCGCTCACCGTTCCCAGGGATTCGTTGTAAAGGCTGGGCAGCCCGAGGGCTTCTTTCAGTTCTTCGGAAAACTGGTGCAGGGCTTTCAGGTGGTCGGCGGTGGCCGGGATTTCGTTTTTTGCAGTCTTCAGGAACTGCTGGTATCCCCTGTTCACCAGCTTGGAAATTTCGCTTCCCACCAGATAGCCGGGATAGGCAAAAATTTTCACGCCATCGTCGCCATTTTTTTGGATGGCCGCGGAGCAGTTGTATTTGCGGAGGAATACGCGGGCCTGCGTGCCGGGGGCTTCGGTTAAGTCAAAGCCATGGTCGCGCAGCCAGCTTAGCGCGTCTTCGTAAGTGCGTTCTTCCAGCTTGGTGGTCATTCGCTTGTATTCCGCTCCTTGGCGATCTATTGCGTTCGTCCTATTAGATGCGGTTTAGCCGCAAAGATGCTTTTTGCCTTTTGCCGGGAATCCGGCAAGGCTCCTTTATAATCTAACGAAAAGTTCCTGACGCGAAGTTTTGACCGCTTGCGACGTTACGATAGTACCGGCCGAGCCCGTGAAAGCATGCGCCCTGTGTCACGAAAACTCGCGGAAGTCCAGCCTTCTCCGCAAGATGCGGCCGATGGAGAGAGCCCGCGCCAAGTTGGGAATCACCCCGCAGCTTTAGGCAAACGCAGCCTGGAACTGATCGGCAATACTCCCTTGCTGCGACTGGAGCGCGTCGCGCGCGACCTGCCGGGCGTGGAAATTCTTGCCAAGGCTGAATGGTACAACCCGGGCGGATCGGTAAAAGACCGGGCAGCGTCGCGCATTGTGGCAGAAGCGCGCGCCGGCGGCAAGCTACGGCCGGGGGTTTCACTGCTGGACTCCACCAGCGGCAACACCGGCATTGCTTACGCGATGATCGGAGCCGCCGAAGGTTTTCCGGTTACGCTGTGCATGCCGGAAAATGTTTCGACCGAGCGCAAGCGCATCCTGCACGCGTACGGAGCCAAAATTGTTTATACCGATCCCGGCGACGGCTCCGACGGCGCCATTCGCGAGGCGCGGCGGCTCTACGCTGAACATCCCGAGCACTACTTCTACGCCGACCAGTATTCCAATCCCGCCAACTGGCAAGCTCATTACCATGGCACAGCGGAGGAAATCTGGCAACAGAGCCGCGGGCGCGTGACTCATTTCGTGGCCATGCTGGGCACGAGCGGGACGTTCGTGGGCACGACGCGGCGGTTGAAGGAGTTAAATCCGAAGATTCGCTGCATCTCTCTGCAGCCCGATTCTCCGTTTCACGGGATCGAAGGCGCCAAGCACATGGCCTCGGCGATTGTGCCGAAGATTTATGACGCCACGCTGGCCGACGAAGAGATCGGGATCGCGACCGAAGACGCCTACGCCGTGGCGCGGCGCCTGGCCCAGGAAGAAGGGCTGCTGGTGGGCATATCGGCGGGAGCGGCCGTGGCCGGTTGTATGCAGGTCGCGAGCCGGCTGAAGAAAGGCGAGCAGGCGGTGTTCGTGGCGATCATGCCGGATTCGGGAGACAAATATTTGAGCGAGCGGTTCTGGACGGAGGAGTAGGGGACTGGCGATTGATGATTGTTGATTGCTGATTTCTTGATTGACGATTGCCAATTGGCGATTCCCGATTTGGAAACCGGCGCGCTTTTCAATCGACAATTGGCAATCGGCAATTGGCAATCAATCAGCAATCATCAATCAACAATGCTGAAACTCTCCCGCGCCACCTACGACTCTCTCCGCCGTCACGGCGAGGAGACCTATCCGCATGAATGCTGCGGCGTTCTGCTTGGAGAGATGGATGGAGACGTGCGCACGGTTCGCTCGATTGCTCGGGCGGGGAATACGCGCACCGATTCGGCGCACAATCGCTACAACATCGATCCGCGGGAGTTGATCCGCATTCAGCGTGAGGGGCGGGAGCGGGGCGAAGACATCGTTGGGTTTTATCATTCGCACCCGGATCATCCAGCGCGGTGGTCGGCTACCGATTTTGCGGAAGCTCACTGGTTCGGCTGCTCTTACGTGATCACCAGCGTGGAGAAGGGCAAGGCGGCGGTCACCAATTCGTTTGCGTTGAGCGGCGTGGATGAGAACGATAAGCAGTTTAGCGATGAGACGATTGAGTTGAGCTGAGGGCGGCAGAAAACCTTAAATCGCCGAGTTCGCTGAGAACTGCCGCTGAGGGCGCGGAGAGAAAGCTTCAGTGGAATTCGAGGGTGATGAACCTGGCTTGAGTCTTGCCCATGTTCATCAGCATCGGCACAGAGCCACCGGACAGCCAAACTACCTCGCCCGGCTTCAGAACTTTTGGGATCTTGCCTGCGCCGTGGCTGCGCAAGTCCACGTCACTCACTGCAATCAGCAGGCGTGGGGCTGCATTCCTGGCGGCGGGCAGCATTCCGCCGGGCTGCAAGTCAAATTCGGAGGCGCGCACTCCATCCTTCACGAACAGAATGTCCTGCGTGCCGCCCTCCAGAATCTGCAAGCCGCGTTCTTCGTCCCACTTCCTGGGCGGCGACTTGCGGGCGAGTTCATCCTGCATTAGCTCCACTGTCACATTACGGAACGGGGTAGGGCCGCTTTCCTGCAAACGGTGGGCGAAGTTGCCCGGAAAGAAGCCTGTGTCGCCGTCATGCAGTTGCATGCGGGCGGGGGGCTTGCCTACGGCCTCATTGGTCACTTCGGCCGGGCCCAGCATGACATAAATGTAGTCGTGGCGATGGCGATGGACGAGCGTAGCCGCGCCCGAGGGCACTTCCACGTAGAAGGCGCGCACATAACGGTTCTGCAGCAGAAGATGGTGAGATGGTTCCGCGGTGATCTCAACTTCTGGCGCGGACTGCGCAAGTGAGAACACAGTCAACAGAGTGGCAAGAAGAGGAAGGGTTCGCAGGCGTCGGGGCATAGGGCGCATTGTACAGGGGGTGTGGGGAAGAAAGCCGTCTCCGGCCTCGGGCGGTAGTGTCCTAATCTGCCTTTTTTCAACGCAGAGTCACAGAGCGACAGAGCCAGAGAGCCACAGAGAATCTGGACCTGCAAGAACTGAAAGTAAAGTGGCTTACTTAAGCGATTGGATTTCTTAGCGGCTCTATGACTCTGTGCTGGAGAAACTGAACTCAGGACACTACCGCCTCGGGAAATTCACCGGAAATTAATGTGATTCCTGAATAATCTGGCGATGGCATGAGTTTCGTCACGGGCTTGCCATGTTTCGTGATCAATACAGTTTCGCGCCGAACCTGGACTTCATCCATGACGGCGAGGCAACGAGCCTTGAATGAACCAGCTGCCATTTTCTTCATCGGGAAGCTCCAAGGATCATAGTCATCATACCGTGGTCATATTTTCGAGAGACAAAGACGGCAATAGATGGCTGGGGATCTCCTGGGTATGGCTGGCGGCGTGCCTTCTGCTTATGGCGCCCGTTTCCTGGGGACAAGCTGCAGCTCAGCAGGGCACCGATGCTCCCGCAGACGACCCTTCGGCGACCATGTTCCCGCACTCCGAGACTTCGCGCTATTGGGTCTCGGGGCAGAGCAATATTATTTTCCAATGGCGTCCGTCGTTTGACGCTGCCTACTCGGGGCCGCACAGCCTTCGCTCCAACGCAGAAGACGCTACTTCCAATGTGGCCACGATCTACACCGGTTTCGCGCTCACCCGCATCACCGAGATCTTCGGGGATGCCGAAACGGCTGACGGCGGCGGGATCAGCGACGCGCTGGGGCTGGCCGGTTTCACCAATATCGATGTCGTCCGCAACCCGGAGTTGGGCCCGGCGCCGTACCTGGCGCGGGCGATGCTGCGGCAGATCATTCCGCTGAGCAAGAAAATGGTGGAGGCGGAGCGCGGCCCGTTCGCGCTGGCGACTTCGGTGCCGGAGAGGCGTTTGGAGCTGCGCTTCGGCAAGTTTGGCGTGGCCGATTTTTTCGACCAGAACAGCGTGGGCAGCGACAGCCACTTCCAGTTCATGAACTGGACGGTGGACAACAACGGCGCCTACGACTACGCCGCCGACACTCGCGGCTACACTGTGGGAGCCGTCCTGGAATATGACGATCGCAACTGGAGCTTCCGCTTCGGCGAAGCGCTCATGCCCAAGGTGGCGAACGGCATCGATCTGCAATGGAACCTGCGGCGGGCGCGGTCGGAGAACTATGAACTGGAGCTGCGTCCGCGGGTGGGAAATTACGCTACGACGATTCGCCTGCTCTCATTCGTGAACCATGCCAACATGGGGATTTACCGACAAGCGGTGGATGACTTTCTGGCAGGGAAAACGGCGCGCCCTGATATCACCGCGCATCCCTTGCAGGTCACCATGAAGTACGGCTTCGGAGTCAACGTGACGCAGGAATTAATGCATCATCTGCGAGGTTTTGCGCGCTGGGGATGGAACGAAGGCCAGCACGAATCGTACGCTTACACCGAAGTCGATGAGACTGCCGAACTGGGCGCTGACGTCGCGGGCGACCGCTGGCGGCGCAAGCTGGACCGCGTAGGAACCACGCTTGTCTCCAATGGAATCTCGGCAGACCATCAGCACTACCTCGCCCTGGGCGGACTGGGCTTCCTGTTGGGCGACGGAGCACTCAACTACGGGCGCGAGACTATCGTCGAGAGCTACTACAACGCGCACGTGTGGCGGGGAATTTTTTCCGGTTTCGACCTGCAGCACATCAACAATCCCGGCTACAACCGCGACCGCGGGCCGGTGCTGGTGGGCAGCGTGCGCTTCCACCTGGAATTCTGAAAAGCCCAGGCCTCTAGCGGCGAGTTCCCTTGTCCATGGCTTCATTGGCCAGGCGGTCGGCTTCGCGGTTGTGTTCGCGCATGGCGTGGTCGATGCGAAACCATTCCATTTTCGCGATCAGTTCCTGGGCACGGGCGTGCAGATCCTTGAGCGCTGCATTCTTCACCTTGTAGATGCCCTTGATCTGGCGAACCAGCAATTCGGAATCGCTGATGACCTTGAGCGCCTTGTGGCCGTGCTCGATCGCGTATTCCAGGGCGGCGATCAGGCCCTGATATTCTGCGAAGTTGTTGGTCTGGTGGCCGAGGTATTGGCTCAGAGCGGCGACTTTGCGACCGGATTCATCCTGGATAAATACGCCGAAGCCGGCGGGGCCGGGGTTGCCGCGGGCGCCGCCGTCGCTGTGAGCGATGAGGTAGGAGGCCGGAGTTGAGGCCGAAGGCTGAGATTTGAAGAGCATCGCTTGCGCGCCGTGGCTGCTGGAAGAATGCTGGGACATGGAGGAAGTTTACAGGGGCTATCGTATTTGAAGGAAGGGTTGGATTTTGGCTCTCGGCTCTCGTGGTGAACTTTTGCTCACGTAGCGACTTGGCGGCTCAAACCTTAAAACGCTGAGATCGCGGAGAACTGCCGCCGAGGAGGCGGAGACCTAGCCTACGAATTCTACATTTGCTTCGTGGGGGATGATTCCGGCCAGGTGGCCCATTTCGAGCAGTCGGCGGACGGCTTCGCGGCCGTCGGCGCCGTAATCCAGGGTGCGCTGGTTTACGTACATGCCGACGAATTTGTCGGCCGAGCGGGAGTCGAGGTCGCGGGCAAACTGCATGGCATAATTCAGGGCTTCTTCGCGATGGTCGAGGGCGTACTGGATGCTCTCCCGCAGCGCGGCTCCCACTTTCAACATCAACTCGGGGCCGAGGCTGCGACGGATGGCATTGCCGCCCAATGGAAGCGGCAGCCCGGTCGTCTTCCGCCACCAGGCGCCCAGATCCAGAATGCGGTACAACCCGGAGCGAGTGTAGGTGAGCTGGCCTTCGTGGATGATGAGTCCGGCTTCATGCTTGCCCTCCAGCACCTCGGGGATGATCTGGTCGAAGGGCACAACATCGGTTTCAACTCCGGGCGCGAAAAGATTGAGCACCAGATATGCCGTGGTCAGCGTTCCGGGGATTGCGATGCGCTTGCGCTGAATGAGGTCTTCGGAAAACGCCCGCTTGGCGACGACCATGGGGCCGTAGCCTTCGCCTACGCTGCCGCCGCTGGGCAGCAGGGCATAATGGTTCTGAATATAGGGATAGGCGTGGAAGGAAATCGCGGTGACGTCGTACGTGCCTTCGCCGTCCATAGCCTTGCGGTTCAGGGTTTCGATGTCGCAAAGGGTATGGGTAAAGCGCAGGCCTGGAGTGCGCACTTTATTAGTGGCCAGGCCGTAAAACATGAAAGCGTCGTCAGAGTCGGGACTGTGGGCGACGGTGATTTCGCGAGTCGGAGCCGAAGGACTGCTCATAGGGCCGGATCGTGCGGAAGATTCTCCCGGAAGTGTGCCGCTGGCGGTCATGCCGGTGCATTCTGGCCGCGCTTCCAACCGGTGGCAACGGCTGCGGCTGCGGCGATCTTGAGGACTTCAGCGAACAGGAATGCGAAGAGTCCGAAACGGAGAGCCTGGGTCATCGAGTGGGTGTAAATCCAGAGCCATGAGATGCCAGAGGCGAAAAGCAGCGCTTCGGCCAGCGCTCCGGCGATGGCGGCGCGCGCGAAACTCTTCTTGCCGCGCTCGAAGAGCCAGCCTGCAAGGGCGGCGACGAAGGGATACGCCAGGAGATATCCGCCGGTGACGCCGAACAACTGGGCAATTCCACCCATGCCGTTGGGATTGAAAACCGGCAGGCCTACCGCGCCCTCAGCCAGGTAGAGCAGGAGAGCCGCGAAGCCGCGGCGGCTGCCCAGGGTGAACCCGACCACCAGAACGCCGAAGTTCTGCAGCGTCAAGGGGACGGGAGTGAAGGGAAGGGGAATAGTGATGCGGGCGCAGAGCGCGACGAACAGACTGCCTCCGACCACCAGCGCTGCATTGCGCGCCCACTCCGCACTGCGCGACTCGAGGGTGAGGACCTGGGTAGCTGTCTTCTGCATCTTTGCCGGCCTCCCAATCGCCGGTAGCGACTAATCTTTTCCCGGGTGATCCTTGGAGGCGGCATCCTTGACGTGGCCGCGCACTCGCAGCACGGCTGCGACGCACGCCCACAAAACCGCCCCTGCGCTCAACGCAAGGATGATGTACCACCACATCATCCGCATCGATTGAATAGGATATCAGAACCCCGGCAGAGACATTGTTCTCCCCGTGATCTCGGCGGGCTCGGCGATTTAGGATTTGGGGGTGTGCCGGGTGAAGGGAAATCTTAAAGCGCTGAGAACACGGAGGAACGCCGCCGAGGGCGCGGAGGAATCTGTGTTGGCGGACTCGCCGATTTAGGATTTTGGGTGGCGATTCCTATCGCGAAATGCTATGGGGAAATGCCGGCAGTGCGCAGGTGGAGAGGTGCCGGCGGGACGCCGGCGCTACGGCGGAACTGAGGAATGCCGGCGAGACGCCGGCGCTAGACTAATGCGCCATGTCGTGTTCGATGTCTTCGGCGGTGTGGGGCAGGGAGGCGGTGAGGTCGATCAGCTTTCCGTCAGTATCCACATAAAAAATGTCTTCGATGCGGACGCCCAGCTTTTCCTCGGGAATGTAAATTCCGGGCTCGATGGTGAACACCATTCCCGGCCCGAGAGGAACATCGTAGTCGCCGTCATCGTGCACGCTGAGGCCGACGTAGTGGCCGAGGCCGTGGATGAAATACTTGCCGAGGGAATCTCCGTGCAGGTCTTTGCCGTGAGAGTTGATGTAGTCGTAGGCCACCTGGTAGAGGGAATGCTCGCCGCCGCGGCGCATGGTGGACTTACCAGACTGAAAGGCCGCCATGGCCGCCTGCTGCGCGCCCAGCACGATGTTGTAGATTTCGCGCTGCCGGGCAGTGAACTTGCCGGAAACCGGCATGGTGCGGGTGATATCTGACGCGTAGAGGGAGTATTCTCCAGCGGCGTCCATAACGACAACATCTCCAGCCTGCATGGTTCCTGAATCGTCGGAGTAGTGCAATACAGTCGAGTTGTAACCCGAGCCGACGATCGGCGCATAGGCCGGGCGCTCGCATCCCCGCTTGCCCCACTCGTATTGCAGGAGGGCGGAGATTTCGCGCTCGGTTACGCCCGCCTTGATGGCGTGAATGGCGGCGAATTGCGCGGCGATGGAAGCGTTGGTGGCCTTGCGGATGAGTTCGATCTCGCCAGCGTCCTTGTAGGTGCGGAGAGTGGCAAGCAGAGGCCGCACGTCGAGGTACGAGACGATGGCGAAGGCATTGGCGCGACTCAGCCACTCCAGCGCGGAGGTGGAGTTGGAGACTTGATCCGGCGCGGGCACGTCGGTGTATATCTTGGCCTGTTGGCTGGGCAGCAGCCGCACCAGTTCGTTGCGCAAATTGTCGAGCACTTCGACTTGATCAAAGCCGGTGATCTTGGGGGCGTCGGGATTTTCAGCGCCGAGTTTCGGGCCGGTCCACTTTTCCTGCACGGTGTTGTGCGCGGGCAGAAAGAGGATTTCGGTGTAGGGTCCAGGGGTGGAGTCAGCTCTGGGGCCGGCGGGAACGATCAGCAGCGCCGCTCCCGGCTCCGACCAGCCGGAGAGATAGAAGAAGTTGTTGTCCGGGCGATAGCCGTAGAAGTCGTTGGGGCCTTCGGCCTCGGGAGGGGCGAAGAGCAGTACGGCAGCGCCATCGGTTTTCGCCGCTAACGCCACGCGGCGGGAACGGTAGTCGGCATTAGTCTGGCGGTCAAGGGTCCAGCCCAGTTGGGCCAATGCCAGGACGAACAGCAGAAGGTTGCGAAGCGCGCGTTGTGAAGGTCCCATTTATTTGTTGGTGGTCATGGATTGATTCGCCGCCTGGAAAGTCTCCACGTTCGCTTTGTCAACCAACGATGAGCCGGTGTCCACAAATGCCGGGATGGGGGCGAAGCTGTCTTCCCGCCAGTTCTTATCGAGCGGGGCCACCTTGTGATGGTACAGGTTGTCCAGCATTCTCAGCCCGAAGTTGGCCATGGTGTAGGGTTTCTGGGAAATGGTGGCCGCGATCACACCTTTTTTGATCCAGTCCAGAGTATCAGAATCGGTATCCATGGCGATCACCACTTTGTCTTTGATTCCGTTCTCGTTGAGCACGGTGGCGACCTCTTTGCCCGCCTGTGCTTCGAGGCAGACGAAGGCGTTGACTTTGTCCTTTTCCTTGCCCAGGAGTTGGGTGGCGGTGTCGAAGGCTACGCGCGGGTCGCCTTTGATGTCCACCACCTGCGTGATCTTGATCTGGGGGGACGAAGCCAGGGCATCGCGATAGCCGCGCAGGCGCTCCTGAAGATTATTCTGCTCGGGCATGGTGAACACCACGACGTTGCCTTTGTCCTGCAGTTCTTTGGCCAGGCGCTTGCCGCCCATGAATCCGGCCTGGTAATTATTGGTGCCGATGAAGAACAGGCGCTTGCTGGTGGGCGCGTCGGAATCCATGGTGAGAACGGGAATTCCAGCGGCGATGGCCTGGTCGATGTCGTCCTTCAGGAGGTTGGGATCGGCCGGCGCCACCAGAATGCCGGAGGGCTTGGCCTGCACGGCTTTGCGGAATTCTTCGCGCTCGGCTTGTGGATCATAGGTGTCGGGGCCGACGAAATCGGCGCGCACCTTCCATTGCACGGCCTGCTGCATGAATCCCGCCTGCGCGGTCTGCCAGTACGGCACCTTGAGGTTGGCGACTACGAGGAAGTAGCGCTCGCCGGAGTCATGCGCCGAGCCGCAGCTGAGGATCGGGAGCAGCAACAGAGTGAGAGAGAGAAAGCGCAGCAGAATTTTGTGATGCTCGCGCATGGGGTCCTCCTGGAAGATTGTCGAGGTTGGTCCCCGCAACGGGGGCGCGCAAGACGGTAGGGATTCTACCGCGAGAGGCGTAGCGATTGCCACTGGCGACGTTTGCGGGTGTATGCTGCCCAAAACCTTAAAACGCCGGGGACGCAAAGAACTTCCGCCGAGGGCGGCGGAGGATCTTGGCATGCAGGCTCTCTCGGCGACCTCGGCGGCGGTTCTTCGCGAACTCGGTGATTTAGGGTTTGTCCCGCCCGCGCCTCACACTCCGACCGGAAACGGCTTCGTATGGCTCTCGCTGCTGAACGCCAAACTCGAGAAGCGCCCCTGCAGCAGTGACATCAAGCCGGTGTACCAGTAGCCAATGACAAAAAGGACGAGGAAGGGAACGGTGATGTAATTCTCGTTGGTCACCGCATAGTACACCGCCAGCGCGAAATAACCGCCGATCAGCAGCTCCACCCACGGCACCCAGCCCAGGCGGCGGCGATACTTGCCGGACTTGATTTTGTCCTTGCGTGATTCCACATGGTACTTGGGCGTGCGGGCGAAGGCGGTTTTGTGGCCGACGAGGGCTTCGAGAACAGCGCGGGTGTTGGTGAGCGTGAGCCCGATGCCGAGCGCCATGAGGAAGGGTAAGTACAGCAGTGCGCGATACCAGGTCTTTGGAAACAGCTCGCGCTGCGAAACCAGGTAGAAGCTGGAAATGGAAAATGTCGATGCCATAAACAGGGGCAGGTCAATGTACAGCATCTGAAACCAGCCCTGGTAGAAGCGGATGATCATCGCCGGCAGCAGCAGCACCGAGAGCACGATCATCAACGGATAGCTGAGATTGGCCGTCAGGTGGTACCAGGCCTCCAGCTTCACGTGAAACGATTGGTCGCTCTTCAGAACCTGGGGAAGGACTTTCTTGGCGGTTTGGATCAGTCCCTTGGCCCAGCGGGCTTGCTGGGTTTTAAAGGCGGTCATTTCCACCGGCAATTCAGCCGGGCATTCCACGTCCTGCAGGTAAACGAACTTCCATCCTTTGAGTTGGGCGCGGTAAGAAAGATCGGTGTCTTCGGTCAAAGTATCGTGCTGCCAGCCGCCGGCTTCTTCGATGGCGGTCCGCCGCCAGACCCCCGCAGTGCCGTTGAAATTGAAGAAGACGCTGCTGCGGGCGCGGGCGGAATGCTCCAGCACGAAGTGGCCGTCGAGCAGGATGGCCTCGACCTGGGTGAGGAACGAATAGTTGCGGTTGATGTGCGTCCAGCGAGTCTGCACCATACCAACCTTGGGGTTGGTGAACTGGTGAATGGTGCGCAGCAGGAAATCGGCCGGTGGGACGAAATCAGCGTCGAAGATGGCGATGAATTCGCCTTTAGCGGTCTTCATGCCCTCGGCAAGGGCGCCGGCCTTGAATCCTTCTCGGTTGGTGCGGTGATGGTAGGTGACGGGGAAGCCCTGCGAGGCGTAGTGGTCCACCAGTTCGCGGGCTACTTCTTGCGTTTCGTCGGTAGAGTCGTCGAGGAGTTGGATATCGAGCTTGTCATGCGGATAGTCCAGGCGGCAGATGGCGGCCAGCAGGCGGTCCACGACGAAGCGCTCGTTAAAGATAGGAAGCTGAACCGTGACTCGTGGCAGCTCGGCGAACTGGCTCGCTGGTTCCGTGGTGAAGTTCTTACGCTTCTTGTAATAAAGATAGACAAGAATGTAGCGGTGCATGCCGTACCCCGCCAGCAGCACGAGCACGACGAAGTAGGGAATCAGCAGCGCGAGGTCAAAGGCGTTGACCTGGTAGAGGCCCTGGAAAGTTTTGTCGAGAAAGTGCTGGCGAATATACTGCCCGATGCCGCGCGAGGCCAGAAACACGGCGAGCACACGCGACGGGATGAGTGTGGCGATCAGCGGGGAGTTCCTTACCAGCAGCTTTGCATAGACAAGCTGGATGCCACATTGTACCTGAGAGAGCGAAGAGGTGCGTTCAGCAACGCTACAAAATACTGATTATAGGGCTGTTATGGCGGTAGTCCGGGCTGGCTAGAAAGCTGTAAGTCCGTCACACGCATATGTGACGACCAACCTGGTGTCGTACGCGTTAGAGGCGTATCGTCTCGGTCTAGGCCCCGCTACAGGCCGCCGTCAGACCCGAGGGCTTGGACGGATAGCATTGCTATGCTTAAAATACAAAGCCACGCGGAACTCACTGAGCTTATTCGGCTTGGTGACGGGTTCATCTTTAACGACCGCACGGACCGTAAGATGCTGCATCAAGTGAACTGTGAATCGCTGGAAGTGATGTCCACAAGGGCATACGACAAAGTGTTCTTTCGGGAGTTGGTCGAGGCTAGAAACTAGCTCGATAAGAAGTACGGAAGGAACGGATGGGAAGTGTGCGGTCGGTGCCGCTGACACGTAGGGCAGATGCAGGTTCGAGTCCCGTCAGGTCCAGCCTAGATTGAGGTTCGGCATTAAAGCGTCAAAACCGGAGTGCCTGCGGGGCTGAGGCCCGGGCTCCCCGGCCCTTCATCGGCCAAGAAACAAGCCGGTTAAATCCGGCAAGTCCGCCGCATAACCTAGATAAAGTCCGTTGCTTACCGCATCCGCGACACTCTTCTGCAGTGCGAATGCCGCCGAAAGATGCTTGTTTTCGACGAGTACGACCACTCCGGATACCAACGCAGCACAACGAACAAAGTAAAAATACGTAAGCTGATGGCGTTTCGTTTGAAGGGACTTGGCGTGACTATTGCCTAGATCTGTCAACGATTGCACGAGCTTGCGATACCGTTGGATTTTTTCTTGATCTACGGCTTCGAACATCTCAGTTCAGGAAATATTGCCGGTAGAGCGTGTCTCTTTGGGCCGGGCGGAAGCCGGCGTCGCGGATGATGCGGCGCAACTCTTCTTCGGTGGTGCAATTATTGACGCCGGCCGCGCGCACTACGTTCTCCTCCAGCATCACCGATCCCACGTCATTGCCGCCGAAGCGCAGGCCCATCTGGCAGACTTTCAGGCCCTGCGTCACCCAGCTGGATTGCACGTTGAGGAAGTTGGAAAGGTAAATCCGCGAGATCGCCAGCACCTTGAGGTAATCCACCGCGGTTGCTTCGTCCCAGTGGCGCCCGCCCAGCGCCGTGTGCTGGGGCTGGAAGCTCCACGGAATAAACGCGGTGAATCCGCCCGTTTCTTCCTGCAATTCGTAGAGCCGCTGGAAGTGGTTGATGCGGTGCTCGTAGTTTTCGCCCACCCCGAACATCATGGTCGCGGTGGTCCTCATGCCGAGTTGATGGGCGGTGCGGTGGACGTTGATCCAGTCGTCGGTGAGGCATTTGAGGCGGGCAATCTTGTAGCGGACTTCGTCGTCGAGAATCTCCGCGCCCCCGCCGGGGATGGAATCGAGGCCGGCATCGCGCAGGCGGGCGATAGTGTCGCGAATTGTCAGGCCGCTGTATTCGGCGATGGCAATGATCTCCGACGCCGAATAGCAGTGCAGGTGCACCTTGGGAAAACGCTGGCGGATGCCGCGAAGCATCTGCTCGTGCCAGTCAATTTTCAGATCGGGATGCAGGCCGCCCTGCATGAGCACCCCGGTGCCGCCGAGTTCCACGGTCTCGCGAATCTTGTCGTAGATGGTATCGAAATCGAGAATGTAGCCTTCCTTGGCCGCGGGTCCCTTCAGCGGGCGATAGAAGGCGCAGAAGGTGCAGTACTCGGTGCAGAAGTTGGTGTAATTGATGTTGCGGTCAATGATGTAGGTGACGACACCCTCGGGGTGCAGCCTGCGGCGCACGGCGTCGGCCTCCATGCCGGTGCCGATGAGGTCGTCGGACTGGAAGAGGTCGAGAGCCTGCTGTTTGGTCAATGACATAGGGTCTGCCGCAATTCTAGCGGAGACGGAGTGGTTAGTTCCAGTAAGCCTCGGCGGCTTTTCCCGCAACTGCTTCTCCGCGCCCTCGGCGGCCGTTCTTCGCGTCCTCGACGTTTTAAGGTTTTGGGAGATTGAGGCGAAAGCCTCAAAACGCCGAGATCGCAAAGAACTTTCACCGAGGCCGCAGAGAAATCACACTGTTTTGTGATGGGCGATCTGAGGAGCAGATTCGTGCGCTTTTCTGCCATGCCTAAGGTAGCTGACCACTGACAACAAACCGCCGAAGACCGCCAATCCGACGACGATCCACAGCATGGGCTGGTAGTACCTGGCGAAGAATCTCACGATGTGCCGGCCATAGACGGCGCCCAGCGAGGCGATCACCGTGAAGCGGAAGGCACGGCCGACGCCCAGCGCCCACAGGAACTTTCGCGGCGGATACTGCAGCGCGCCCGCGGCTACCAGGAAGGGAACGATGGGGACCGGCGGAGGCAGCAGCGCGGGGAGTACAACGGCAAAGAATCCCCAGCGCTCGAAATAGCGGTAGAGCCGCCCAGCGGTCTTCTTGGAGAGCCGCCTCTCCACTGCGTGCTTGCCGCCCCTTCGCGCGAGAGCGTAGGTGACGTAGCCGCCCAGCAGTGAGCCAGCCGTGGCTACGGTGGCGTAGAGCGGCCACAGACGGGGATCGCGCGCCGCCAGCCAGATGGTGAGCAGATCCATGCTGCCGGGAAGGGGCAGGGGAGAGTTATCCACCAGGCCGAGCAGAAGCAGGCCGGGTGCGCCCAGACGGTGCAGCCAATGCACCAGCGGAGATGCGAGGAACGTCAGTGGCATTGGCGTCATGATCGGATTAGAGTCAGTCCAACCGGCTTGAGTTGGACGTTACACGGCGGCGGGCGTGGCCGTACCCAGGAATTGCAAAGCCGGAGCGCGCGACAAAACTTTACACTCAGCAGCGTAACGGTAGAACAACTGCAGTCCTTGGATGCACTCCGCATCGAGGTAATAGTGGATATTTTGCGTGAGGTAGGTTGTGACTTCGTGCTCGGTGATCCTCAGACGTGGGCCCCATTCGGAAGCAATCCGCCGCAGGTTTGGTGTTTGCAGGCCGTGATCGCGGGACTGTTGAAATGCAGTTACAAGCCTCGGCTCGGAGGACACCTCAGTAAGCGCGGCCTGCCGCACCGCCCAGAATGCGAAGACGAAGGGCTTGCCGGTAAGGCGAATCCATTCTTCAGCGAGATCGTAGGTCCGGTGGCGTGAGCGGTCCACCCGCAAGGCGGGATCGCCGATCAGCAAGGCGGCATCGTGCTGTTCGAGCATCGCGTCGAGATCAGGCGGCACGGCGGCAAAGCGGCGCTCCCCTCCCCACCATTTCGCGAAAAGAACCTGGAGCAGCGCGACCGAAGTGAGGGAAGAAGTGTCCAGCGCGACTAAGCGAATCTGCTCCAGAGGAACCTTGCTGACCAGCAGGATAGAGCGAACCGCCTGGCGAGAGGCGATGGCGACCTCCGGAATGACCGCAAGCCCCGGAATGGTGGCATAGGCGGCGGCGGGAATGATGCCGATGTCGGCCGTACCCACCTGCAGGCTGGCGGCACACTGCGAAGGAACCGTGTAGGAGATGTCGAAGTCCGCCCCGGCCGGCCCGTGCTCGAAATCCCACAGAAGAGGCGCAGTATTAAGGTAGGAAATAGCAGAAATCCGCAGGCGCCTCATGCCTCAAGGGTAATGTAAACATTGCGATGTGTCATCTGACCTTGACAGCGGTTTTTTCCGGTGTATAGAGTCCGCCGAGAAGCAGTCAGGAGGCCTTTGTGTCCGAAGCCGCAGTGGCGAGGCAGATGGCAGTTCAGGCGAAATCAGAAACCCACACGCCGGAATGGCTGGCGCTGTTGCTCACGCCAGGGCTGGGCCCGACGCGGGCGCGGCGGCTGGTGGAGTTCTTCGGCGGGGTGGAGGGAGTGTTCCGGGCGTCACTGACTGAACTCGAAGCCACCGGAATTCAGGCGGCAGCGGCCCAGTCGCTGGGAACGGGCAGATCGCTGGAGCTGGCGCAGGAGGAAATGCTGCGGGCCACGACGGCCGGCGCGCAAATCGTGACCCCGGACGACCCGGCCTACCCGGCTCAACTGAAGCAAATCTACGACCCGCCGATAGCTCTTTACGTTCGCGGAAGCGTGGAAGTGCTCTCGCAGCCGGGGATCGCCGTGGTTGGAACACGCCACCCTACCCCCTACGGACTGGGCATGGCCGAGCGGCTGGCCTGCGATCTGGCGGCGCGCGGGCTGGTAATTTTTAGCGGGCTGGCGCGGGGCGTGGACGGGGCGGCGCATCGCGGGGCAATCGCGGCGAAAGGCAAGACAGTCGCCGTGTTTGGCACCGGAATAGATGTGGTTTATCCCAAGGAGAACAGCCGCCTAGTGGACCAATTTCTGGCGTTGGGCGGAGCGGTGATCACTGAGTTTCCTATGGCCACATTTGCCGCGCCGCAGAATTTTCCCATCCGCAACCGCATCATCAGCGGAATCTCCATCGGCGTGCTGGTAGTGGAAGCGGCGGAGTATAGCGGCACCCGCATTACTTCGCGCTGCGCGCTGGAGCAGAATCGCGAGGTCTTTGCGGTGCCGGGCAACGTGACCAACAAGAACTCCTGGGGGCCGAATACGCTAATCAAGCAGGGCGCCAAGCTGGTGGCGACCTGGGAAGACGTTTGGGAGGAACTCCCTGCGCCAGTACGACTTACGCTGGAACCGGCGGCGGGGGCTGAATCCTCGCAGGAGGGGACGGCATCATTATTCAAGGAATCTGACCTGCCTCCCCACGAAAAAAAGATCTACGCGCTGCTGAAGGCGGACGAAGCCACGCAGATCGACGAACTGGTCGAGCGCCTGGAACCGGAGTTGTCGTCATCAGAAATTTTCGCGGCGTTGTTCGAACTGGAACTGGCCGGGAAGGTCAGGCAGTTGCCGGGAAAGAATTTTGTGAAAAGCTTTTAGCTCTTAGCTGTTAGCGTTTAGCTCAAAATCGGGATCGGAGGAGTCATGCGCAATTAATAAAGACCTCCAAGTTTGGGAGAAGGCGCACCGCCTTACCTTGGCGGTTTATAAGAGTACGAAAGCGTTTCCGAACGATGAGAGATTTGTTTTGACGAGCCAGACCCGGAGATCTTGTTCGTCCATTCCTGCGAATTTAGCGGAGGGCTGTGGACGAAGGTCGGATGGAGAGATGGCCCGCTTCGTGCAGATTGCGATGGGCTCGGGCGCGGAGCTTTCTTACCATCTGCTCTTGTCACGCGATCTCGGATTCTTGAGCAGCACGGAATATGTGGCGCTCAGCGCTGCGCTGCACGAAGTAATGAGAATGCTTTCGGCAGTCAGCGGAAGACTGCGAGGAACTCCCAAACCAGGGGTGCTTGAGCTAAGAGCCAATGGCTAAGAGCTAAGAGCTGTTTTTGCGATTTCCCGCTGTTCGTGCTAGCTTCGGACAACGAAACATCGATTTGAGGAAAAATTGAGCAAAGGCTTAGTCATCATCGAATCGCCCGGGAAGGCGAAAGCCATCCAGAAATATCTGGGCAAGGGCTACACCGTCGAAGCTTCATTCGGCCACGTCAAAGATCTGCCCAAAAGTACCCTGGGTGTCGATACCGACAACGACTTCCAAACCGAATACATCGTCATTCCCGGCAAAGAGAAAGTTCTGGCCAAGCTGAAGAAGCTGGCCCTGTCAGCGGATTCCATCTTCCTGGCGCCTGATCCGGACCGCGAAGGCGAGGCCATTGCCTGGCACCTGGCCGAGGAACTGGGCGACGGCAGCAAGAAAAAGAAGAAGAAGAAAGAGAAAGACGGAGAACCGGAGCGCATTCAGCGCGTTACCTTCAACGAGATCACGAAACGCGCCGTGCAGGAAGCGTTCGAGCACCCGCGCGCGATCGACCGCAATCTGGTGGACGCACAGCAGGCGCGGCGCGTACTCGACCGGCTGGTGGGCTACCAGGTTTCGCCGTTGCTGTGGGACAAAGTCCGCCGCGGCCTTTCCGCCGGACGCGTGCAGACTGTCGCGCTGCGGTTGATTGTCGAGCGCGAGCGCGAAATCAAAGCCTTCGAGAAGAAGGAATACTGGACCATCGATGCGCACCTGGCGGCGTCGAAACCCCCTTCCTTCGATGCCCGTTTTCTGGGCAAGGGCGAAGAGAAGATCGAAGTCACCAACAGCGAGGATGCGGAAAAAATCCGCGCCGCCCTGGAAAAGGCTGACTGGCTGGTGCGTTCGGTCGAGAAGAAAGAACGGCGCCGCAATGCGGCCCCGCCGTTTACCACCAGCAAGCTGCAACAGGATTCCTCGCGCAAACTGCGCTTTAGCGTGAAGCGCACCATGATGATCGCGCAGCGGCTTTACGAAGGCGTGGAACTGGGCGAGGAAGGCTCGGTCGGCCTCATCACTTACATGCGTACCGATTCGACTCGCGTCTCCGCCGATGCTATCGCCGAGGTGCGCGGTTACATTTCGAGCGAATACGGCGCCGCGTATGTTCCTGAACAACCCAATACATATAAGGAGAAGAAAGAGGCGCAGGCGGCGCACGAAGCCATCCGGCCGAGTTCGGCTTTGCGCCATCCCGACCAGATCAAGCAGTATCTGAAGGAAGATGAGTACAAGGTTTACAAGCTGATCTGGCAGCGTTTCGTGGCCTCGCAGATCATGCCTGCGGTGTTCGACCAGACGACCGTGGATATCGACGCAAAGTCGGGCGCGGATGTTTTCTGGTTCCGCGTCACCGGTTCGGTCATGAAGTTTGACGGTTTCCTCAAAGTGTATGAGGAATCCAAGGAAGGCAAGGACGAAGAAGACGAAGAACTCAAGCACAAACTGCCCGCGCTCGAAGCCGGCCAGAAACTCACGCTGCGCGAACTGAAGCCGGAGCAGCATTTCACCGAGCCTCCGCCGCGCTACAACGAAGCCTCATTGGTGAAAGAACTGGAAGAGCGCGGAATCGGGCGGCCCTCCACTTATGCTGCAATCCTGACCACCATTCAGGAGCGTATGTACGCACAAAAAATTGGCGGCAAATTTGTGCCTACGGAAATCGGGCTGGTGGTGACCGATCTGCTGGTGGAAAACTTCCCCGACATCTTCGACGTGCAGTACACGGCGCGGCTGGAAGAAGAACTCGACGAGATCGAGGAGGGCAAGGAAACCTGGACCGGCGCGCTGGCCGAGTTCTACAAGAAATTCGAGAAAGACCTGAAATATGCCTCCAAGCACATGGAGAACATCAAGCGGATGGAAAAGCCCACCGACGAAAAGTGCGAACGGTGCGGCTCGCCGCTGGTAATCAAATGGGGCAAGCACGGGTCATTCTATGCCTGCAGCTCTTACGACAAGGAAGATCCCAACAGCTGCACCTTCACCAAGGAGAACCCGATCAATCTGCCGGACCTGGATTCGGCCGACATTCAGGAGACCACGCAGGAAGAATATTGCGAGAACTGCGGCCGGGTAATGGTGCTGAAGCGGGGGCGCTTCGGGCAATTCATGGCGTGTACCGGATATCCAGATTGCAAAACCACGCGCCGACTCGACCAGGGCAAGCGCGTTCCCGACATTCCCCTGGATGAGAAATGCCCGAAGTGCGATCGCAACCTGATGATCCGCCACGGACGCTACGGCGAGTTCACGACCTGCAGCGGATATCCTGATTGCAAATACGTGAAGCAGAATTACATCGGGGTGAAGTGCCCGCTGTGCAAAGACGGCGATCTGGTGGAGAAGCGGGCGCGCAAGGGCAATACATTCTACGGCTGCGGCAACTATCCGAAATGCAAGTTCACCTCGGCGCACAAACCGATTGCTGAGAAGTGCCCCAGTTGCGGCAGCGAATACTTGGTGGAGAAGAATTTGAAAGCCGGCCCGGTGATCGCGTGTCCGAACAAGGAGTGCGATTACGAACGCGCTGCGCCGGAGGCAAGCCAGGCTGCGCCTGCGGGATCGGCATGAACGCCCGTTGGTCTCCCTTTGTTATTCCGAGCGAAGCGAGGAATCTCGTTCGGAACGAACGCCGATGAGATCGAGATTCCTCGCTTCGCTCGGAATGACAAGGTTATGGGAATTCCAACACCACTAAAGAGGACTTATCTATGGCCAAGAAGCCCACTTCCGCTGACGCTCAATTGATCATGCAGTTGTACGACCTGCGGCGCGAGCCGGAGATGCGCAAGGCGCGCGCCTGGTGGGCATCGTCGTTCTGGCCGCAGAGCGCCGATGACATCATCAAAGGGGTCAGCACGCCCGGGCAGGAGAACGCCTGGATGCGCCAGGTGGGAGGCTACTGGGAAATGGCGGCTTCCCTGGTGTTGCGTGGCGCGCTGAACGAAGAACTCTTCTTCGACTGTGGCGGCGAACTCTGGTTCACCCTGGCCAAGATCCATCCCTATCTGAAGGAATACCGGCAAAAGGCCAATTCCCCGGAAAGCTTCATTCACGCGGAGAAGTTGGCCACCCGGACGAAGCACGGCCGCGAGCGCCTGCAGCGCATGGTCAAACTTCAGGAAACCCGCCGCAAGGCCGTTCCCGAGGTCGAGCGGTAGCCTTATATTTCCCTTGCCATTCCGAATACCGAATATGCCCCGTGTCATTCCGAGCGAAGCGAGGAATCTCGGTCTCTTGGGCATTGGGTGTCCGAACGAGATTCCGCTCTTCACCAGCAACCAACCGCTGGGGATTAGCTAAGAGATATATTCCTTGATGTAGGGATCGGTGGAACGCTTGAGTTCGTGCGCATCGCCATCGAAAATCACTTTCCCTTCGCGCAGGATCAAAAAGGTAAAGGGAACCTGCGCCCGCGATTGTGGCGGGAGCGGACGCATTTTATTGCTGTTCTTGTCAAAGTAGTGAGTTGCCATGGTAAAGGCGTCCTGCAGCCGGTGCGTGACCAGCAGGGAACTGGTCTTATAGACATCGCGTTGCTTCACGATCAGTTCTACGATGGTAGTGGAGGTTACCGGGTCCAGCCCGCCGGTGGGCGAGTCGTAGAGCAGGACTTCGGGCTGGGTGATAATGGCGCGCGCAATGGCCACGCGGCGCCGCATGCCGCCGGAGAGTTCCGCGGGAAACATATCGACAGTGTGCTCCAGTTCCACGAACCGCAGTGATTCCCGCACCCGGCGGTCGATCTCCTCCTCCGAGACGTCGCCCTCTTCCATCAGGCGAAAGGCCACGTTCTCCCGCACCGTCAGTGAATCGAAGAGCGCGCTCTCCTGGAACACCATGCCGATTTTCCGCCGCAGACCGAACAATTCCTCTTCGCTCATGCGGGTTACGTTGTCGCCCAGAGCGTAGATTTCGCCGGTGTCCGGCTTGATGAGGCCGAGCACCAGCTTCAGCATGGTGCTCTTGCCGGTGCCTGCCACTCCAAAAATCGCCTTGGTTTCCCCACGCTCCAGGCGGAAGGAAACGCCGTCGAGCAGGGGCTTGTCTTCAAACCCGAGGACCACGTTCCGGAACACAACCGCATCGCCCGCAGGAACCGGGCTGGCGGGAGGCTTATCTTCCAGTGGCAAAGTGGGAGGCATGTTTTCGATAACAACAACTAAGAACCGAGCACCACCATCAGGAAGCGGGTCACGAATACATCCACGGCGATAATCAGGATCATGGCAGCTACCACTGCCTCAGTGGTGGAGCGCCCGACTCCCTGCGTGCCGCCCTTGGTAGAAAGGCCGTAGTAACAGCCGATGGTGGCGATGATGAAGCCGAACACCAGGGGCTTGGCCAGCCCCATGAACACGTCGGAAAAAACCAGGGTCTGCCAGGCGTTGCTCCAGTACTCACGGGCATCCAGGCCAAGGATCACGCTGGCCACGAAGCTGCCTCCAATCAGCCCGAGGAAATCTCCGAGAATGGTCAGGAAAAACAGCATGAGAACAGTGGAGATCACGCGCGGGGTTACCAGCTTCTTAGTGGGGTCTGTACCCAGAGCGCGCATGGCGTCGATCTGCTCGGTCACGATCATGGAGCCAAGTTCGCTGGCCATGCCAGAAGCGTTGCGGCCGGCCACTACCAGGCCCGCCAGCACCGGCCCTAACTCACGCACAATCCCAATGGAAACCAGCTGGCCGATCACGGTGAGCGCGCCGAAACGGCCCAGCGTGGTGGCGCTGTTCAGGGCCAGCGCGGCGCCGGTGAAAAAGCAAGCGGCGAGAACAATGGGCAGGGAACCGAAGCCGATCAGGTCAGCCTGGTACATGGTGTCTGCCATGTAGAAAGGGCGGCGGAAGATGTTGGCAAGAGCCTGCACGCAGAGGAGGGAGTAGTCCTGGACAGACTTCACTTTCCCTTTCGCCCATTCGGCGGGGGAGATCAGTTCCACGCCTTCGAGCAAATCTCCAGCTGCCATGGTTTTGCCTCTGCCTGACGAAAACTATAGCAGAGAAGCACGCCAACCCACCGTAGAGACGTAGCTTGCTACATTTCTACGCTGAAGGAATTGAATTCAGCCCCTGAAGTAGAGGTACGCTCCCATGATGCACACCAGAACTACGCCGGAGCCCGCGATTTCCTTCCACGTCCAGCTTTGGCGAGTGCGGAGGCGGTCCTCCTCGGTGGTCGTTTCGAAGGTCAGATTACGAATTCCGGCGTAGTCAGGTTCCGACGTTGCGTAGCTCACCCCCACCATCACCGCAACGGAAACGAGAGTGATCAGGGCGCAAGATATCCCTGCACCGCCTGTAGATAGACGTAGAGTCCGGACGCGTTCTTGATCACAGGAATCCATGCCAACGTGATCAGCACCATGACGAACGATAGCCATGCGCCCGGTGCGGACGACCTGGTGCTGCGAGGCGCCGGGCCGCCACTTCTCGTACAGATCAACGGTGAAAAGTGTGGAGCAGGCGTTGAACACGCCGGCCAGCCCATCAGCGCGGAGAGCAGTCCGGCCACCACGATCCCCCGCAATCCGGGAGGCAGCAGGTATTCCACCAGCATGGGGAAGGCGCCGTTGGCGATCGCGGGGATCGACTTGCCGTCCGGGCGATCATGGGCGCAAGCGCGGGAATTTTTCCGCTGCGGGCCAGCGCGTAGCAGATCAGGCCAGGAATGATGAAACTTGCAGAAGTCAGCGGGGAAGGGCGAGCTACTCGCGGTTCTTCTTGCGGATTTCGATGTTCAGGCGCTTGATTTTCTGATTGAGAGTGGAAAGCGGCACGTGGAAGCGCTCAGCGGCATCGGTCTGGTTCCAGTTACATTTCTCCAACATGTCCACGATGATGTGGCGCTCGCAGTCTTCCATGATGTCGAACAGGGAAGCGTCGCTGCGATGCTCGAGGTTGGGGATGGAGGAGCCGCGTCCGGCGACGTGGTCCACGATGAGGTCAATTCCGATCTCGGTGCCGGAAGAAAGCACCACCGCGCGCTCCATCACGTTTTCCAGTTCGCGGACGTTGCCCGGCCAGGAGTAGGCGAGCAGCGGGCGCAGTGCTTCGGGCGCGATGTGCTGGGCTGGGCGGCCGTTTTCATCAGCGTACTTGCGAAGGAAATGCTCTGCCAGGAGTGGAATGTCCTCCTTGCGCTGCCGCAACGGCGGGAGATCGATGCTGATGACGTTGAGGCGGTAGTAGAGGTCCTCGCGGAACTTGCCGTCTTTCACCAGCTGCCGCAAGTCCACGTTGGTGGCGGCGATGATGCGAACATCGACCTGGACCTCGTGCACGCCGCCCAGATGCATGAAGCGGCGGTCCTGCAGGACGCGCAGAATTTTGCTCTGGGTGTCCATGGTCATGGTGCCGATCTCGTCGAGAAACAAGGTGCCTCGGTCGGCGACCTCAAACAGGCCTTTCTTGGAGGCAATGGCGCTGGTGAAGGCGCCCTTTACGTGCCCGAAGAGATTCGATTCCAGCAGGTCGGGCGGCATGGAGCCGGTGTTGACGGGGACGAAGGGGCGGTCGCGACGGGGCGAATTGAGATGGATGGCCTTGGCGATCAGCTCTTTGCCGGTTCCGCTCTCGCCTTGCAGCAATATGGTGGAGCGGCTGGGGGCCACCTGTCCGACCAGGTCGAAGATTTTGAGCATCGCCTCGCTCTTGCCGACGATATGCTCAAAGTTATAACGCTGTTTCAGGGCGCGTTTGAGCTGGACGTTCTCTTCTTCCGCCCGGTGGCGGCCCACGGCGGCGCGCACGTCGGCCAGCAGTTTGTCGTTGTCCCAGGGCTTCTGGACGAAATTGGCCGCTCCCGCCTGCATGGCGCGTACCGCGTTCTCCACCGTGCCGTAGGCGGTAATGATGATCACCGGCAGCGGCGGCTGATGGCTGCGCAGTTCGGAGAGCAAGTCGATGCCATTGCGGTCGGGCAACGCCACATCCAACAGCACAAGGTCAAAAGGCCGCTCGCCGGCGCGGGCCAGGCCTTCCTCGCCGGTGGGCGCGGTCTCGACTTCGTAGCCTTCCAGTTCGAGCAGGGTTTGCAGCGACTCGCGGATGCCGGCTTCATCATCGATGATGAGCACAGTTCCGGCGGGGCCGGGCGAGGTGCCGCCCGCACTGCGCGTCGGAATGACTGCCGCTTCAGACATTGACCGTCTTCTTGTTCGCGGGGCTGGCCAAGGGGAACTCGAGATAGAACGTGGTGCCCTCGCCGGGACGGCTGTCCACGCGAATCTTCCCGGAGTGTTCCTGAATGATTCCGTAGGTCACCGAGAGCCCTAGCCCGGTGCCTTTGCCTTGCCCTTCACGAGGCGCCGTCTTGGTAGTGAAAAAGGGATCGTAGATGCGGTGGATGTGCTCCTGTGCAATGCCGTCCCCGGTATCGGAAACCGAGACGCCTACGAAATCTCCATTGCTGGTGGCGATGTGCAAGGTTCCACCGCCCGGCATCGCATCCCTGGCGTTGAGGAAAAGGTTCAGGAACACCTGCTGCAAGCGCCCGGGGTTTCCGCTCACCAGCGGCAGGTGGTCTGAGAGTTCGTCTTCAATCTGGATTTTCGTGGTCTTGAACTGATGGTCGAGCAGGGTGAGGGTGTCGAGGATAACTTTGTTGAGATCAACCTCGGTGAATTCGGTGCCGCTGGTGCGCGAGAAGTTGAGCAGGTTATTGACGATCTCCGAAGCGCGGAACGTCTGCTTGGTGATCTTTTCCAGCAGCGCTCCTTTTTGCGGGTCCTGCTGCAGTTGCTTGGAGAGCATTTGGGCGTAGGACGAAATGACCGCAAGGGGCGTATTGACTTCGTGGGCGACTCCGGCCGCGAGCAGCCCGATGGAGGAAAGCTTGTCGGCTTGCGAGAGCTGTGCTTCCAGCTCCATGCGCTCGGTGATGTCATCCATGATGATCAGCCGGCCGATCACGTTGAATTTGCGCGTGACCAGTGGCGCGATCGCGACATTCACCGTCCGCATCTCTCCGGCAGGACTGCTGAGCCGGAACTTGTAGAGATTGTGAATTCCCGGGCTCTGCCGCACCCGGTAGAACTCTTCCAGAAAAGCCGCGGGGAACACTTCGCTCAGCGGCTTGGTCAGCGCCTGCCAGCGGGGCAGCGCGTACATCGCTTCCATCTGTGAGTTCCAGGACTCGATGCGGTCGGCCAGGTCCACCGCCAGCACGCCCACGTTGATCGACTCGACGATGTTCTCGTTGAAGTCCTTCAGCCGCTCGTACTCGGCGACTTTCTGCTCGAGAGACGCGTAGAGGCGGGCGTTCTGAATGGCGATGCCGATGTAGCCGGAGAGAGTCTCGAGCAGCTCGATGTCTTCGCTGGAGAGGAAATCGCCCTGCGCCGTCTTGCCCAGGCCGAGGAAGGCGATGGTCTTGTGCTGCGCCCGGCAGGGGATGTAGTAGTTCAGGTCCAGCTTGGCCACCGTTTCGCGGGCGCTCGGCGTTTCCCGCGGCACCTGGTGCGTGTTTTCGAGGAAAAGATGCCCCTCTTCCATTTCAGGGCGCGGAACGCTGAGGAAGCTCAGGTCGAGGGCGCTGGTGTGGGTAAGCCCGAAAGACTTGGCCAGCGAGAAGCGCTGCCGCGGCGGCTCTCCCACCGAAAGGAAGATCGCCATGCGATCCACCAGCAAGGTGCGCGAAAGGCGCATCTCGATGGAGCTGAGCATGCGGTCGAGGTCGGTTTCCGCGCTGAGTTCGCGCCCAAATTCGATCAGGGTTTTGCGATAGTCATAGCGCGTGCGATAGAAGAACTGGTCGATGCGCTCCTGAATCCACTTGCGCACCGGGTCGAACAGCAGGGCGGTGGCGCCGATGGCGATCATCAGACCGGCAGGGCCGGAGCTGGGCACCTGCATGTGCACCAGCTCGGCCACCCCGGCCACGACGGCAAAGTAAATCCCCACGATGGCCGCCGCTGCAAGTGTGTAAGCCATGCCGCGCTTGAAGATTAGGTCCACGTCCATCAGCCGGTAACGGAAGATGGCGTAGCCGAAGGTCAGCGGCAGCAGGCCCAGCGAGAGAACCGAGATCTTCATCACTACCGTCGGCAGCGAGCCGGTGAGGTAGGGCACAACGTAAAACAGGGTGAATGGAGCCACCGCCAGAATGGTGCCGCGCGTAACCCACTTCAACTGCTGGCGCAGAATCGGCGTGGCGGCCTGACGATAGCTGTCCCACAGCACCGCCGCCGCCAGCGCGAAATAGGTGGCGAGATATGCCATCTGCGAGCGGTCAAGGTTCCAGCGCACCGACTCGCTGGCCGCCGCCAGCCGCAGAATCAGCAGGTGGATGCTGAACAGCACCACCGCGGGCAGATAAATCAGCGAAACCGCCCAGCGGTGCTGGCGCACCACCGCCCGCTTCTCCGGGAACACCAGCACGAAATGCAGGAACAACGCGGGCTGCAGCAGCCAGGCGGCGACGTTGCCCCAGTAAATCGTCCAGTCAAACTGGTTCAGCTTGCCGGTGTAGTGGAATGAGTAGAAAACGAACGAGACCAGGCAGAAGATGTAGAAGTGCGTGGAACTGGGCGCGGTCCAGCGCCGCAGAAGAACGTAGATCCCTATTCCAAGATAGATCAGCGCGATGAAACGCAGCCAGTTGTAGAGGGACTTATCGGCAGGGACCAGAATTACCGCCGCGTCCACCGGGATGCCATTTCGGATCAGCGAGTAGGTAACTTTTGACCAGGGGCCGCTTGAATAAAGCTCGCGTACGCGCTCAGCCGAACTGGTGATGTTCTGGCCGTTGATGGCCGCCAGTCGATCGCCGGTTTTGATGCCGGCCTTGGCTCCCGGCCCTTCTGATTCAATTCGCTCAGCGACCAGCGCGCCGCTTTTTTCCACCCACCAGGTTCCATCCGTGGGGATTTGGAATTCGTGTTCCTTCTGGAAATTAATCCAGCCCAGAACCACCGCCGCAAGAGTCGCCAGAAACAGCAACCCGGCAGCGAACCGGATTTGGAACTCGCTCTTCATGAACCCCACCGGCGAAGCGCCGCGAATGCCGGAACCAGCTAAGGACTTCTGCACGTTCGCTGCCATGATAGGGTTTGAGATAAAACCTCTAAGTTGCCCAAAGTCAATGACTTCCAAGATTATAGAGGCGGCCTGTGAGTAATGCTATGTTTTTTGGAAGGATTCTATGGCGCTCCGTAATCGTCTGGCGGCGATACAGTTAGCCGATTTCAGCCCGGCCCGAATCGATCGCTGACTTGGACCACGGGCCGAGCCTGCGCCGCGGGTGCACCGGGGTAGGAAAGAATCGCGCATTCCTGCTTGATTCGGGATTCCTCTGCCCTGTCTCCGGTAGAATCGCGTTTTGCAACGTGCAACTGCGGGCGAGGCGGCAGCAAAAAGTTGGGGAGCAAATTTGCTCCCCAAATCAAGGCGACAGAGGCGATATCACCTACATAGACTGCGCCGGCGGGAAAAGAGTTGTCCGGTGGCGGCGAGAAAGGAATGGAAAAAGAGACTTTGGTCTTGCCAGCCGCCAACCAACCAATTTCCTTCGAGGACCATTGGATCACTCTGGACGGGGCGCGCATGCGCTACCTGCGCGACGGGCTGGGGCCTCCGCTACTCCTGCTGCACGGCCTGCTGGGATATTCCTTCTCCTGGCGCTACGCCATTCCCGCGTTGGCGAATAACTACACGGTGCATGCCGTGGATATGCTGGGCGTGGGATTCTCCGATCGCCCGCCCGAGCTAGACTGCTGCCTGCACGCCAGCGCGCAACGTCTCCTGCGCTTTCTGGATGCGGCCGGCATGGTCTCCTGCGATCTGCTGGGAACCTCGCACGGCGGCGCGGTGGCCATGCGAGCAGCGGCTATCGCGCCCGAGCGTATTCACCGTTTGATCCTGGTCGCGCCGGTGAATCCCTGGTCTCTTTACGGCAGCCGTATGGCTGCTTTTCTCAGCAATCCCTGGGTGGCGCCGGTTTTTCAGCGGGTTGCTCCCTTTTTGAAGTTTGCTCATGGACGCCTGTTGCGCAATCTATATGGCGATCCGCGGCGAATCCGCCCGGGAACCCTGGAGGGCTACTCGGCCCCCTTTTCCATGCCGGGCGCGTTTCAGTACGGCCTTTCAGTACTGCGCACCTGGCAGCCGGACTTACGCGAGTTGGAACTCTCGCTGCCGCGGATTTCCCACATTCCCACTTTGTTGCTCTGGGGGGCTGAAGACAACGCGGTTGATCCTGCCTCCGCGCAGAGGCTCAAGCAGGAATTCCACGATTGCCGGGTGCGCATGCTTCCGGGCGTTGGCCATCTTCCCTACGAGGAAGTTCCCGACGAGTTCAACCGCGAAGTGGCGGCGTTTCTGGAGAGCACCTCTCGCGCCTTTCGACGGGAGGGATCGTGAGGAAACTTGGCGGTTAACCCGCGCGTGAAGCGGATTCTGGCTCTGGCTGCCGGCTGGGGTTTCATCGCTCTGGGAATCGCCGGCCTGTTTCTTCCGATCCTGCAGGGGGTGCTGTTTCTGCTCATCGGGCTGATCATTCTCTCTACAGAATATGTTTGGGCTCACCACCTGCTGAACAAGCTGCTCAATCGTTTCCCCAAGCTGCACGCCATGGCCGACAAGGCTAAAGAAAAAGTCAGCGACCTTATGCGTCGCACGGGAGGGTGAGCCGGCGCGGCGTCTTCTTTCCTGAGACTCAGCGCTGGGTAGTACACTCAGGCGGCTGTAGATCGGTCATACGATTTTCCAAAGGAGAGTGCGATGAAATACGTGATCAGCTGGAACGAACGTCCACAAGGTTCGCCGGCCGAGTATGAGAATGCACAGAAGCGAATCCTTGAGGTGTTCGGGCAGTGGAAGGCGCCTGCCAACTTCAAGATTGAGTTTTTCGTGGTGCGGGTGGGCGACTGGGGCGGGCACCTGCTGGTGGACTGCGACGATCCACTCATGGTGCACAAGTTCTGCTCCATGCTTCCCGCCTTCACCATGGAGGCGCGCCCGGTAGTTCCGGTGATGGACGCGGTGCGGGCCGAACTGGAGATCATGGCGTGGCGCGACGGCCTGGGGGCAGCTAAAAGCTAGAACCAGCTGAGTTCAATCACTTGCCGGGTCAATGCGGCGCCCGCGTTCAGGAGTCTGGTGAATGCGGGCGTCAGTTTTTGAGCCTCAAGATGTGGTTCGCCTTCAACAGCTCACATCAGCAAATGCAAACCGGAGGCCCGCCGCCGCGGGTAACCTTTCTCCGCCGCGTGCAAGTTGATAAGCTGACAGGCGTAACTGCGATCCATGTCAACGGCCGCAAAAACGGCGCTCGGCCCAGGGACGGCATCCCGGCAGTTCGGCCTGCCGGAAGTGTGGTTCCGCTTCATCAGCGCGATCCTCGGCCTCGTCCTCGCCTTCGCCTTCGCGCTCTTCTCCACCGTCTCCCGCGAATCGGGAAATTTCTGGACCACGCTCATTCTCGCGACGCTCGCCCTGGTGCTGGCGGTGTTCGTGGGCATCACCACTGTGCCCTATCTTGCGCGCCGCGTCGCGTCGGCCCGTTTGCGCGAAGCCCTCGATTACGAGGTAACCCGCGTCGGCATCATCTATGTGACCGTGGTGCTGGTGGTCGGCATCGCCGCCCTGAATACCGGAAACAACCTGCTCTACATCGTGGTGGCGGCCATGCTGGCGGCGATCATCGTCTCCGGCCTGGCCTCGGCCGCGGTCCTGCGCGGACTCGAACTCGATGTGCGCCTGCCGGAACATGTGTTCGCGCGGCGCAGCGTTCCGGGGCGAATCGTGCTGCGCAATCCCCGGCGCTGGATGCCGTCGTTCTCCATCAGCGTGGTGCCTCTCACCAAAGAGAAAAAAGGAAAACGCTGGACCTGGGAGGAAACTACCTTTGGATTTCCTCCCAAACGCCCGCCGCGACGCCAGTGGGTTCGCCTGCGGGACTGGCGCCTGCGCCGCGCATCCGTCGGACCTGCGCCGCCGGGAATCCTGCAGGGAACCGCGTACTTCCCCTACATTCCGGCGCACAGTGAGATCACCGCCGACCTGCAGTTGCTGTTTGACCGCCGCGGCCGTTACCAGCAGACCGGCTTCGGCATCTGCACCCGTTTTCCCTTCGCCTTCCTCAGCAAAACCCGGCGCGTTCCCCTCGCGCGGGAAGTGATCGTGTTTCCTTCGGTGGAGCCTCCTGACGAATTTTTTGAAGTGCTGCCCCTGATCAGCGGCGAGTTTGAGAGCTTCGTGCGAGGCAGGGGCTACGATCTGTATCGCATCCGTGAATACATGCCGGAAGACTCCGCGCGCCACGTGGACTGGAAGGCGACGGCGAAATCCGGCTCGCTGAAAGTGCGTGAGTTCAGCCGCGAAGACGAGCGCAAGCTGAGGATCGTCTTCGACAACCCCGAGCCCGGCGTTGTGGTGAGCGAGACTTACGAGAGAGCGGTGGCGCTGGCAGCTTCCCTGGGCTGGCACTTCGCTCATGAGAATGCCGAGGTTTCCTTTGCGGCGCAGGGCTACGGCGGCGAGCCCGACATTTATCGATTCCTGGCTCATCTCGCGGTAGTGGAACCGGCGGCGGGGCCGTCCATCGCGGAAAGTCTGGCGGCTTCCGATGACTACCAGATCATCGTCACCGCCCGCTCCCGCGGCGCGATTCCAACGACGCTCTGGGCGCGCTCCTACTTCGTCTTCGTCTCCGACCGGCAGTAACCAATGTAGGCGCGAGCGTCCTCGCCCGTGCGGCCAGCGCCACGGAACTCCAGGTCTGTTGCAAGCGCCGCACGGGCGAGGACGCCCCGCCTACATTATGAGCCTGCCGCCAACACGACTACCGCAAATGGCGCAAGCGTGAGCGTTGTGCCGTGCCAATCGCTCTGCACCGGTTTGGCCCCGTCGGCGGCGCCACTGATTGTGGAAAGCGTAGCCGTCGAGAACTCGCCGGGAAGTTCGACGCTGATCGACCGGTCCCTCTTGTTCACCAGCAGCAGTTTTTTCTTTCCCTGATGTTCGAACGCCTGAGCCGCAACTTCCTGGCCATCTGCCTTCGTCGTGACCACCTGATCCCCAGGGCCAAAATTGTCCTTCAGCAATTGCAGCGTAGCGAGGCGCGCGTTGGGCTCGCCGCTCTTCCAGTTCAGCATAGAGACGCTGGGGAACTGTGTCGGGTAGCCCACCAGTTGCGATTCTCCGATCACATCGATTCCCTGCTGCACCAGGTCAATGTAGATGTAGCTGAATAGAGCCCCGGAAAGCCGCCAGTAAGCGTCGGGAATTGGCGGCGGAGGCTCGGCGAAATCGGTGGAGAGAATCGATCCGATCTCATCTACGGTTGTGCGGGTCTCGGGCGAAAGGCGTTTCCGAATCTCCTCGATGTAGCGCACTGTGGCCAGGAAGCGGTCGGCCTGGTCAAAGAAGGTGTATTGCCAGTGATCAGCGGTCTGCTCCGGCGTCGGCGTCGCGTAGAAGTGGTACGAGATCATATCCAGCGGGATTCCGGGCTTGTGGTTGGCGTGGTTGAGGAAGTATTCAAACATCTCGGGATGCGTACTGGGAAACGCCAACGCCAGCCCCACGAACTTCATTTGCGGGTTGTCCTTGCGGATGGCGGCGACGATGCTGTCATAGCGCTCCGTATATTGCTCAGGTGTGGGATGATGCTCGATATCCGGCTCGTTGAAAACCTCCCAGTAGGGGATATTGAAGTGGTGGCCGGAGTCATGCCGCTTTCCGTTCTCGTCGCTGAACCCGCCATTGGTGTACCAGTCCACCAGGCGCGCATAGTAGGCCGCAAGGTCTTGTCCGGTGGGATCCTTTAGTTCGCTGCCCTGCGTGTAGTGCCACGTCACCTCGTTGGGATCTTCGGGGTACTTCACCGGCGCATCGGTCTTGAAGAGCCACGCCGGGGCGGTGCTGAAGTTCAGAATTACAGAATGGCCCTCAGTGGCGTTCAGGAAGTCAACCGTCATGGGATCAATCAAGCTGAAATCCCAGGAAGTCGTCGTCGGCGTTGGCGGCTCGAGTTCCGCCACCGCCAGCCTGGGATAAGGCAGCCACGGAACGTAACGAACATAATCAGCCCCCAGGTTCTTCAAATTGCGGAAGGCAGCGTCATGAATCTCCGAGCCGCGCCGCAACGGCGGATTCACCACCACCTGCAAGGTCGCGGTGGACTTCGACGTCAACAAAATCTTGCTCCAGTCGGTTTCGATCTTCAGCGGCTTGGGACTTTGGGCATGGGCAGCCAACGGAAGGCAAACCAGGAGAACCAGCGTCCGGCGAACGAGCCTTGAGGTCACAGGGGAGACCTTTCGATGAAAGTGATTTGCTGAAAGCCGATTCAGCCGCAGACATTTAACGCCGCCAGGAATTCCGGTGTCAATCCAAAGGGAAAATAAGTACAATACGGAAACTTTGTAAAGCAGGGGTTGACTGGAGCGTTTACCAAAAGGTAAAGGCAACGAAATCCGTTGCCGGTTCTCCGGGAGGGTTGAACAAGTGCGCAAACGTGAGCTGATCGCTCTCAGGGAAAGCTGTGTCTGGCGCTGGTTTTCAGGGCTGGTCGGATTTTTTGTCCTCGCGTCTCTGCTGAACGCCGTTCCGGCCACGCTGGCGGCGGAGAGTGGCGCTCCCACTCATCTGGAGTGCGAGGCCATGCAGGAGCCGCTGGGCATCGATATCCAGCATCCGCGGCTCTCCTGGTGGCTGCAGGATTCCCGCCGCGGAGCCAAGCAGACCGCCTATCAGATCCGCGTCGCCAGCTCGGCCGAGAAGCTCGCGCAGGACCAGGCCGACGTCTGGGATAGTGGAAAGGTCGAATCGGGCGAATCGGTCAACGTCCCCTACGGCGGTCCGGCGGTAGAGTCCCGCCACCGCTACTACTGGCAGGTTCGCGCCTGGGATCAGGCGGGAGATCCCAGCCCCTACAGCCAGGCCACCTGGTGGGAGATGGGATTGCTCTCGCCGCAGGACTGGAAGGCAAAATGGATCACCCGCGACCTACCCGCAGAGCGTGGTGATTATGAATCGGGTGTGAAGTGGATCTGGGCCGCGAATGAAAACGGCCTCACCAACGCCAGCGCCGGCAAACACGAGTTCCGTCTCCGCTTTAACCTCGGCGAAAGTCCCAAAGACGCCACCTTATTCATCACCGCGAAAGACAATGTCGCCGCCTGGGTCGACGGCCGGCAGGTGCTGGAGCCTTCGCCCGCCACCGGCTACGGCGAGCGCGAGCCCTGGGGCCACTTTCGTGTCATCCCCGCCGGGAAGTTGCTCAGCAAAGGCGCGAACGTGGTGGCGGCCGAGGCCATCGTCAATGAATCGCGCGACAATCAAAACTCGGCGGGATTCATCGCCCTGCTGCGCGTGACGATGCGCGACGGCAAAATCCAGCGCTTCGTCTCCGGCCCGGACTGGAAGACCGCTGCCCAGCAGACCGGTAACTGGTTCGCTAAAAATTTCGATGACTCCTCCTGGCCCAACGCGGTGGCGATCGCGGATGTGGGTAGCGAGCAGGTAAAATTTCCGTGGCCCGCCCTGCCGGCAAGCCTGTTGCGCCGCGAATTCAGTGTCGCCAAACAAGTGCGCTCGGCGCGAATTTATTCCACGGCCCTGGGAAGTTACCAGCTTTACCTGAACGGCAAGCGCGTGGGCAATGACGTGCTCGCGCCCGGCTGGACCGACTACAGTAAGCGCATCGTCTATCAGGTCTATGACGTGACCTCGCAGGTGCGGCAGGGCGGGAATGCCCTGGGAGCCATTCTGGGCGACGGCTGGTACGCCAGCGGCCTTTCCTGGCTGCAGACGCGCTACAACTTCGGCCCTCCGCCAGTGCGCCTGCTGGTGCAACTGGAGGTGGAATACAGCGACGGCAGCCGCGATTCCGTGGTGAGCGATGGGTCGTGGAAGGCGGCGCAGTCGCCGATTCTGCAATCCGAAATCTACAGCGGCGAGGACTTCGACGCCCGCCTGGAGCAGAGCGGTTGGGACCAGCCCGGCTTTGCCGCCGCCCGCTGGGAAAAAGTGGCCATCGCCACCACGCCTGAAGCGCCTTTGGTTGCCGAAGACTTTCAGCCGATGCGCGTAGAGCTGACGCTCAAGCCCAAAACCATGAATAGCCCCAAGCCGGGAGTTTATATTTTCGATCTTGGCCAGAACATGGTCGGTTGGGCGCGCCTGCATGTTGCCGGGCGCGCGGGGACGAAAGTCCGCTTGCGCTTTGGCGAAGTCCTGCAGAACGATGGTGAACTTTACACGGCAAACCTGCGCACCGCCGCGGCCACAGATACTTACATCCTGCGCGGCAAAGGCGACGAGGTTTTCGAACCCCATTTCACCTTCCACGGCTTTCGCTACATCGAACTCACCGGCTATCCGGGCACGCCGCCGCAGGATGCCGTCGAAGGCGTCGTCTTCCACACTGATGCGCCGTTCACCATTCAGTTCAAGACCGCCAACGCCATCGTCAATCAACTCTGGAGCAACATTCTCTGGGGACAGCGCGGCAACTTCCTCAGCGTGCCCACCGATTGCCCGCAGCGCGACGAGCGCCTGGGCTGGATGGGCGACGCGGAAGTCTTCTGGCGGACCGCTGCGTTCGACGCCAACCTCGCTTCCTTCTCGCACAAGTTCACCGCCGACATTCGCGACGCACAGCGCGCCTCCGGCGGTTACACCGACGTTTCTCCCTACGCGGGCAATGTGTCCAACAGCGTGGCCGGCTGGGCCGATGCCGGCGTCATCATTCCCTGGACCGCATATCTGCAATACGACGACAAGACCATCCTGCGGGAAAACTGGGACGCCATGGAAAAGTGGATGACGCATCTGGAAAGCGCCAATCCCAACTATCTCTGGCTGAAAGAACGCGGCAACGACTACGGCGACTGGCTGGCGATTGGCAGCGAAACTTCCAAAGATATGATCGCCACCGCTTACTGGGCCTACGATGCTGAACTCATGACTCGCATCGCAGGGGCACTCGGCCGCAGCGATGACGAAGAGAAATACCGCCAGGTGTTCGACAAGGTGCGCGCCGCGTTCATCCACGAGTACGTGAAGCCCGACGGCACCGTGGGCACAGGAAGCCAGACCAGTTACGTCCTGGCCCTGCACATGAACCTGCTGCCGCCCGGTATGCGGGCCACGGCGGCGGAAAAGCTGGTGGAAGACATCAAGGCCCACGATGGGCACCTCACCACCGGCTTCCTCGGCACGCCTTATCTGATGCTCGAACTCAGCAACAGCGGCCATAGCGATGTCGCCTACGAACTTCTCTTCAACAGAACTTATCCTTCATGGGGATACATGATCGAACACGGCGCCACCACCATGTGGGAGCGCTGGAACGGTGACCAGATGATGGGCGATCCCTCCATGAACTCCTACAACCACTACGCCTACGGTGCGGTGGCGGAGTGGCTCTATCGCTATGCTGCCGGCATCGACGAGAGTGCGGAGAGCCCGGGCTTCCACGATATAGTGCTGCATCCGCAATTCAATCGCGAACTGGGAGAAGCGGAAGCAACGTATGAATCGCCCTACGGGAAGATCGCTTCTTCCTGGAAGGCCGGTGGCGGAACGGTCACATGGGATGTCACGGTGCCTGCGAATACGCAGGCGATGCTCTATTTTCCGGGAGATGTGACGGCGCAGATTCTCGAAGGCGGCGCGGACATTCGGCAGAGTCCGGGAGTGTCATTTGTTCTCCGCGATCCGCGCAAGGCGGTTTATGAAGCCGGCGCGGGCACATACCATTTCACAATCCAGCGTTAGGTGCACATGACGAACCAACCTCCGCGAACTCAGCGCCCTCGGCGGTTACGTGCCGCGGCCGGGAACTACCCCAAACGCCGGGCAGCCCAGGTCATTCTGGGTGTCGTAATTACAATATTGTGCGTACTCAATCCGGCATACTCTGAGACCCCGAACCTCTGGACCGCCCAATGGATCACCGCCGCAGACGTTCCCCAGCGGGACCAGGTGGTGCTCCACTTCCGCAAGACGCTCAACCTCGCCTCCGTGCCCGAACATTTCGTGGTGCAGGTTAGCGCTGATAACCAATTCATTCTCTACGTCAACCGGCAGCGCGTCGGCAACGGTCCCGCACGCAGCGATCTGGCGCACTGGCGCTGCGAAACTTACGACATCGCCCCCATGCTTCATCAAGGCAGCAATCTGCTTTCCGCCACGGTGTGGAACTTCGGGATTTACGCGGCCATCGCCCAGATGAGCGATCGCACTGCATTCCTGCTCCATGGGGCAACTGAAGAAGAGCGAGCCGCCGACACCAACGATACCTGGGAAGTAGAAGTCGAAAAGGGAATCCGGGCCACCCACCTGAAGGCGGGAGGTTACTACGCCGCTGAACCGGGCGAGCGGCTGGATGGCGCAGCCTTTGATTGGTCCTGGGATGCCGCGGCAGAGGCGAATTCCTCCTGGACGAAACCCGTGGCCCTCGGTCGCGGCGCCCTTCGCGGTGAAACCGATGCTCCCAACAACTGGCAACTGGTCGCCGATCCGCTGCCGCCGATGGAGATGAAACTCGTTCCCGCCGGCAAGATCGTTCGCTTCAGCGGAGTGAACCTGCCGGGGAATTCTGCCGCCCAGGACTTCGTTGTTCCCCCGCACACGCAAGCCAGCGTTCTGATCGACAACTCGACGCTTATCACGGGATACCCCGAACTCACGGTAAGCGGCGGATCAGGCTCCAGCGTTCGCCTGACTTACGCCGAGGCTCTGGTGGACGCCAAGGGAGAAAAGGGCAACCGCAACGAAATTGAAGGCAAGCACATCACCGGACTCGAGGACGAATTTCTGCCCGATGGCTCCGATGCCCGAGTGTTCGTGCCACTCGCCTGGAGAACCTGGCGTTACTTGCAGCTGGATTTCACCACCGGTGACAGTCCGCTCCATGCGCAGGGTCTGCGCACCTGGTTCTCGGCGTTCCCGTTTGAAGAGCGCGCCCACTTTGATTCCGACGACGCCTCGCTCAAGCCCATCTGGGATATAAGCTGGCGAACCGCCCGCCTCGACGCCCACGACACTTACATGGACACTCCCTACTGGGAGCGTCTGCAGTACGGCGGCGACACGCGCATCCAGATTCTGCTCTCCTACACCGTCGCCGGCGACGACCGCCTCGCCCGCCAGGCCATCAACGCCTTCAACTATTCGCGCATTGCCGATGGCATCACCCAGAGCCGCTATCCATCGTCGCTAGTGCAGATCATTCCGACGTTTTCTTTGCTCTGGGTCGGCATGGTGCACGATTTCTGGATGTATCGCGACGATCCCGAGTTCGTTCGCAGCCAGCTTCTGGGCGTACGCACCACCCTCGACTGGTTTCTGCATAAGCAGCGCGCCAATGGGCTGATGGGAAAAATTCCCTGGTGGCCCTTCGTGGATTGGGGCAAAGATTTCGAATTCGGCATGCCGCCGCAGGAAGAGGACGGCGACTCCGCGGTGATCACGCTGCAGTTCATCGAAGCCCTGCGCTACGCGGCGGAGATGGAAGCCGCGCTGGGGGATGCGCATCAGGCCGAGATCTATCGCGAAGCTGCCACGCGTGCCTCGCAAGCCGTGCTCAAGCTCTGCTGGAGCCAGAAGTACGGGTTGCTCGCCGATACACCGGCGCAAACCCATTTCAGCCAGCACGCCAACATTCTGGGAGTGTGGCTGGACGTAATCCCGCGCGAGGGGCAGCGGGACGTCATGCAGAAAATTCTCTCCGCCAGCGATCCCGGATTTTCCGCCGCCGGCCCGGTTCCGTCTATGACCGAAGCGACTTATTACTTCCGGTTCTATCTCGCCCGCGCCCTCGAGCACGCCGGCATGGGCGACCGCTATCTCGACTTACTGGGCCCCTGGCACCAGATGGTTTCGCTCGGCCTCACCACCTGGGCCGAGAACCCCGAACCCACGCGCTCCGATTCCCACGCCTGGAGCGCCCATCCGGATTACGACCTGCTCACCATCGTGGCCGGACTTCGACCGAGGGTCCCGGGATTTTCCAGCGTTGTGATCGAGCCGCACCTGGGCAAGCTCAGACACGTCTCCGCGGCGTTGCCCCATCCGAAGGGAATGATCGAGACGGAATACACGCTCCAGGCCGGAGGTGTCGATGCCCAAATCAGCCTGCCAGCCGGAGTTTCCGGCGAACTGGTCTGGAAAGGAAAAACATTGAAGCTGCATGAGGGAAACCAGAAGCTGACCCTGCCGGGAGTCAATTCGCAGTAGGTCTTCTTTGCGACCTTTGCGCTCTTTTGCGGTTATAACTTCACCGCAAAGAACGCAAAGAACGCAAAGGAACATACACAGCAGAAGGAGATAAGAATGAAACCGTGGTGCGCCGCAGCCGTCTTGATCCTGAGCACGCTCTGTTTCTCGCAGACGGCGAAGCAAAAGACCTCCGCTGAGCTGAAGATGACCGCCGAGCCTGAGACGATGCTCCTCTGGCCGAACGGCGCTCCTGGCGCACTGGGAAACACGGATGCCGACAAGCCCAGCCTCACCGTGTACTATCCGGTCGACCCCGCCGCCTCAGGCACCGGCGTAGTCGTAGCGCCCGGCGGCGGCTATGGCTTTCTGGCCACAAATCACGAAGGCCGCCAGGTGGCGAACTGGCTGAACGCCCTCGGTATCACCGCGTTCGTTCTGCGCTACCGCCTGGGCCCGCGCTACCACCATCCCATCGAACTGGGCGACGCCCAGCGCGCCATCCGCCTGGTTCGCTCCCGCGCCGCCGAATTTGGAATTCAGCCCGACCGCATCGGCATGATGGGCTTCTCCGCCGGCGGCCATCTCACTTCCACTGCGGGAACTCATTTCGACAACGGCAATCCGTCAGCCACCGATCCCATCGATCGCGCAAGCTGCCGGCCCGACTTCCTGATCCTCGGCTATCCGGTGATCTCCTTCACCGCGCCCTACACGCACCAGGGATCGGAAGAGAATCTTCTGGGCAAGAATGCCGATCCCAAATTGCGCGAGGAACTTTCCAACGAGCTGCAGGTAACGCCGCAAACTCCGCCCACGTTCCTGCTCAGCACCGACACCGATACCACAGTTCCGCCGCAAAACAGCGTGGCGTTTTATCTGGCGCTCCACAAAGCAGGAGTTCCGGCGGAGCTGCACATCTTTGAGAAAGGACCGCACGGGGTAGGTCTGGATCTGAACGACCCGGCTCTGGGAATGTGGCCGACCCTACTGGCCAACTGGCTGCGGGGCAGGGGATTGCTGGCCAGGTGAAGTGGCGGCTGGGAGAGAGTGCTGAGGTCTGGCCGGCCGGGCAAGCGAAAGAATCGCTCCGCCAAACAGAAGCGTGTCGGCGAAATAATTGAGCCCCTCGACCTTCACCGCGGTGCTTGGGTCCGCCAGCGCGCCGATCAGGACAGGTCCGTAGATGACCAGAACCAGGAGCACGATCCATGCGCCGAGATAGACGGCCGCCTCGCGCGTCTTCCGCGCCAGCAGAAAGCAGACGCCGGCAACGATGAGAAATGCACCGGTAAGATAGTCGAGGAACGCACGCGCGGGAATCCACGTGGGCATCTGCTTTTCCAGTGGGACCCCGGGGAGCCCCAGCGGATGCAGGAAATGCTGAACCCCGAAAAAGATCGCGGCCAATGCAATCAGCACGCGGCCCACGGTGATGAGACTTCTGCCCGGCCCACGCAAGCCGCCCATTGCAACTCCCGCCAGAACCCAGGCGCCGCCGCCGAACGACATTTCTCGAAAGACGATGGTCCACGAGATTCGGTCGCCGCTGGTGACCGCTCTTGGCAAATGTAGCATCGCCACAAAGAGGAACATCATGATCCCGAACAGCAGGCCGGACCATCGCACCTGAATCCTGGTGGCGATGCTCAGCGATGCGGCGATCAGTGCAAAGCCGACGAAATATGCCCAAAACAAACGCCATGGCATATACGGCGGTACCGCGTTCTTCAGGAACTTTGCACCGGAAAGGTGCTCCGCGCCGAAGGCCGCCAACGGGACGGCGAAGCATAAATAGGTTAGGGCTACGATCTTGTCGAGGCCGCGAGCCTGGGCGATATCGTTTTTCGCCGCCAACAGGCCAATCGCGAGCAGCGCGAGGCCGGCACACGACATCGAGAAGGCGGTGCGAGAGAACTCAAAGAACGCCGCGAGGAGAGTTGGCTGCATGGATCTCCCGAATTGGCACAACGCCTAAAATTCTACGACGAGATTGGATTCAAGACCGCATTCCTCCGTCCATAGATCGGCCTTGCTGCCTAAATTGCCGCAAGACTCAGACCCTTCTCCATAATTCTGTCATCCCGAAGTTCTGTCATCCCGACCGGAGCGGATCACGGCCAGAGCGGTAATCCGTGGACCGGAGGGACCTGCTGTTCTGAGGTCATGCGGAGGAGCGCTACCGACTGGTCCAAATACCCTAATACTTGACGATGGCTGCAAACGACTTAGGGTCCAAACTGGCCCCGCCCACCAGAGCCCCATCGATCTCCTCTTCCGACATGAGCGCCGCAGCGTTCTCCGGCTTCACCGATCCTCCGTAGAGGATCCGCAGGTTCCCGGCAAACTCATCGCCGAAAGCCTTCGCTGCCTCGCCGCGAATCAACGTGTGCGCCTCCGAGGCCAGTTGAGGCGTAGCGGTTTTTCCGGTACCGATGGCCCACACCGGCTCGTAAGCTACCACAAGTTTGCCGGCTTTCTTGGCGGAAACCGCGTGGAACGCCCGCAGGCACTGCCGCCGCAGAACATCTTCGGTAAGGTTCGCCTCGCGCTCCTCCAACACCTCGCCCACACAAACGATGGGAGTTAGTCCTGCCTCCAGCGCCGCTTTCAGCTTCATGTTCACGGTATCATCCGTCTCGCCAAAATACTGCCGCCGCTCCGAATGCCCGATGATCACATGCGTGCACCCCGCCGCCAGCAGCATGCCGGGAGAAACCTCGCCGGTGAACGCGCCCTCTTCCTTCCAATAAACGTCCTGCGCGCCGATGGCGGCATTCGATCCCTTGGCAGCCTCCACCGCGGCATACAGGTCGATGTAGGGCGGGCAGACCACAATCTCGTCCCGAGTGTGGTCCGCAACCAGCGGCAGAAAATCGCGAAAGAAGTCGCGCGTCTGCGCCGGGTTCTTGTACATCTTCCAATTGGCGGCAATCACTTTTCGTCTTGCTTGTCGTGTCATGTAGAGGCCTTTTCCAGTGCGTATTGGGGCCGAGCCCTCACCAGTTTTTCCGCGGCTGCGCTATATGCTTTCAAAGTGGAAATATCGAACAGAACAAAGCGGACCTTCCCGACGTGCGTGGCCTGCTCCAGTTCAGTGAGCACCGATTGGACCGCAACGTGGGCTGCCAGACTTACCGGATATCCGAACGCGCCGGTCGAGATCGAAGGAAACGCCAGCGACTGGATGCCGTGCCGCTCCGCCAAACGAATCGATTCCCGGTAACAACTCGCCAGCAGTTCTTGTTCCCCGCTGCTGCCGCCACGATACACAGGCCCGACAGTGTGGATCACATATTTCGCCGTGAGCCGCCCGCCCCGCGTAAGCATCGCCCGTCCCGCCGGCAAGTTCCCGTTCTGCGCTACATAGCGCCGGCACTCCTCCAGGATCGCGGGCCCTCCGGCATTGTGAATGGCTCCGTCCACGCCTCCGCCGCCCATCAAGTACGAGTTGGCGGCGTTCACGATGGCCTCGGTGGCTTCTTCGGTGATATCTGCCGGGCCGTGCAGTTCAACGAACCGCCCACCCGCCACCACTCGCATACTGAACCGTTCCACCACAAAGTTTCTGGCCAAGCCGTTACTGTCCATTAACAAACTGTCATCCCGAGCGAAGCGAGGGATGTGGGTCTTTGCCGGCAGCGGCAATGCCCATGCGCAGGCAAGAACCAAGATCCCTCGCTGCGCTCGGGACGACAGTTATGCCGCAGACCGAAACACGCTCAACGCTTATCCGTCAGCGCTTCCACGCCCGGCAACTTCTTCCCCTCCAGAAACTCCAGCGATGCCCCGCCGCCCGTTGAGATATGGGTGATCTTGTCCGCCACGCCCGCTTGGCTGACCGCCGAAACCGAGTCCCCGCCGCCAACAATCGAGGTTGCCCCGACGTTTTCCGCCACGGCTTCCGCAATCTTGAACGTGCCCTTGGAAAACTGCGGCTGCTCAAACACGCCCATGGGGCCGTTCCACACGATGGTCCGCGCTGTCAGGATTTCTTCGCAGAAAAGTTCGACTGACTTTGGACCAATATCGAGCGCCATCATGTTCGCCGGAATCGCCTGCCCCACACCCACGGTTTTCGCCACGGCGCCAGCGTCGATCTTGTCGGCCACGACATGGTCCACCGGCAGCAGGAACTTCAGCTTGCGCTCTTTGGCCTGCTGCAGCAGTTGCCGCGCCAGGTCGAGCTTGTCGGCCTCCACCAGCGACTTGCCGATCTCCTGCCCTTGTGCCTTGAGGAATGTATAGGCCATCCCGCCGCCGATGATGAGCCCATCCACTTTGCTCATCAGGTTCTGGATGACGCCGATCTTGTCACTAACCTTCGCCCCGCCGAGAATGGCGATGAACGGCTTCTCCGGATTCTGCAAAGCCTTGCCCAGATATTGCAGTTCTTTCTCCATTAGCAAACCCGCCGCTGACTTCTGCACGAACTTGGTGATTCCCGCAGTGGAAGCGTGCGCGCGATGGGCGCTGCCGAATGCGTCGTTCACATAAAACTGCGCCAGGCCGGCAAGCTGGCGGGAAAAATTCTCGTCGTTCGCCTCCTCTTCCGCGTGGAAACGGAGATTCTCCAGCAAAAGCGTCTGGCCCTTTTCCAGCTTGCCCGCCATTTCCACGGCTTCCGGCCCAACGCAGTCGGGACAGAAGCCCACGTTCTCCGAGCGCGCGTATTCCCGGTCGAGCAGCATACGAAGACGCTCGGCCACGGGCTTGAGGCTCATTCTTGGATTGGG